>DASYQV010000097.1:0-10616 GCA_036005125.1 Vicinamibacterales bacterium
GGACGTTATCGCAGCGCCACCGCGCGGGACTTCTTCACGCCCAGCGACGCCTGATCGTGAAGAGCGGGATCCATCCCACGCTCGGTCATCAGCTTGCGCAGCAGCGCCACGGTTTCGGGCCAGTCCTTCTCGGTGTTCGCAACGAATACGCCCTCAGCGCACATCAGCGGTGTCCAGCCGACCGTGTTGCGCACATCGAGTCTGGCGCCACTATCGACCAGCAGTTGCACGATGGCGTTGGCGCCTCTCATGGCGGCGCCATGCAACGCCGTACTGCCGTTCCACCGCATGTCCCCCAGCGCGAGCCTGGGCGGAATCTCCTGGAGCGGCGCGTCGTGCGCGCCGTCGTACGCCAGGAGATTGAGCGGATGACGACGAAGCAGGGTCCCGGCGTCCCCCTCGAGGGCGGGACCTCCGAAGTTCGTGACGGCGTTGACGTCCAGACCGAGCCCGATCAGGAGCTTCACGGCCTCCGCGTGCTCGCGTTCGGGCACGCCTGTCAGCGGTCCGGGGCTCTCGCCATCCCAGAAGCCAAGCCCTGCGGCGGCCATCAGCGGCGTCACACGCTGCACCGTGGCGATCTTCGGATCCGCGCCGTGCTCGAGCAGGAGGCGCATCATCGCGACATCGCCGTGTTTGGCCGCCAGGTAGAAAGGCGTCGCGCCGATGAAGGTGAGGAAGTTGCGGCCGACGGGTATATTCGGCGGCAGCTTGGTCACCGCGAGATCCCGGTCGAAGACGATCTCTCTCCACGCAATCCGGGCATTGGGGTTCGCGCCGCGATCGAGGAGCTTCTCGACCAGCTGCAGGCTGTCGACGTTGCCCGTCGGCGGCGGCGGAGCGCCCGAGCCCGGCCTGCGCATGAACGCCAGCGCGTGAAGCATCGATCCCCGCGGGTCGGGAACATTCGGATTGGCGCCGCGATCGAGAAGCGCGGCGGCGAGCTCGTAATACCCGTTGATGATGGCCATGCCGAGCGCGGACGTCGGCGGATCGCCCGCGGTGGGCTGGCTGCGGCGGGACGCATTGGTCCCCTGGCCGCCGTTGTCCGTGGCCGGCACGCTTTGGACCTTGTCATTCGGGTCTGCGCCGAGCGTCAGGAGGAGCCGCGCGGTCTCGATGTGTCCGTTCCTGATCGCGAAGAGCAGCGGAGTGAACCCCGCCTTCGAGCGGCTGCGCAGGTCGGCACCGGCTTCGGCGAGGCGGGTGATCGCAGCCGCGTGACCTTCCCCGGCCGCCCACATCAGCGCCGACTGTCCGCGCCAGCTTTCCTGTGCGTTGACGCGGCTTTGTCCGCCGTGCACGAGGAGGGCGTCCAGTCCATCGAGCTTGCCTACGCGCGCGGCCATCATCAGCGACGTGACCCCCTGCGGCGTCGTTGCGTTCACGTCCGTCCCGGCCTCCACGAGCGCCTCGATGACGGTGACGTGACCTCCGCTGGCGGCAAGATACAGCGGCCTGATCCCGTAGCGCGTGGTCTTGTCGACGTCGGCGCCGCCGCGAATCAGCAGGCGCGTGATATCCACGTCTCCCCGCTGAGCCGCCCAGTGGAGCGCTGTCATCCCATCGGGCTCGGCGGCGTTCACGTCGACGCGCTTCTCGAGCAGGGCCTGAACAGCCACTCGATCTGCTCTCTTGACCGCGTCGATCAGCCGCTCCTCGGCGGCGCCGACATGCGGAGCGGCGACGAGTGCCAGAATCGCAAGAGGCAGCCAACCCCGGTACAATGCCGGACCTCCTACTCCCACATCCCACATCACAAGCCGGAGAGTTCCCCGAGCGGGCCGGTGCTGTCGCCGAGCCTCTCCAGCGGCACGCCAACCTTGTCCAGCATCGTCACGAGGAGATTCGCCATCGGCGTGTTGTCCGGATACGCCAGATGTCGATTGGTCTTGAACGCACCGTCGAGCCTGCCGGCGACGACGGTTGGCAGGTTGGTGTGCTCGTGCAGGTTGCCGTCGCCCATCCCACCCCCGTAAAGAATGGCGGAGTGATCCAGCAGCGATCCGTCGCCGTCGGGAGTTGCATGGAGCTTCTCGAGGAAGTATCCGAACAGGCTCATGTGATACGTGTCGATCTTCTGCTTCTTCGCAATGAGCGCCGGATCGTTGCGGTGGTGCGACACGGGATGGTGCTGATCAGGTACGCCGATCTGCGGATACGAGCGCCCGCTCGCCTCCCGCGCCATCATCAGCGTGAAGACGCGGGTCAGGTCCGCCTGGAACGCCAGCACCTGCAGATCGAACATCAGCTTTGCGTGCGCTTCGAAATCGTCGGGGATGTCGGTGGGGCGATCGGGCAAGGCCAGCTCGGACGTCGCGCCAGTCGCCTCGGCGGCCTGTATACGCCGCTCGATCTCGCGAACGGAGTTGAGGTACTCGCCCAGCTTCGATCGGTCGCCTGCTCCCAACTGCTGCTTCAGCGAGTTGATCTCCGTGAGGACCGAGTCGAGCAGACTCCCGGTCCGGCGTACCTGTGCGAGACGCTGCGCGGCAGTTCCGCCTTCGCCGAACAGCCGGTCGAACACGACGCGTGGGTGCGCCTCCATTGGATTCGGCGTTGTCGGCGATCGCCACGATATCGTGTTCGAGAAAAAGCAATCCGTGGTGTCGCACGCGATCTGCGTCGGCCTTTCGAGCGCCAGTTCGAGCGACGGCAGTTGCGTCTCGCGACCGAGCTCCCGCGCCGCAATCTGGTCGACCGTCGTGCCAAGCGAGACGAGACTCCCCGGGCCGCGGCGGTCCCACGCGTGCACGCCGCTCAACCAGACGGCGGTGCCTCGCGGGTGGTCCCCGTTCCCGTCGCCGAAGGAGTCGGCCTGCCGGTGCGCAAGGCCGCTCAGGACGAGCAGTTGGTCGCGAACGGGCGCGAGCGGCTGCAGGATCGGCGACAACTCGAACACCGGACCGACTGTCGTCGGCACGAACGCCTTCTGAATGATGCCGTTCGGAGACCCATAGATGAACCCGAGCCGCCTCGGTGCTGCCGTCGGCGCCGCGGAAAGGGCTGGCACCATTGCGTCCAGGAACGGCAGCGCAATCGTCGCGCCGAGGCCGCGCAGGAACGTCCGTCGAGGCAGTACGATCTTCGTGACCATCATGAGCGAAGTCTCCAAACTTTCACGGGCGGGCGGCCGCATCTATCGACGGCCGCGTCGCCGTCGATCTCCTCATGTGGAACGGCGTGCTCTCGACGATGCCCAGGATCAGCGACGAGAAACGGTAGTCGTTGCGCTCCGCACGGCGCAGGATTCCACGGACCGCCGACGAATCGTAGTATTCGAGGCTGCGGCCAATCGCATACGTCAGCAGCTTTTCGGTCATCGTGTTGACGAACCCGTACGGGCGCTTCACCAGCAGGTCGCGTACGCCCACGATGCCCTCGAACTTCGTGCCGTCCGGCATCTGCCCGGAGGCGTCGATCGGCGTTCCGGACTCGCCGAGCGTTCGCCACTGACCGATGGCATCGAAGTTGTCGAGCGCAAAGCCGATCGGATCCATGCGCGCGTGGCACGTGGAGCACGCGGGATTCGCGCGGTGCTGGACCATCGCTTCCCGCATCGACAGCGGGCTGCCGCTCCTGGCCCTCGACGTCTCGAGCAATGGCACGTTCGGCGGCGGCGGAGGCGGCTCGTCGCCGAGCAGATTGCCGAGGATGTACTTTCCGCGCAGGACAGGAGAGGTCCGCGTCGAGTAGGACGTCAGAAGCAGCAGGCTCCCCTTCCCCAGGAGCCCGCGCCGATAGTCGTCGGTAAGCGTCACCCGCCGGAACTCCGGGCCATAGATGTTGGCAATCCCGTAATGCCTGGCCAGCCGCTCGTTCACGTACGTGTAGTCCGCGGTCAGGAGATCGATGGCGCTGCGATCCTCCCGGACGATGCTGTCGATGAAGAGCTCGGTTTCACGTTTGAACGCCTGCCGCAGGCTGGCGTCGGCGTCGGGGAACACGCGCAGGTCCGGCCGCTTCTGCTCAACGTCGCGCAGGAAGAGCCACTGCGCGGCGAAGTTCGTGACGAGCGCCTCCGAACGCGGGTCCGCCAGCATCCGCCGCACCTGCCGGCCGAGCACGTCGCGTTCCCTGAGCTTGCCGCGAATCGCCAGATCGAGCAGCTCGTCGTCCGGGATGCTGCTCCAGAGAAAGAACGACAGTCGAGACGCGAGCTCGACATCGCTGACGGGCGCCACCGCTTCGCCCCCCGACGCGGCGGCCCGCGATGTCGCGAGACGGGCACTCAGGGCGGGAGCCTGATCGCGCTCGATCCGGAACAGAAAGTGCGGGCTGATCAACACCCGCTCGAGAGCGTGCTGAATGCCGCGCTCGAACCCGGCTTCCGCCCGCCCGGCCTCGAAGAACGGAAGCAGCGTCCGGACGTCCGCATCGGTGGCTGCGCGACGATAGGCGCGCCGGACGAGGGTGGAGAGAAGGCGTTTCGCGCAGGCGTCCTCCTCCTTCTGCCCGCGAGGCTGACAGACGAACAGACGCCTGCGACCCGGAGTGTCTCCGGAACCGGCGGCCGTGTACGGTCCACTGATCGTGACGCTGGAGATCGCGGGCAACGTCCCCCGACTGCGCAGACGCGGACGCACGAGCGCTTCGCTCAGTGCGGGTGTGTTCTCGATCCACGCCACGGCCACGACCCGGGGACCTGCCTTGATCGGGATCGTCGCTTCGACGGGTTTATCGGGAGGCGTGACGAACACGCCGTACCCGCGCTCGGGCGGAGGCCCGGTCCCCAGCGTGAAAACCTTGACTCGTTCGTTGTCGACGGTGACCTCGAGATCGTGTCGCTCCCGCGCATTGCCCGCGAACTCGATCTTCACCCGATAATCGCCATCGACCGGCAGATAGGTGCGAGCGAAGAGCCCGCCGCGGGTCCCGACAGGCGCGCCTTCCATCCGCACGTCCTGCGGAAGATCCTCCGCAAGCAGATGCCGGTCGACGATCACCGGCGTCGCCGGATCGCCCACCACCAGCCGGCTGATCTTGCGCGCCGCCGACAGATACGCTTCCATCGCGGTCGGCGAGATGAACAGGAGATCGGCGAGGTTGTCGAAGCCGGTGCTCGCGTTGTCGGCGGGAAGCACGGTGGCGAGATCGAGCTCCTTCGGAAGCTGACCGACGGCGAGCAGGTCGCGAACGGCGTTCGCGTACTCGGTTCGCGTGAGGCGACGAAACGGCGCAACAGGGCCGGGATTCGGATCGAGCGCGGCCGCGCGATCGAGCTCCGCCTCGAGATACGAAACGACGGTGTCGTAGCCGGCCTCGTCGGGTCGAGGCCGACCGGCCGGCGGCATCGCGCGCGAGCGAAGCTTCCGCACGACCTTGTCCCATATCTCGCCGTTTCGCGCCACCTGCGCCAGGTCGGCGACGTCGAGCATCAGTCCCGCCGTTTTCGCGCGCTGGTTGTGACAGGCGATGCAGTACCGATCGATGACGACGCGGGCCGGCGCGGAATCCGCGTGCGCCTCGGGCTGGTGGGCGGCGCGCTCGGCCAGTGCTGAACCGGAGGAGCCCCATCCGATCGCCATCCAGCCGGCCATCGCACATGCCAACGTTCCGGCCACCGAACGGTTCCTTCTCATTCGCTCGGCACAGTATGCCGACAGCCCAATGAGGTGTAAACAACCAATTCGTGGGCAGAGTCAACGCCCCTTGCTGAGGGTTTCACGAAGAAGTGTCCCGGTAGACCGGTTCCGAAGCGGCAGCGGTCGAGTGCATGCAGGTTTCGGTGGACATACCGGGACGTCGGGGCCGTGGCAAGAACGCTGCCGGTGCGCGAGATCAGGATTAACGGCCGGCGTCTGCTTTCTGCATCGCGCAACGCCCGCGAACCCGCCCGCGAACCCGTTAACTGCAGTTTCCGTCGACCTCGTCGTAGGCCGCTCTTTAGATGCGGCTCAGATGATTCCGTTGTCGCAGGCCGCATCTTTAGATGCGGCTCAGGTGATTTAAACGCGCACGGTGACTGGGCCGGGTCTGAAGACCCGGCCTACGTACCTTTACGGACACACCTGCCCATAGAGTCCCGACCCGCCGCAGTACCGGGCATCCTGAATCTGACCCCCGATGTTGTCGGGGTCGCGGAAGTAGACCTCGGGCGTGCCATTCGGCGCACCCGCGCCGCCGCCGTTCGCGTTGACCTGTCGCCAGCGCACCCAAGATGTCATAGGACTCGTCGACGTAGACGAGGTGCGCTCCTTCACGCCGAGCCCGGCGAGCGTTTTCATGATCCGGTCGGGATCGAAATCGTCCACCGTGACGCAGAAATGATCGACCTGCGGTTTCCTGTTCGGCGCAGCCTGGCTCACCGCGATGAAGTCTGGATGGGCGCCAGCGGCCAGCAACACCCCCGCTCCCTGACGGGCCTGAACGGGCATCCCGAAAATTCGCTGATAGAAGCGAAGCGAGCGATGCTCATCCGATACGGCGACCGTGACATGGTTCAACGCTCTCGTCGGGAACGGCTGACTGGCAGGCCGCTCGTTCATCGTGCACAGCTCGCCGTTGACGCCAGCGCCGCCACAGTAGGTGGCTGCCTGAAGCTGGCACGTGAGGCCGTCGGGATCGTTGAAGTAGAGTTCCGGTGTTCCCTCCCTGGCGCCACCAGCCTTCTCACCGCGCATCCTCACCCACGCGGTCTCCGGCGCCGTGCCCGGGACTGTCTTTGCCACCCCGTGCACGGCGAGCGTCTGCATCAGCCGATCCGGATTGAAATCTTCGACGGCGAAGCACACGTGGCCGATACCGGGCACAGCGCTGCCGGCGTTGTACAACGCAATGAATTGAGGGCCCGACCCGATGCGAAGCACGGGAACCGATCCCTGTCGATGGACGAGCGGCATGCCGAACAGCCGCTGGTAGAACTCCTGAGAGCGCTGGACGTTCGAGACCGCGAGCGAGACATGGTTCAGCCCCAGCAACGTGATTGGCGGCTTCGGCGTTTGCGCCCTCGTCGGCGCCGCCACCAACGCTGCTGCGACCGACACCAGAAGCTCACGTCGCGTGACGAAACGATTCATGGAAGACTACCTGTGATCGAGCGAGCCGGACTCGTGACTCAGCGCGGCCACGCACGCAAGGCTGATCAAGGCGCTGATGGAAATGTAGGCTGCGACGGCGGTTGACGTGTGAAACTTGTCATACAGAAGCGTCGCAATGATAGGAGCCGGTCCGCCTGCCGTAATCGAGGCCAGCTGATACCCGAGCGCCGATCCGCTGTAGCGCACCGATGCCGGAAAGCTCTCGGCGATGAACGTCGCCTGCGGGCCATACTGCAAATCGTGCGAGATCGCCGCGAGCACGACGCCAATCAACATCAGGACCGGTGAGGCCGTGTCGAGAAACCTGAAATAGATGAACGGCACCACCGCCATCGTGATGCATCCGATCGCCGTCACGAGCCTTCGGCCATACAGATCGGACAGATGTCCGGCCCATGGGATCGTCACCAGTGAAATGAGCGACTGGATGATCACAAACGTCTGGATCCTCGTTCGAGACATACCCACAGCCTGCGTAGCGTAGGCGAGGACGTAGGTGCTGAACACGTAGAACGGCACGTGCTGACCTGTCCGCAGAAGCGCCGTCAGCACGACCTCGCGGCGGTAATTCCTGAACACGTCGACGAGCGGCGCCCGGACGACCTTTCCTTCCTGTTTCAGCTTCGAGAAGACGGGCGATTCGAGAATCCCGACGCGGATGTACAAACCGACGGCCACCAGAACGACGCTGGCAAGAAATGGTACGCGCCAACCCCACGAAAGAAACGCCTCGTTGGGGAGGAGCACGTTCATGATCACCAGCGCAAGGTTGGCGAGCACCATCCCCGCCGGCGCGCCCCACTGCGCGAAGCTCGTCGTGAAGCCGCGCCGGTTCGGATCGCTCCATTCGCCCGCGATGAGCACCGAACCGCTCCACTCCCCACCCACGGCGATGCCCTGAATGGCACGACCGATCGTCAGCAGGACGGCGCCCCATATCCCGATGCTCGCGTAGCCCGGCACCAGGCCGATGGCCATCGTCGCGACCCCCATCAGAATGAGCGTGGTGACGAGCAGCGCCTTCCGACCGATCTGGTCCCCGTAGTGTCCGAACAGGGCGGCACCAACCGGCCGGGCGATGAAGCCCACGAAGAACGTGGAAAAGGCGAGCAGGGTGCCGACGAATGGATCGGAGCTCGGAAAGAACAACCGCGGAAACACCAGCGCGGCAGCGACTCCGTACAGGAAGAAGTCGTACCACTCGATCGTGGTGCCGACCGCCGACGCGGTGACGGCGCGCACCAACATCTTCCGCCGCATCGCGGCGTCAGGCAGCGTGGCGTAGGTTTGCGGCATCATGATGGGCTCGGTCCTCCATTCACGGCCCACGCTCGAACGGTGGACCGCCGGCAGGGTATCATACGCGCGGCATGGATTATCAGTTGACGGTTCCCGCCATCATGCGACGCGCCGCCACGATGTATGCCAATGTGGCCGTTGTCAGCTGTACGGGTGACGGCGCGATTCATCGGTATCACTACGGCGACATGCTGCGGCGCGCGCGGCAGTTGGCCGTCGCGCTGCAGCGGCTTGGTGTCCGGGGCGGGGACCGGGTGGGCACGATGGCATGGAATCATCACCAACACCTGGAAGCGTACTTCGCCGTTCCTGCCATTGGCGCCGTCCTGCACACGCTGAACCTGCGCCTTCACGCGAACGACCTGGCGTACATCATCGAACACGGCGGCGACCGGGTGATTATCGTCGACAGCAGTCTCGTGCCGCTGCTTTCCCGGATTCGAC
Source organism: Vicinamibacterales bacterium (assembly GCA_036005125.1). Lineage (GTDB taxonomy): Bacteria > Acidobacteriota > Vicinamibacteria > Vicinamibacterales > UBA2999 > DASYQV01. The sequence continues at coordinate 8,784 of DASYQV010000097.1, forward strand.
TTCCCCATTCCGTCGAGCACATCGTCGTGATGGGCGAGGGTGAACTGCCCCCCGACGCGATTGAGTACGAGGCGCTCGTCGCCGGCGCCGATCCCGAGCGCTTCGAAGAGGCCCGACCGGAGGAGCACAAGGCAGCCGCCATGTGCTACACGTCGGGTACGACCGGACGGCCGAAGGGTGTCGTCTACTCCCATCGCGCGATTGCGCTCCAGGCGATGATCCTGACGACGGCGGACAGCATCGGGATACGCCGGCGCGACGTGGTCCTCGCGGTCGTTCCGATGTTTCATATCAACGGATGGTGCCTGCCGTTTGCCGCGGCGTTGGCAGGGGCAACGCTCGTGCTGCCGGGGGCCAGGCTCGAACCGGACGCCTTGTTGCGCCTCATCGCGTCGGAACGGGTCACCGTGAGTGCGGGAGTGCCGACGGTCTGGCTGGGCGTGCTCCACGCGCTCGACCGCGCCGCGGGGGCGCATGACGTCAGCACGCTGCGCACCCTTGTCATCGGCGGTTCGGCCGTTCCAAAAGCGCTGTTGCGTGGCTATCAGGAGCGATACGGGATAAAGGTGATGCAGGCGTGGGGGATGACGGAAACGACGTCCATCGCCACCGTCTGTACTACGCCGCCCGAGCTGGATGACTCGACACAGGAGGCGCAGTACGCCTGGCGCGTCAAGCAGGGAACGGCGATGCCGTTCGTCGAAATCCGCGCGCGTACGGATTACGGCCTCGCCCCGTGGGATGGAGAGACGATGGGCGAGCTCGAGGTGCGGGGACCTGCGGTTGCCACGGCCTATTACAACGAACCATCGGCATCCGATCGCTTCACAGACGACCACTGGTTTCGGACTGGCGACGTGGTCACCATTTCGCCGGGCGGCTGCATCGAGCTTCGCGATCGGTCGAAGGACCTGATCCGCTCGGGCGGGGAATGGATCAGTTCGGTGGCGCTCGAGAATGCGCTGATGGGCCATCCGGCCGTCGCCGAAGCCGCCGTCGTCGCGGTTCCCCATCCGAAATGGGACGAACGGCCGTTGGCGGTGGTGGTGCTGAAGCCGGGGCAGCAGGCGACCGAAGAGGAGTTGCGCGCGCACATCGCCCCCGACTTCGCGAAATGGTGGCTGCCGGACCGCATGGAGTTCATCGACGAAATCCCGCGGACGTCGACGGGCAAGTTCTTGAAATCCGCACTCCGCGAGCGCTTCCGGATGCGTTACGCGCAAACGCTCGAGCGGTGAGGGGTCAGACCGGGGGTCAGACCGGGGTCAGAACGGGGTCAGAACGGGGTCTGACCCCAGTGATGGGTCGACTCAAGGTACGCGGAATTTGCGCACGTCTAGGAACTGCTCGCTGCTGGGCTGAAGGCGCGGTGGCTCCGGCACCGCAGCCCGACGGCAAGACTTTGCGTCTCGAGCACGTTACTCGCTCGTGCAGCACGCTGGATCACAGCCGCTTCATCTCATCTCCGCGTGTCCGCGCGCTGTGTCAGCAGATTCACGAGAATCACCCCTCCGCCTGCAGCACCACCACCGACCGACCCCCCACCTCATGAGCCTCGCCGGCGTTCAGCCTGGTGCCGCCGCCCTCCCCGCGCGCATCGTCGGTCGCGATGACGCGGGTCCACGCGCTCGCCCAATTCGACGCCGGGAGCGTGAACGTCACCGGCTCCGAGTGTGCGTTGAACAGTACCATAAACCTCGCATCACGCACCGGCCGCCCGTCGGGATCGCGCTCGCGGAGCGCGGCACCGTTGACGTACACGCCAAGCGCCTTGCCGAAGCTCTGCTGCCACGCCTCGTCGTCCATCTCGCCGCCATCGGGTTTGAACCACGC
>DASYQV010000098.1:0-5133 GCA_036005125.1 Vicinamibacterales bacterium
CAGAGGTCTGTTTACCGGCGTGATTACAAGTTCTGATCCGCGTCTCACCGGCGATCTGGAATTCAGGGCCGAACCGGCGCTGATCAATTTCAGCACCGGCTTTGGGACCTTCCAGGGCCGGTTCCGAGTCACGGACCCGACGACGGGTTTGCAGACGGCTGAAGGTCAGTTTCGCACTGTTGTGACCGAAGCGAGCGTGAACCACGGATTCGCGGTAGGCGACCTGATGAATCAGGGCGCCGGTGCTGCATCTAGCTTCTTCGCAAATCTCACATCGAGATTCGATTCCTTTTTAAACCTAAGGGGCCAATTTGGAGGTGAGGACGACTCACGCACGCCAGCCGTAATTCAGGGTGGTCACTGCACCGGCCGATTCGGCCGGGTTCCGTAGTTATTTCTTGTCGTCCACGTCGTGATGGTGTCTGGCCGGATTCAGAAGCCGCATGCGAGCCATGCTCACTGGCCGTGTCGGCCGCTAAGGAGCCTGATCGAAATTGAATGGTCAACTTGCGTCGCTCATCCAACAGAGCAGGCGGAGGTCACCGAGACGTTTCCACGCAGAGAACGCTGAGCCGCGGAGGCGCGCGGAGACCGGCCACCGCTCCGCCGCCGATCGATGCCGCGCGCAGCGCGCCCACCGGCGGGAGATGCGTGTCATTTCTCTCCGCGTGACTCCGCCCCTCAGCGTCCTCTGCGCGAAATCGTCTCCGCGCTCTCCGCCATCTTTGCGAGCGATCACACGGTAATTTACGTCAGCCTCCTTAGTGTCACTAGCGTGACAGCGTCCTTGGGACACAGCGCGGCCAACCAGGCAACGCGTGTCACGTTTGGTTGCGGCGTTGGCCGCGCTGTGTCCTTCGTGGCTTCCGTCTTCGTGCTCTTCGTGGCCGATCGCGGTTGCGGAACGGTATGAGCGCCAACCTCCGAGTGGCGGTCGTGGGTGTCGGCCATCTCGGCCAGCATCATGCCCGCATCCTGGCGGCGATGGATGGCGTGGACCTGGTTGGCGTCGTGGACGCACAACGCGAGCGGGCGCACGAGATTGCCGGCAAGTACGGTACAACCGCGTTCACGGACGCGCGCGAGCTGCAGGACGGTGTGGATGCGGTCACCATTGCCGTGCCGACCGGGATGCACCTCGACGTGGCACTGCCGTTTCTCGAGCGGCGCGTCGCCGCGCTCGTCGAGAAGCCGCTCGCGGCATCGCTCGATCAGGCCGACCGTATGATTGCCGCGGCCGGGCAGCACGGGGCGGTGCTGGCCGTCGGGCACACAGAAAGATTCAACCCCGCGGTCGAAGCCGCCCGCCCGCTGATTGCCGACCCGCGCTTCGTCGAGGTGCACCGTCTGGGAACGTTCCCCGAGCGCAGCCTCGACATCGATGTGATCTTCGACCTGATGATTCACGATCTCGACGTGCTCCTGTCGATCGTGCGGTCCGAGGTTGCCTCGGTCGAAGCCGTCGGCGTGAACGTGCTCACGGCGCGGACCGACATCGCGAACGTCCGGGTCCGCTTTGCCTCCGGCTGCATCGCCAATCTCACTGCGAGCCGGATCAGCAGGGAGCGCGTTCGGAAGATCCGCTTCTTTCAGCGTGACGCCTACGTATCGATTGACTATGCGGCGCGCGAGGTCGAGGTCTACAGGGTGGTGCGGCAGAACGGACGCCCGGCGATCGAAGGCGGGCGTCTGCCCGTGCCCGACGATGAGCCGCTGCGGCGCGAGCTGGAGGACTTCGTCGAGGCGGCGAGAGGACGCCGGCAGCCTGGTGTCACGGGACGACAGGGCCGGGATGCGCTGGCGCTCGCCACGCTCATCGCCGACCGCATGCGAGAGGGTTGATCAAACAGATGACACCGACCTTGCACGACGCATTGTCCGGGCGCATCGCTGCCGGCGAGCGGCTGCGCCCGGAGGACATCGAAGAGCTGGCCGCCACCCATGACATTCTCGCCGTCGGCATGCTCGCCGACCAGGCGCGCCGGCTCCTGCACGGTACGCGCGTGACGTACGTTCGGGTGGCGAGCTGGCCGTTCGACCACGCACCAGGGGCAGTCCCGCCGGCTGCGCGTGAGGTCCGCCTCACCGGCACACCCGAGTCGCTCGACGCGGCGCTCGCCGCAACGCACGCAGCGGTCGCGGTGGCCGACGGTCGTGTCGTGTCCGGCTTCTCGCTGGCCGACATGGTCCCGCTCGCCGAGCGAGCAGGCCTCGCGCTGCGCGAGGCGCTGGACCGGCTTCGTGCCGCGGGTCTGAACCGGCTTGCCGAGTGTCCGCTCGATCGGGTCGCGACCGACGCGATCGAGGCCGTGATGGAGGCGGGCTTGGATGGCGTGCGGTTGACCGTTTCCAAGGCCGCTGCCGCCGGGGACCGCGTAGCGCTGCTGTCGAGGGCAGCGGAGCTCGGCAGGCGGTTCTCCGCAATCGACGCGATCAGCCCGCTGCCGATGTTGCTCGAGACGTTTCGGCCAACCACCGGGTACGAGGACGTCAAGATGATTTCGCTCGCGCGTCTTGCCGCGCCGGCGATTCCACACGTGCAGGTCGACTGGCAGCGGTACGGACCGAAGCTCGCCCAGGTCGCGCTCACGTTCGGCGCCGACGACCTCGACAATGTCTCGCCTTCCGACGAGGCGCCAGACGGCCGGCGCCGCGCGGCCCTCGAGGAGGTCCGGCGGAACATCGAGGCCGCGGGATTCACGCCAGCCGAACGCGACGGACGTTTCGGGCCGGCACTGCGTTAGACATGATTCGAATCGGTGCGGTCTCATATCTGAATGCGCGGCCGTTGACGTGGGCGCTCGATCGGTTCCCGCAGACGTGGAAGGTACGGTACGAAGTGCCGTCCGTCTGCGCGGAGTTGTTGCACGCTGGCCAGGTCGACCTGGGCCTTATCCCGTCCATCGAGTACCTTCACGCCGACTACCGGTTCGTGCCCGAGGTCGGCATCACGTCGCGAGGGCCGGTGGCCTCGGTCGCCTTGTTCACGACGCGTCCGGTGCGCGACATCCGCCGCCTCGCGCTCGACACGAGCTCGCGGACCTCGGTCGCGCTGGTCAAGGTGATGTGCGCTCACCGTTTTCGCATCGCACCCGAGTTCGTGTCTCATCCTCCCGACCTGGGAGCGATGACCTGCCTGTACGACGCCGCGCTGCTCATCGGCGATCCCGCGTTCGACGCGGATCACGCTGCGCTGGGGCTCGAGAAGATCGATCTCGGGATGGAATGGACCGCGATGACCGGGTTACCCTTTGTCTACGCCGCCTGGACCGGGCGTCCAGGCGCGATCAATGGAACCGACGTGCAGGCGCTGCAGGCCGCGCAGACAGCGGGCCTGGCGGCGACCGACGTCATTGCCGCCGAGTACGGGGGCGGCGATAGCGAGCGGGCCCGCCGGGCGGCGCGATACCTAAGAGATAATGTGCGATACGCGCTCGGTCCCGAGGAAGCCGCGGGACTGCAGCGATTTCTCGACTATGCCGCCGAACTGGGGCTCGGCCCCCGGCGCGAGCTGGCCTTTTATTGACGTTGATGATTGATCACATTGCCCGCGCCGTGGTCGAAGGGAGGCGCGTCAACGCCACCGACGCGCTCGAGCTCTATCGTCATGCGCCGACGCACCTGCTCGGGCACCTCGCCGACACGGTTCGCGCGCGGAAGCATCCGGAGGGCATCGTCAGCTATATCATCGACCGCAACGTGAACTACACGAACGTGTGCGTGGCGAAGTGCAACTTCTGCGCGTTCTACAGGCCCGTCGGCTCGAGCGAGGGCTACGTGCTCGGGTTCGACGAGATCTTTCGCAAGATCGACGAGACGATTGCCGTCGGCGGCGTTCAGCTCCTCCTTCAGGGCGGTCACAACCCGGACCTGCCGCTCGCGTGGTACGAGGATCTCTTCAGGAGCGTCAAAGCACGATATCCGGAATTCAAGCTCCACGCGCTCTCACCGCCCGAGGTGATCCACATTTCGCGGCTGTCCCAGCTTCCGGTGCCGGTGGTCATCGAACGTCTGGTATCGGCCGGCCTCGACAGCATCCCCGGTGGGGGCGCGGAGATCCTCGTCGATCGCGTGCGCAGGCTGCTGCACTGTTACGGCAAGGCTTCGGCGGACGAATGGCTCGACGTGATGCGCCACGCGCACCGCGCGGGTCTCCGGACGACCGCGACGATGATGTACGGAACGGTGGAGACCGACGAAGAGCGCGTCGAGCACATGATGCGGCTGCGGGATCTCCAGGACGAGACCGGCGGCTTCACCGCGTTCATCACGTGGAGCTTTCAGCCCAGTCACACCGAGCGCGGCGGGGACGAGGCCACCGGCATCGAGTACCTGCGGACGCTCGCGCTCGCGCGGATTGTCCTCGACAACTTCGACAACCTGCAGGCCTCGTGGGTGACCCAGGGCGGCAAGGTGGGACAGCTCAGTCTGGCGTTCGGCGCCAACGACATGGGCAGCGTGATGATCGAGGAGAACGTGGTACGCGCGGCCGGCGCCAGCTACTGCATGGACGAGGTCGAGATCGTCGTGAACATCGAGGATGCCGGGTTCACCGCGAAGCGCCGCAACATGCACTACGAGATTCTGGGCGACCCGATCTTCCGCGAGCGCGAGATCCCTCGAATGCTCGCCCTGGCGACGGCCCGCGCCGATGGCGATGCCTCCATGCCCGACGAGCTCGCGAACTACGCCGCGAGAAGCCACTCGGGGAAGCGACTCAGACTTTCGCAGTGAGGATGGCCCCGTAGGTCAAAGGGCAAAGGTCAAAGGTGAGGTCAAAGGTATTAAGGTCACACGTGTAAGTCATAGGGTTAGGTGAAAGCTGTAGGCCCTACACCTACACCTGCACCTGGTGACCTGCACCTGTGACCTGCACCTATGACCTGCACCTGTGACCTGCACCTATGACCTGCACCTATGACCTGCACCTATGACCTGCACCTATGACCTGCACCTATGACCGCACCTATGACCTGCACCTATGACCTACACCTAGGAGCGTGTCCGAGTAATCGCCTCTCACATGTGAATTCTCGTGCTGCGCGTCGATCGATATGTCCTACACTGCGGGCGATGGCAAAAACGTATCGCGCGTACGTGCCCGAGCAGGATCTGCTGCTGCCGCCGAGTCTG
>DASYQV010000099.1:0-6182 GCA_036005125.1 Vicinamibacterales bacterium
TGTACTGAGCCCACCCGGGCGCCGGTCGCAGGAAGAAAAGCTGCTCGAGCGTCAGCTCGCCCTGGAAGATGTTGCCCTCGGAAAGACCCCAGTCCCGTTCGAGATCGAGGGGCGTGACGACCTGACGATGGAGGATGATGCGCTTGAGGTTCGGCGCGAACTCCGCGAGCGTGTCGATCACCGTGTCGCCGAACTCCTCGCGCTTCTCATCCCACGTGCCCTCCTTGAGATGGTAGGGGGCATACTGCACGAAGCACGACATCACGTGCTTGCCGGGCGGCGCGACCGACGGGTCGGTGAGCGAGGGAATCACGATGTCGATGTACGGCCGGCGGGAGAAGCGTCCGTACTTCGCCTCGTCGTACGCCCGTTCCATGTAGTCCACGCCAGGCGAAATAGAGATGGCGCCGCGGAGGTGGACGTGGCTCGCGTTGTTGTTGCCGGCGGGCACCGGAAAGTCGGGCAGGGTGTCGAGCGCGAGGTTGACCTTACCTGAACACCCGCGGAACTTGTAGCGGCGGATGTCGTCGAGAAAATCGTCCGGAACCGTGCCGCGCTCGAGGAAGCGCAGGAACGTCAGGCGCGGGTCGACGCTCGACGCCACGAGCCTCGCGCGGATCTCGTCCCCGTTCGTGAGCGCGACGCCGCACGCTCTGTTGTCCTTGACGAGAATTCGCTCGACGGCCGCCTCCGTCCGGATTTCGGCGCCCGCCTCGCGCGCCGCATCCGCGATGGCGTTCGAGATGGCGCCGGTGCCGCCGCGGCACAAGCCCCACGATCTGAATGCGCCATCAATCTCGCCCATGTAGTGATGGAGCAGCACGTACGCGGTGCCAGGCGACCGGACGCCGAGAAACGTGCCGATGATCCCGGAGGCAGACATGGTGGCCTTGAGCACGTCGGTTTCGAACCACTGATCGAGGAAATCGACCGCGCTCATGGTCATGAGCTGAATCTGGTTGTACTGGTCCTCGCGTGACAGCCGTTGGAAGCGGCGCGCGAGAAAGAACAGCCTGGCGAGGCCGCGCGGGTCGAGCGAGGCGGGGTCGGGCGGCAGCATGCTCAGGATTGGCTTCACGAACCGGCCCATCTCGATCATGGCTTTGCCGTACTCGTCGTACGCTTCGGCATCCACCCTGGAGTGCCGCGTGATTTCGCGACGGGTCTTCGCGTGATCGTTGACGCGCCACAGGTAGTCGCCGTTCGGCATCGGTGTGAACGTGCCGTCGAGCGGCAGGATCTCGAGGCCGTGCCGCGGCAGGTCGAGCTCGCGGATGATCTCGGGACGCAGGAGAGATACGACGTACGAACAGACTGAAAACTTGAAGCCGGGAAATACTTCCTCGGTGACGGCGGCGCCCCCGAGCACATGACGCCGTTCGAGCACCAGCACCTTCCGCCCGGCGCGCGCGAGATAGGCGGCAGTCGTCAGGCCGTTGTGACCGCCGCCGATCACGATCACGTCGTACTTCACGAAGGGCATTATATCGGTGCGCACCGTATCAAAGGCCGCGGGCTCCGGACTCCGACCTCCAGCAAAAGCGTTTTCCTGTAACCTGAAGTCCGTAGCCCGCAGCCGGTATACTTCGGTCGTGCCAGTCGGGACCGCTTTTCATCCACGCACGTTTCCGCTCTGCGAGTCGCTCAACTACCGTGAGTGGTCCGGCTACTACGCGGTCAGCGTGTACGAGACCCATCACGAGCACGAGTACAACGCGATCCGCAACGCGGCCGCGCTCATTGACGTCTCGCCCCTCTTCAAGTACCTCGTCACAGGACCCGACGCGACGCGTCTCGTCAACCGAGTGATCACGCGCAACGTGGAGAAGATGGCGGTGGGCCAGGTCTATTACACGCCGTGGTGCGACGAGCACGGCAAGGTGATCGACGACGGCACCGTGACGCGGCTCGGGGAGCAGACGTACCGGTGGACGGCGGCCGATCCGAGCCTGCGGTGGTTCCGGCAGAACGCGGCCGGCCTGGCTGTGGAGATCGAGGACATCTCGGAGGACGTCGCGGCGCTCGCGCTGCAGGGACCGACATCGGCGCGCGTGCTTCGGGCGGTCGGCGAGCTCGACGTCGACGCCCTCAAGTATTTTCGCGTGACGGGCGGTCGGATTGCGGGCGTGCCCGTTCACGTCTCGCGTACGGGCTACACGGGAGATCTCGGCTACGAGATCTGGATCCCGGCCGAAGCGGCGGTCACCGTCTGGGACGCGCTGATGGAGGGCGGCAGGCCGTTCGAGATCAAGCCGGCCGGCATGCTGGCGCTCGACGTCGCACGCGTGGAAGCGGGACTGCTGCTCATCGACGTGGACTTCAACAGCAGCAAGAAAGCGCTCATCGAATCGCAGAAATACACGCCCTACGAAATGGGCCTCGGACGGCTCGTGCAGCTCGACAAGGCGCCGTTTGTCGGACGTCCGACGCTCGCGGCCGAACAGCGGAGCGGCCCCCGTAGAATGATCGTCGGACTCGAAGTCGATTGGACGGAGGTCGAGACGATCCACGATCGGCTGGGCCTGGCGCCGGTGGCTCCCGCCGCGGCCTCACGCGTGCACGTCCCCGTGTTCCGCGACGGCCGTCAGGTCGGGCGCGCGACGACCACGACGTGGTCGCCGACGCTGAAACGCATGATCGCCCTCGCCACCATCGACGCGCCGCATTGTGCCGAGCGGACGCGTCTCGAGATTGAGATGACCGTCGAGGCCGTGAGGTATCACGTCGGCGCGACGGTCGTGAAGACGCCGTTCTTCAACCCGCCCCGGAAGACGGCGACGCCGCCACCATGACGCCGGGCTACGACTTTGCACTCCCGGCCCGGGCCCGCCGCGCGTCGATGAACGACTTCACGCAGAGCGCGACGAAGATCCCGGTCAGCAGCACCATGGTCACTTGCGACGCCACGGCGAGGGCAGATCGCACGCCTGTGGGCGTGCGCAACAGCGACATCAGCGCGCCGACGAAGCCGATCGTGCCCAGCAGCGACGCGATGTGCATCGCGTGCTTGCGCGAATGCTCGGAGCGTGCGATGAATCCGAGGAGGAGCAGTGGCACCCCGAAGATTGCAGGAATCAACGCGGTGAGGCTGCTCGTCCCGGTCAGAAGGTATCCCGCCAGCCCGAGCAGCGTGAGCAGCAGTCCGAACACGATCGTCGTGGAAGCCATGGACTAAATTGTAACCACGAAGGGAGACGACATGATTCCAGAGCGCTATGCCCCGCAGCTGTACGCCCTGTTCCGCATCGTCTTCGGGTTCCTCTTCCTGTTCCACGGCCTGCAGAAGTTGTTCGGAATGTTCGGCGGCGTCGGTGGCCAGGCAGTCCCGCTGGGATCGATGTTCGGCGCGGCGGGCGTCATCGAACTCGTGTGCAGCGTGTTGATCATGCTCGGCCTGTTCACCAGGATCGCCGCGTTCATCGCCTCGGGCGAGATGGCCGCAGCGTACTTCATCGCGCATTTTCCGATGGGGCTCGTCCCCCTCCAGAATGGCGGCGAGCTTGCCGTCCTCTATTGCTTTGCCTTTCTGTACATCGCCACGCGCGGGCCCGGGATGTGCAGCCTCGATGGCTTGCGCCGCTAACAAGTGGTGTAAGCCATCGTTTCAATCCAGCGCGAGCACTTCACCGAGCGTCGCGACGGCCTGGCGCAACTGATCGTCGCTCAGGTACGGCGCCGGGCCGATCCGCAGCACGTCTCCGCGGAAGTCGGTGCGCACGCCGTGAGCGCGCAGACGAGATGAGAGATCGCCAGCGCGTGGCGAACGGACGGCGAGGAAACCGGCACGACGCTCGTCGGGAATCGACTCGACGCGCGCGATCGAGGGATTGGCGTCGAGCGATTCGAACTCTCGTTTCAGCAGTCCCACCTGGTGCCGGCTGATCTCGCGAAGGGCATGCGGGGTGAGGCCCTGCGCCTCGTGGAAGTCGAAGACTGCGGCCGCGCGGTAATGAGAGGTCGGGTCGTAGGTCGCGCCCGCGAACGCCGCGGCGCCGAGTCCGTACTCGACGATCCTGCGCCCGCCGGCACGTTCGAGAGCGCCAAACTCGGCAAACCATCCCGTCAGCACGGGACGGAGCCGACATCCCGGCGGCACGCGGAGGAAGCAGTTGCCCTCACCAAGCTGACAGTACTTGTAGCCGCCGCCGGTGACGAACGCCTGCTCGAGGCCGAGGCCGCGAATGTCGAACGGGACCACGTTCAGATGGTGGTACGCGTCGACCAGGAGCGTCACGCCGTGCGTCGCACACGCGGACGCGACCCGGTCGAGGCCTGGAACGATCTCGGCGGTGTCGTACAACACCGAGGAGACGAGCGCGCCCGCCGTGCGATCGTCAACGGCGCGCGCGAGCCGTTCGGCCAGATCGTCGGCCGGCCGGGCAGGCACGCGCACGACGTCGAAGCCCTCCTCGCCGAGTCGATCGAGCTGCCGGCGGATCGTGTGGAATTCGCCGTCCGTGGTGACAAGCCGCGGCCTCTCACGGAGCGGCAAGGCGGAGAGCAGCCGCGTCACGAGCTCGTGGGTATTCTGCCCGAGCGCGACCTCGGCACCGGGCTCCGCCAGGAGCCGCCTCCATCCCGCCTGCACGCGCGCCGCCTGCTCCGCCGCGCGGCCCCACTTCTCGTCGACGAGCTCCGCCGCATCGAGCCATGCTCGCTGCTGCGCCTCGAAGCCGACGTCCGGCCAGGCCTGGTGCGAGTGGCCGGTCAGCAGGAGACGCTCTGCGACTCTGAATCTCGTGTAGTGCGCCGCCAGATGTTTGTGAACCATATCAGGCCCCAGGGATCAGGCCTCAGGCCTCAGGGCTGTCTCAGGCATCAGGCAGGCTTGGGCCTGAGACTGCCCTGATCCCTGATCGCTCAGGCCTACAGGAGTGCCCTGATTTTCCACAAATCGGGAAATATGGGCTCCCCGAGCGTGGTTCGCAGATACGCGGCGCCGCTCGATCCGCCGGTTCCGTGCTTGGTACCGATGGTTCGTTCCACCATCTTCACGTGCCGGTATCGCCACTCCTGCATGCCCTCGTCCAGATCGACCAGTCTCTCGCAGAGCTCCGCGTTCTTCGTGTCGTGTCGATAGATCTCCACGAGGATTGTCTGGATGTCGGGCGACGCCTCGACCGGCGCGGTCGGGTCGCGGTGCAGATGCGCGGGCGGAACGCTGTAGCCTTCGCGCGCAAGATAGTGCAGGAACGCGTCCCACACGGTGGATTCCCGGTATCGCCGCTCGAGCGCGGTACGTGCGCGGGTGCCGGGCTGGAACCGCGCGATCGCCTGCTCCGACTTGATCCCGAGGGTGAACTCGAGCTGCCGGAACTGATCCGACTGGAACCCGCTCGCCGCTTCGAGCCGCTGGCGGAACGTCAGGAACTCGAGCGGCGTCATCGTCTCGAGGATGTCGAGCTGCGCGACCATGACCTTCAGAATCGTCAGCACGCGCTTGAGCGTATGCTGCACCCGATGGGGCTCGTCCTGTTCGAGCAGCGTCCGCACGCGATCGAACTCGTGCAGCAGCTCCTTGAACCACAGCTCGTACACCTGGTGGATGACGATGAAGAGCATCTCGTCGTGCTCGGGCCCCTCCGAGCGTGGCTGCTGGAGCGAGAGCAGCTCGTCGATTTTCAGATAACTTCCGTACGCGACCGCGGGGTCTTGGGCCATATCAAACCAAAGGGCTTACGGCTTAGGGCTGAAGGCTTACGGGGCTCAGGACGTCGACGCGCGCGGAGCTGAGAGGACCCGCGCGACAGGCCTTCAGCCGTAAGCCCTAAGCCCTAAGCCTTGTCTCCGGTAAACCGGAACTCGAACCGCGGGTTGTAACGCTCGACCGACTTGTACGGGTCGGGCCACGGCAGCGGATAGCCCAGCATCCACGCGGCGTGGCGCGTCCAGTACGGATCGAACAGGTGCGCCCGCGCGAGGACGCACAGGTCCGCGCGCCCCGCGGCGATGATCGTGTTCACGTCCATGTACGACGAGATGTTTCCGATCGCCATCGTGGCAATCCCGACCTCCAGACGGATGCGGTCGGCAAACGGGGTCTGGAAGAGGCGTCCATACGCAGGACGCTGTTCGGGCACGGTCTGGCCGGCCGACACGTCGATCACGTCGCAGCCGTGCGCTTTCAGCACGCGGGCGACCCCGACCGCGTCATCCGGCCCCATGCCGCCCGGCGCCCAGTC
>DASYQV010000100.1:0-6633 GCA_036005125.1 Vicinamibacterales bacterium
GCGTGGTCCCCGAGTCCTTCACCCACGGCACCTCGGAGCAGCGCGTGCGATGGCTGCGCCGCGGGTTGACCGCGGGACGTGTCGATGCGTGCGACACGTTCACCGCAGAGTCGTAAGGAATGCACCGAGGGCGGCGTCGAACGCGGCCGGCAGCTCCAGGTTCGAAAGGTGTCCGGCCTGCTCGATGATGTCGAGCGTTGCATCAGGCAGCATCACCCGCATGCGTTCGGACTCGGATGGGGGTGTCAGCGTGTCCTCGCTGCCGACGAGGACGAGCGTCGGAACGTTGATGTGCGGCAGGAGATCCGTCGCGTCGGGCCGATCGCGCAGCCGACGCAGTGCGCCGGCAATCCCGCGCGCCGTCTGACGCTCGATCAGTTTCCGCACGTAGCCCACCACCTCAGGGCGCTCGGCACGCGTCGTCTCGCCGAGCAGCTTCGGGAGCATGTCTGCGGCCAGTCCCGGAAGGCCGTCGCGCTCCACCAGCTCGAGCGCGTTCTGCCGTCCGGCCCGCGCCTCTTGCGTGTCCGCGCCCGCCTTCGTGTCGGCGAGCACCAGCGCCTGACAGCGACGGGCCGCCACTCGCCACAACGCGAAACACACATAGCCGCCCATCGACAGTCCGCCCACGACCGCGGTGGCAATGCCCAGGTGGTCCATCAGGTCGAGCACCCATCTCGCGTAGTCGTCGATGCGGCCGGACTCGTGCCGGACGTCGGGGACGCCGTCGAATCCGGGCATCGCAGGTGCAATCGCGCGCCAGCCGGCGGAAATGCGCTGCGCCTCCCACATGTGCATCCCGAGCGGGAACGCATGAAGCAGCACGAGGGTGCGCTCGGCACCACTCTCGCCCGACTCGAGGTACACGGCACCACCCCCCATCAGCTCCACATGCCGGAGTGACCACTCGCTCATACGCGCGGCCTCCGCGTCTCCCTCGCGGTGATTGGCCCGTTACGCGGCTACAGACGCGAATCTTGACTCGCCGTCCGACCGCATACCGGGCCGGCGCGCGTCCCTCGACGTGCTCGGGACGCCCCGAGCGCGTCGAAGGGCGGAGCGCGCCAAAAAGATACTGGGTCTGACCAGTCAAGGGCTCTGCCGTTGATATCCGGGCAGAGCCCTTGACTGGTTTGTCACCTACGTTAGCGTGCGGCTGTCCGCCGCTCTTCACACTTCGCGCCCAGAGGACGATGTTGTCACTTATAGTCGTCTTGTGCCTGTTTCTCCTGTCATATCGTTTACGTTGCACGAGTTTTCGTTGACTCACCTGCAACAGCAGAGGTACAAGGCTGTCTTCCTCCGACAACAGGACCTGCTCCGAAGCTCACTCGAGTTGAGCTGGGCCGCATTTTTGGATGAGGGCCCGCCGGGTCTACAGATCGGGCCTACGAATGGCAGTGGATACGCGTTCGGAGCGAACTCCCGCTGGCGAGCGCGGTTGTGATCGGCATCCGCGACACGACGAATGAGGACGTGCATGGACGGCCGGTTCGCGTTTCTCTTTCCAGGTCAGGATTCACAACAGGTCGGGATGGGTCTCGATCTGTATCGGCGCTTCCCCGTGGTCCGCGAGACATTTCGTGAAGCCGGCGACCTCCTCGAACTTCCCGTCGAGGAGCTGTGTTTCCGGGGACCGCTCAGCGAGCTGCACAAGACCGAGCACGGCCAGCCCGCCGTGTTCGTGCTGAGCGTTGCCGCGTTCAGGCTTCTCGAGAGCCTTCAGATCACCCCGTGCGCAGCAGCCGGTCACAGCCTGGGACAGTACGCCGCGCTCGTGGCTGCAGGGTCGCTCTCGTGGCCGGACGCGTGCCGTCTGGTCGGGGCGCGCAGCCACCTGATGAACGAAATCTGCGAACGCGTTCCGGGCGCCATGGCGGCGCTCGTCGGTCTCCCGCTCGAGCGCATCAGGGCCATCTGCCGGGAAAGCCAGGAGGTCGGCATCGTCCGAATCGCCAGCTACAACTCGCCGGATCAGTTCGTGGTCGCCGGCGAACCGGCGGCTGTCAACCACGTGGCGGTGCGCGCCGCACGTGCCGGCGCCGCGAAGACCAGTCTCCTGCCCGTCAACGGCGCGTTCCACAGCCCGTTGATGCAGGCAGCTCAGGGGCAGTTCGCGTCGTTTCTGGAGAACATTCCAATCGAGGCGCCCAGAATTCCGGTGGTGATGGACACGATGGGCATGCCCGTCGCCAGTCCCGATGTCATTCGAACGTGCCTTGTCGATCAGTTGACCGCGCCGGTGCTCTGGACAGACACCATGACATGGCTGCTCGAGCAGGGCGTGACCACATTTATCGAAGTCGGTCCGGGGCAGCTCCTCACACGCTTGATCCGCGCCACGGCGCGGCCAAAGACAGTCGCGACGTTCGAGACATCAACTGCCGAATCGCTCAGGCGGGCGCTACATGCCCTCGCAGCCCGTTCCGGTGCCTCTCTCATCGAGCCGCATCCGACCGGTGACTCGGCGAACGCAGCTCGTGCTCAGGCGCTCGGCGCCTCCGACGGCAGCTCGAACACCCAGAGCACCGCGCGGCGGTCCGGCGGATTCTGAATCTCCGGCACCAGCCCGCTGCGTGTTCGTTACCGGTTCTGTGAGTGCGTGCGGCCTTCCGGGAGCGCAAAGACCAGAATCGCCGGCCCGCCCTCGACCTTGCGAAAATTCGGCAGCACGTCCTGGATGTGAAAGTAGGCGACGAACCAGCCGGGACTCGTCGGAACGGCTAGATACTGGCGTCCCCGGACCGAGTAGGTGATCGGAAACCCATTAGGAGGCAGTGGTGTGCGGGTCCGCCACAACACTTGTCCCGTCGCGACATCGAAAGCCGTGAAGTAGCGATCCATGTCGCCGGCAAACACCAGCCCACCGGCCGTCGTGAGCGCCGCGGTGTCATATGGCAAAAGGTTCCGGTTGCGCCACAGGAGCTTGCCAGTTCGGCTATCCATCGCCACGAACTCGGCGAGGTCTTTCGGGCTGGCCGGGTGGGGCACGGAGGTTCGCTTCGAGGGGCCGGTTCCACCACGCTCCTGGTCCTGCTCCGACAGCGACGCGAAGATCGACGTCGCACAACTCAACTTCACCGGGATATAGAAGGCCCGGGTGTCCGGGTGGTACGCCATCGCAAACAGGTTCTTCAACCCTCCCGGTCCAGGACAGTACTCGACACGCGTATCGAGCTTCGGGACCGTTTCCGCGCGATACGTGACGTGCCCCGTCCTGGAATCGAGGGTCACGACGTTCTGGTAACCCAGATCGAACGCGTTGAGAAAGCGGCCGGTCTTCCGATCGAGCTCCCACAGGATGCCGGACTTTCCCATGCTGAACACCGACCGGCGATCCCCGTTGTCCACCAGAATGCGCTCGAACACCTCGTCGAGATCGTGCGACTCGGCCGGGAAATGCTGGTAGTACCAGACCATCTTGCCCGTATCCGCATCGAGCGCCAGCGTGCTGTTCGTGTAAAGCGCAGCGCCGTCCGTACCCCGCTGAGCGCTGGCCCACGGCTTGGCCTGGGCCGTCCCCCAGAAGATCATGTTGGATGCGGGATCGTAGCTCCCGGGAATCCACGCGTCGGCGCCCGCGCGTCTCCTCAGAGGCAAGTTACCCCAGGTGTCACCGCCCGGCTCGCCGGGACGCGCGACCGTCGACGTGCGCCACAGCTCTTTTCCGGTGTGCGCGTCGTGCGCCGAGATGAAGCACACGTCCTCCTTGAAACGCTCGCACCCTGTCATGCCGGCCACGACGTTGCCCTTCGCGATGATCGGACCGCTCGTGTACCTGTAGCCCAGCTTCAGGTCGGCCACCGTGTGATCCCACACCAGCTTTCCGGTTGCCGCGTTCACCGCGATGAGATGCGCTTCGGCGGTGCCGGCGTAGATGTTGTCGCCGTAAATCGCGAGAGTCCGCCGCGCGATGCCGCCCCGCTTGAGCTCCCAGATGAAATCCCCGGTTGCGGCGTCGATGGCCTGGATGCCGGACGGGCTCGGGAGATACATGACGCCGTTGTACACGAGCGGCGCCGCCTCGTCGGCGCCGGTCATCATCGACCACGACCACGCCAGCTGGAGTTGGCTGACATTGGCGCGCGTGATCTGGTTGAGCGGGCTGTATCCCCACGCGTCCTGCGTGCGCCGCCAGTGGAGCCAGTCTGCGGGATTCGGATTCCGCAGCATCTGTTCGGTGACGAGCTTGAAATCCCTGACTTGTGTCTGCGCCACGGTGAGAGTCATGCCCAGCACGACGCACGTGACCGCAATCCGGACGTGTCTCGTGAGGCGCGCCCAACGTCGCGTGCCGAATGCTTTCCCGACGAGCCGCGAGGTACCGGACGTCTTCATGCGGAGTGCTCCTTGTTCACTCACCCATGCCGCAGTAAAGGAACGTCAGTTTCGCTGCGGTAGAGATGTCTGTCAAGCGGGATTGCATTCCCGACAACACCCAGCGACAGGCTTCCTGTCACACGCGCGAGGCCGTGTACAATGCGTTCGACGCCGTAACGCCAACGGCGATCGTGACACGGTAGGACCCTGCGTTATGTGTCGTAACATCAAAACCCTGTTCAATTTCGAGCCGCCGGCCACCGAGGAAGAGATCCGTGCCGCATCACTGCAATTCGTACGGAAGTTGAGCGGCTTCAACGCGCCGTCGCGGGCGAACGAAGCCGCGTTCAATGGGGCGATCGACGAGGTGGCCGCGGTCGCGCGCAGGCTGATCGATTCGCTCAGCACCACCGCGCCGCCGAAGAGCCGCGAAGAGGAAGCTGCCAGGGCGCGTGCGCGAGCGGTCGAGCGCTTCGGCGCGAGGACGTGAGGGTGAAGACGTGGGCGGGCCTACCACAAGAGCACTGTGCCATGCGGGCACCGCGACGCGGATATGTCACTGCAGACCGCGGTACCGCAGGACAAGGGTGGTGAGGTCGTCAGCCTGCTGCTCGCCGGCTGTGAAATCGCGCACGTCCTGCAGGAGGTGTTCGAGGAGCGTCTCGGGGTCGAGCCCGTGGCGTGGCTTGATTCAACGCAGGCCCAGCGCACCGAGCCGGGTCTGAACGCCCCGCTTGATTCATCGGTCACGCCGTCACTGCACACGATCACGAGATCACCCGGGTCGAGCTGCAACGAGTCGGGCCGATAGGTGGCGTGAGCGAACAAGCCCAGGACGAGCCCGCCCGGCTCGAGGGACCGGACGCCGCTCACTCCAACGATGACAGGCGGTTCGTGACCGGCCACTGAAGTCGAGCCTCTGCCATCGTTGCTATGCGGGCTTTGCTTTCAGCATGCCGACCTGGATGAGGACGCCAGTGAAGTCATAGATGGTCCGCCACCGGCTGATCTTGCCGTCGCGCAGCTGGTAGAACTGAACGGTCGGAATACGGAACGCCCTGCCGCTCGGCGGCAGTCCCATGAACCCGCCCGTATCGGTTCCGGAGATTATCGAAATCTGGACCACGCGGTCCTCATCGACGACGAGCTCCTCGTCTTTGAGCGTAAAGTCCGGGAACCCGGTGAACCAGACGTCGTACACGTTCTCGATGGTGCCGCGTCCGGACACGATGCCTGCCATCGGGCTGGTGAGCGTACAGTCTTCGGTGTGATCGGCGGCAAGCGCCGCCGCGTCGCGCCGGCGCCAGGCTTCCTGGCGACGGGCAAACAGCGACAGGATCTCGTCGCGCCTCATCGGCGGCCCCGATATCGCCGTTCAGGCCCCTGCCGAGGCCGCCCCGAAGCTGCGCACCGCGTCGCCCTCGGAGTCGAACGTCTCGAAGACGGTCGCCAGCTTCGTGATCGACAGCAGGTCCTGATTGCGTTTTGCCACGTTGGCCAGCTTGAGCTTGCCGCCGCCCCTGCTCACCGTCGTCAGACACGCCACGATCTCGCCGAGACCCGTGCTGTCGATGTGCGAGACGCCACCGAGGTTCAGCACGATCTGCGTGCGGTTCTGAAAGACGAGGCTGTTCACCTTGTCCTTCAGGCGCTGTGTCCCCTCTCCGGCCACCAGCTTGCCGTTCAGGTCGAGCACGGTGACGACCCCGCTCGATTTTTCAGTGATATCCATGGTGTGCTCCTCGCGTAGCCTGCCGCCACCCCTCGATGCCGGATCGTGCCGTTCGTGCACGTCAGTCCATGTCGAGCCGCATTCTTGGCTCAGACCGGCGCAATGTCAATGAAGGGGGTGGATTCTTCGGAAAGCAGGCATCCGCCGATGGACCGCTGCCGAGCGCCCCGCCCGGTCGTCCGCGGTCGCGCGCGGTCGTCGTCACCGGCTTTGGACTATTCCCGCTCTTCGCGGCGGAGGAGCTCCTGCAGTGCCTCGCGATGCGTCGCGAGAAACAGCCGGTCCTTGTCGCGGCCGACGGCGTGCTTCGACTGCACGATGTGGAGAAGGCGCGCGACGGGGATGTCGACGCCTTCGAGCTTGAAGAGGCGGTGCTCGTTCCAGACCGTCTCGAAATCGAATCCCTTCATGACGAGCGTCAGATCGATCGCCGCTCCGAGACCGCTCGCACGCGTCAGGGCGTGCCTCTCGACCACGCGTTCTGCGAGCCACAGATCGCGCGGCATGTCGAGCGGCTCGCGCTCGCTCCAGAGCTCGAGCCCTGCAGCCTCACATGCGGCCCAACACCGGACGAGATTGTC
>DASYQV010000101.1:0-22406 GCA_036005125.1 Vicinamibacterales bacterium
TGATCTTCATCACGCCGCGGATCGTCAGGCTGTAGGAGTCATGAACGTGAGTGCACTGTGCAAGAAAGTTATCGGGACCCTCGCGATCGCATCGGCCGCGCTGGGTGCCACCGGGTGTGGTGAGTTCGTTCGGTCGAGCCGATCGCCCTCGCAGCTCGTGATCGAGTCGCTCGAGGCGGCCTCAGGCGCCTCATCTGCGGCGACCTTCGGCACCACTCTGGAATCTGACGTTGTGACGATCGTCAACAACGGGGCGACCGTCTTCTCCGACGCGGGACGCGTGAGTTTACGACTGATGCTGCGCGATCCAGGTGCGCCTGGCATCGCGGCCACGCCCTCCGCGATCAATCAAGTCACGATTACGCGCTATCGCATCGTGTATCGGCGTGCCGACGGGCGCAATACGCCCGGCGTCGACGTGCCACAACCCTTCGATTCCGCCCTGACAGTCACGGTTCCGACGGACGGAGATGTCCGCGCAGGGTTCGAGTTCGTGCGGCACGCGGCCAAAGAGGAAGCGCCCCTCTTCGGCCTCCGCAACAGCGCGGTAACCATTTCGACGATTGCCGAGGTGACGTTCTACGGCCACGACCAGGCCGGCAATGAAGTGTCGGTCACCGGATCAATCGGTGTGATCTTTGGCAACTTTGCGGATCCCAGTTAGGTAACCGAGCATGTCCAGCAGTGGTTTCGCGAATCTGCGAGGCCTGCGCCTCGCGGCCGTTCTATCCCTTCTCACGGCGGCGGTCGGCTGCGGCGTCGAGAAACAGGCCGCACCGGCTTTGCTCGGCCCGTCCGAGTTCAGCCTCTCGATCACGATGACGGCCACGCCGGATACATTGCCGCGCGATGGCAGATCCCAGTCCGTGATCGTCCTGACCGCCCGCGACGCGCAGGGACGCACGGTCGCCGGCCAACGTGTCAGCCTCAGCACGTCGTTGCCAGTCACGTTGTCGCAAAGCGAGGTGGTCACCGGCAATGACGGTCGTGCGACGTTCTCGGTCACCGCGCCGGCAGCCGGCAGCGTGGGAAACGAAATCGTGATTTTCGCCACGCCGATCGGGTCGAACTCTGAGAACGCGATTCCGCGCTCCGTCACCGTGCTCATTTCCGGCGCGTCGAACAGCACAGCGCCGGTTCCCGACTTTACGGTCACGCCGGCCAACCCCGAGCAGGGCGCAGTCGTCACGTTCGACGCGTCGACGACAACCGATGAAGGCGGGCCGTGTGGAGACAAGTGCACGTACAGCTGGGATTTTGGTGGCGACGGCACCGCAACCGGCCGGGTGGTCACCCATGTGTTTCAGAACGCTCGCTCGTACAGCGTCGTCTTGACCGTGCGGGATGCAGCCGGTACCACGGCGACCCGACGCCAGACTGTCATCGTGAGCGCGGCGGCCGCACCGACGGTGTCCTTCACGGTGTCACCGCCTTCGCCGGTCGTGAACCAGCAGACAACGTTCACGGCCGCTGCCACGCCCGCGCCGAACCACAGCATCGTGCGCTACGTCTGGAATTTCGGCGACGGCACGTCGGCCACGACCCCGGGCCCGAGCGTCACGAAGATCTATACGGCGGCAGGGCCGTATGTCGTGACGGTCAACGCGGTGGACGACCTTAACCAGAGCGGAGCCGCAAGCGCAACGGTGACCGTGGTCAGCGGAATCACAGCCGCGTTCACGATGTCTCCGAGCAATCCGCGCGTGGGCGATACCGTGAGCTTCAACGCGAGCAATTCGACCACGTCGAATGGCGCGACCATCGTCGAGTACACTTGGGACTTCGGCGACAACAGCCCAACCGTCACGTCGGCGACACCCACGACGACGCATCAGTTCACGCAGGCACGCAGCTTCATCATTCGTTTGACGGTTCGCGACAGTCAGAACCGGACGTCAACACTCACCCAATCGCTGCAGGTGGCGACACCATAGGCGTGTGCGTACAATCCGCTCGTGTCGGATTCGTCCCGCATAGATGAGTTACGACGCCGGGTCCAGAAGGACCCGGCGTCGATTGCCTTCGCGCAGCTCGCCGAGGAATACCGCCGCGCAGGAGAGTACAACGAGGCTGTACAAATCTGCCGCAGCGGCCTCGAGAAGCATCCCACCTATCTTTCCGCGCGTGTCACGCTCGGGCGTGCCCTGATTGAGCTCGAGCAGTACGACGAGGCGCGCACCGAGCTCGAATACGTACTGCAAGCCGCGCCGGAGAACCTCGCGGCCATTCGGGGGCTGGCCGAGATCCATCAGCGGCGTGGCGAGCCGGCGCACGCGGAGGAGTCGCTCGCGGAGCCGGCGACTGCCGAGCCGACGAGCGAGATCGTGTCCCCCGGGATAGCCGAGCCCCTCTACCAACAGACGACCGGCGAGATTCCACAGGTCGAACTGGCAGGCGAGTGGGAGCTCGAAACTTTTGCTCCGGTCTCAACCAGCCCGCCGCCGCGGGTGGACGATGCGCTTGCGGAAGAGCTGCCCCACGAGCCGGTCGCGCCGGTCGACCCTGTCGTCCTGGATCCGGCAGACCAGGCTGCGTTGGCGGCGCTTGAATCCTGGCTCGAGACGATTCTGGAGTACCGGAATCGGAGGATTCATGATTCATGATTCTTGATTCATGATTTGGCGGATCGCAGAAGCGGCAATCAAGAATCAAGAATCAAGAATTCGCTGATCGCACTCTGGACGGCTGACGTTTTGATCTGTTAAGGCATGCCCACACCCTCACCATACCTGGCGCCAAGGCATCGCCGCGTGTGCGAGCAGCTCGATACGCTGACGATCGACGCGCTGATCGTCACCCACCCGCCTAACATCTATTACCTCAGCAACCACATGGGCACGGCCGGCATCCTCGTGTTGACCCGCGACGCAGTGTACCTGCTGGTTGATTTCCGCTACGCCGAGGCGGTTCGTCGGCGCCAGGATACTGACGCTCGCTGCCCGGGCCTTCGTGTCTGGGACGTTCCGGCGAGCTACGACGAGGCGCTTGTCGACTGCCTGGCGGAGCTTGGCATCGCACGCGCCGGATTCGAGGCATCGCACCTCACCGTCTCCCGGCACGACTGGCTGCGGACGACGCTGGCGGCGCGGAAACTGGAGATTGAGCTGCGGACGACCGAGCGGGTGGTGGAACGGGCGCGTCTCGTGAAGGACACATATGAACAGGCCGCGCTGCGGGAAGCCGCTGCCCGATTGACCGAGGTCGCGGAGGCGGCGTTCGCGGCGGTCCGTCGTGGGGAGCAGGAACGGGAGATTGCGGCCGCCATTGAGATGGCTCTTCGCCGTGCCGGCTTCGACCGTCTCGCGTTCGAGACGATCGTCGCATCCGGGCCGCATGCGGCCCTGCCACATCACCGGGCCGGGGACCGGCGGCTCGAACGCGGTGATCTGGTGGTGCTGGACTTTGGCGGTGTCTTGGACGGATACTGCTGCGATTTGAGCCGGACTGTTTCCGTCGGTCCGGCCGATCCCAACGCTGCCAGGGTCTACGCGGCCGTTCGCGAAGCCCAGCAGGCAGCCATCGATGCCGTTCGACCTGGCGTCACTGCTTCCGAGGTGGACGCAGCAGCACGCGCCGTGCTCGGGAGTCATGGACTTGACGACACCTTCGGCCATGGCACCGGACACGGTCTGGGGCTCGAGGTTCACGAAGAACCGAGGCTTGGCCGGCCGCGGAAGCAAGGACCGCCACCCGAGCGCCTGGCACCCGGAATGGTGTTCACGATTGAGCCGGGCGCCTACATCGCGGGATGGGGTGGCGTCCGCATCGAGGATGACGTGCTGGTCACCGACGAGGCTCACGAGCTTCTGACGGCGGTTACCCGCGAGCTGATCGCCGTGGGAAGTTGACGGACCGCCCTCCCGTCCTGGCGACGATGGACTTCGACGAGCTGAAACAGATTCTGGAAATCGTCCGCGAGTACGATCTCAGCGAGTTCGAGCTCGAGCGGGAGAATTTCAAGCTGCGGATCCGGAAGAACAGCGGCGGGATGTGGTCGGCGACGACGCTGCCGCCGGTTTCCCATGTGCACTATCCGCCGGCGATGCCCACGCCTCCCCCCGCGAGTGCCACTGCAGCCATGCTCTCCCCGACGCCGTCAGTCCTGCCCGCGGCGGACGAGGAGGTCGATCTCGCAGTCCTCAAGTCGCCGATTGTCGGCACCTTCTACCGCGCCTCTGATCCCGATGCCAAACCCTTTGCGGAAGTCGGTGACGTTGTGCGGAAGGGCCAGGTCCTCTGCATCATCGAAGCGATGAAGCTCATGAACGAGATCGGCTCCGACGTGGACGGGGAGGTGGTGAAGATCTATGTCGAGAACGGGCAGCCGGTCCAGTACGGCGAACGCCTCTTCGCCATAAAGCCGCTCAATGTTTAAGAAGATCCTGATCGCCAACCGCGGCGAGATTGCCCTCCGTGTGATCGTGGCCTGCCGTGAGCTGGGGATTAAGACGGTTGCCGTGTATTCCGAGGCGGACGAGAACTCGCTTCACGTGCGATTTGCGGACGAAGACGTCTGCATCGGGCCGCCGCGCAGCACCGACAGCTACCTCAACGTTCCGGCGATCATCAGCGCCGCCGAGATCACCGGCGTCGACGCGATACATCCCGGTTACGGTTTTCTCTCCGAGAGCGCGTACCTCGCCGAGGTCTGTGAGGCGTGTCACATCCGCTTCATTGGCCCCGACCCGAACGTCATCAAGCTCATGGGCGACAAGGCCAGAGCCCGCAAGGCGATGAAGAAGGCGGGCCTTCCGCTGCTGCCCGGCAGCGACGGCCCGATCGAAGGAGAAGACAAAGCTCTCAAGACCGCAAAGGACATTGGCTATCCGGTGATCATCAAGGCCGTGGCGGGTGGCGGCGGCCGTGGCATGCGCGTCGTGCGCACCCCCGCGGAGATGGGACACGCGCTCCGGACCGCCCAGCGGGAAGCCGAGGCGGCGTTTGGCGTGGGCGACGTGTACATCGAGAAGTATCTCGAGAACCCGCGTCACATCGAATTCCAGATTCTCGGCGACCATCACGGCAACGTCGTGCACCTGGGGGAGCGAGAGTGTTCCATCCAGCGCCGCCACCAGAAGCTCATCGAGGAATCGCCGTCCCCGGCGATCACCGACAAGGTGCGGCGCAAGATGGGCACCCTCGTGGTCGACGCCGCCCGCGCCGTGCAGTACACCAACGCCGGCACGTTCGAGTTCCTGATGGACGGCGAAGGCAAGTTCTACTTCATGGAGGCGAACACCCGGCTCCAGGTGGAACATCCCGTGACCGAAATGGTGACCGGCGTAGACATCGTCAAGGAGCAGATCCGGATTGCCGCCGGCGAGCGGCTCTCGTTCAAGCAGAGCGAGGTCACGTTCACGGGCCATTCGATCGAGGCGCGCATCAACGCGGAAGACCCGGACACGTTTACCCCGTCTCCCGGCGTGATCCGCGTCTTCAGCGTGCCGGGAGGTCCGGGTGTGCGGGTGGATACGGCCGCGCATGCCGAGTGTACGATTTCGCCGTACTACGACTCGATGATCGCCAAGGTCATCGTCCACGGGCGGGATCGTCAGGAGGCGATCGGGCGGATGCGGCGGACGCTCGAGATGACCGTCCTCGAGGGGATCAAGACGACGATTCCAATGCATCTGAAGATCCTCGCGGAGCCCGACTTCGTCGCAGGCAAGCTGAGCACGGCGTTCATGGATCGATACGCCGCCAAGCCCGCAGGCGGAACGCTGGCCGAAACGGCGTAGCCGTTTCGGCATTTGTGATTTGTGATTCGTGATTGGTCGATGATTCAAATCGCAAGTCGCAAATCACCAATCGCACATCTCCAGGCGATCGTCGACGTTGAAGTCGCCCACCGTGCCGGCTGGCGGCCGGACGATCTTGCACGCGCGTATCTCGACGGCGGGGCACGATTTCTTCAGGTGCGCGCCAAGCAGCTTTCCTCGCGTCCATTTCTCGACCTGTGCGACGGCGTCGTCCGCGCGGCCGAATCGTACGGCGCGCAGGTCATCGTGAACGATCGAATCGATCTCGCGCGGATGAGCGGAGCCGCCGGCGCGCATGTCGGGCAGGACGATCTCCCGCCGGCCGACGCGCGTCTGCAGTTGGGTCCCGGTGCCATCGTCGGCTTCTCCACGCACTCCGTTGCACAGGTGGAGGCGGCGTTGCACGAGCCCATCACGTATCTGGCGGTGGGGCCGGTGTTCGGCACGTCCACGAAGGACACCGGTTATACAGCGGTCGGGCTGGAGCTCGTTGCAACGGCCGCGAAGCGTGCGGCGCACGTCCCGATTGTCGCGATTGGCGGTGTCACGCTGGAACGAGCGCCCGCCGCGCTGAAGGCCGGTGCGTCGTGCGTGGCCGTGATCGGCGACCTCGTCGCTTCCGGCGATCCCTCTTCGCGTGTGCGTGCGTACCTGACGGCGCTGGCGAGCCGTACGTAGGCCGCATCTTTAGATGCAGCCGGTCGCTGCGCGCGGCTGGTCGCTGCGCCGGGTGCGAAGACCCGGCCTGCGTACTGGCGGGTAGTACGGAGGCGTGCGATTATAATTCGAACAATTCGGCGCAACTGCCGTCTGCTCTGGAGCTAGTCATGGATTCGCACCTGCTGAAGACGAAGTCGATCGAGCAACTCGTGAGCGACGTCGAGCATGGCGGCAAACATCTCAAGCGGAGCCTGACGGCCTGGGACCTGACGCTGCTGGGCATCGGCGCCATCATCGGGACCGGAATCTTCGTTCTCACCGGCACGGCAGCAGCGAACCAGGCTGGTCCGGCCATCATGGGGTCCTATCTGGCCGCCGGCCTCGCGTGCGCCTTTGCCGCGCTCTGCTACGCGGAGTTCGCGTCGATGGTGCCAATCGCCGGAAGCGCGTACACGTACGCCTACGCGTCGCTCGGCGAGATCGTTGCCTGGCTGATCGGATGGGACCTGATCCTCGAGTACGCGGTCGGATCGATGACGGTGGCCATCGGCTGGAGCGGGTACATGCAGAAGCTGCTCTCCGGGTTCGGCATCACGCTTCCGGCCTGGATGGCGGCGGGACCTTCGGTGAACACACCAGGCGCGCTCATCAACCTGCCGGCATCGTTGATCGTTCTGTTCATCATGGTCCTGCTCGTGATTGGCGTGCGGGAGAGCGCCCGATTCAATGCCGCGATGGTCCTCATCAAGGGCGCGGCGATCGTGTTTTTCCTCGCGGTCGGCACCGCCTACGTCAAGCCCGAGAACTGGTCGCCGTTTGCGCCATACGGCTGGTCGGGCATGATGGCGGCCGCCGCGGTCGTCTTCTTCGCGTACATCGGCTTCGACGCGGTTTCGACGACGGCTGAGGAGGCGAAGAATCCGCGGCGCGATCTCCCGATCGGCATCATCGCGTCGCTCATCATCTGCACGTTCCTCTACCTTGCGGTATCCGCGGTCCTCTCGGGCATCGTCCCGGTCGTGCAGTTCCGGACCGACCAGGCGTTTCTCAACGCGCCCGTCGCGTTTGCGTTGAGCGTCATCCGACAGGACTGGGCGGCCTACCTGGTGTCGGCCGGCGCCGCGGCGGGCATCACGAGCGTGCTGCTCGTCATGCTCATGAGCCAGCCGCGCATTTTCTTCGCGATGAGCCGCGACGGCCTGCTGCCGCCGGGCGTCAGCAAGGTCCACCCGAAATTCGGCACGCCGTACATCACGACGATCATCACGTGCGTCATCGTGTCGATCGTCGCCGGGCTGACGCAGATTCAGGTCGTGGGCGAGATGACGAGCATCGGCACGTTGTTCGCCTTCGTGGTCGTCTGCTCCGCGGTCATCGTCCTGCGTATCCAGCGTCCCGAGGCGCACCGTCCGTTCCGTGTGCCCGGCGGCTACACCTTTCCCGTGCTCGGCATCCTGTCATGTCTCTGGCTGATGCTCAGCCTGCCGGTCATCACGTGGGTGCGCTTCCTGGTGTGGCTGGATATCGGCATTTTCATCTACTGGTCCTACGGCCGCCGCCACAGCCCATTGACGAACCAGGCCGAGCTGGCGACACGATCCGCGGGAGAGGGGCTCGGCAACTTCGTGACGATGGTGGGCGCGCTGGCGCTGTTCAATGGCGTCTTCATCACGATCCTGGCCTACATGACCGAGTTCGGCGTGACGACGGTGACGACCGCCAAGTGGCACGAGATCGGCGTGACGCCGGAAGGCGCCGACACGGTCGGCTTGCAGGTCCTGGTTATCGGCGTCGTGCTCTTCGTTCTTGGACGGCTCGTTGCACGGACCGGCGCGAGGCCGGCGGCGGTGGGACGCACGTAGGTGGGACGTACGTAGGCCGGATTTTTAGATCCGGCGCTGGTGCCGAATCTGAACGCGGTTGCCGCATCTGAAGATGCAGCCTACGTACACAGACAAGGGATCACATGACAGCACGGGTGTTGGACGGTCAGGCGCTCGCGACGCGTCTGCAGCAGGAAATGAAGCCGAGGGTTGCCGGCTTTCGGGCGCAGCATGGGCGGCCGCCCGGGCTTGGTGTGGTGCTCGTAGGAAACGATCCCGCTTCCGAAATCTACGTCCGCAACAAGCTGCGGGCGGCGGGCGAGCTGGGTTTTCGAGCCGACCTCGAGCGCTTGCCGGCGACCGCGACGCTTGCGGACACATTGGCACTCGTCGAGCGCCTGAACGGAAGCGATGTGCACGACGGGATCCTCGTCCAGTCGCCGCTGCCGAAGGCGATGGGCCCATCCGCGTCGCAGCGCGTCTTCGACCTCATCGCACGCGAGAAGGACGTCGATGGGTTCTCACCTGCGAGCGTCGGTCTGCTCGTCCAGAACCGGGCGACACTCGTGTCGTGCACGCCGGCCGGCATCATTCGGTTGCTGGAGAGTGAGAACGTCCCGATCGAGGGCAAGCAGGCGGTGGTGATCGGGCGCAGCGATATCGTCGGCAAGCCGATGGCCATGCTGCTCATGCACCGCAACGCGACGGTCACGGTCTGCCATTCCCGAACCCCGAACCTCGCCGAGGTGTGCCGCCGGGCGGATATTCTGGTGGCCGCGGTCGGCCGTGCGGGGCTCGTGACGCCCGAATTCGTGAAGCCTGGGGCGGCCGTCGTCGATGTCGGCATGAATCGCGTCACCGATCCCGCGGTCGCCGCGAGTTTGTTCGAAGAAGGTCACCCGCGACTGGAGATCTTCCGGCAGAAGGGAGCCGTGCTCGTCGGCGACGTGCATCCGCGGGTCGCCGATGTCGCCGGGGCACTGACGCCCGTGCCGGGTGGCGTGGGCCCGCTGACGATTACCATGCTCATGATGAACACGCTCGCGGCAGCGACGGCGCGGGCCGATGCGGCCGCCGGTGCGCGCGCATGAGGAGATGTCTGAGCGCACCTCCACGGGCCGTCCATTCCGCGTCGCGCTGACCGGCGGCATCGCGACGGGCAAGAGTTACGTCCGGGCTCGCTTCGAGGATCTGGGCGTCCCGACCATCGACTCCGACACGCTCGCGCGCGAGGTCATCGCGCCCGGCACTCCCGGTCTGCAGGCGGTGGTCGCCAGGTTCGGATCGGGCGTGCTCGATGCCCTCGGCGCCCTCGACCGCCGCAGGCTTGGCGCGATCGTGTTCGCGGACCCGGTTCAACGCAAAGCGCTCGAAGCGATCATCCATCCTGAAGTCGTGCGCGCGTCCAACGCCTGGTTTGCCGCGCTCGATCCGTCCCACCCGTTCGCGATTGCCGATATCCCGCTTCTGTACGAAGTCGGGCGGGACCGTGCCTTCGATGCGGTCATCGTCACCGCGTGCGATCCCGAGGAGCAGGTCCGGCGCGTGATGCAGCGCGATCGGCTGACGGAGACCGAAGCCCGTCAGCGTATCGCCGCACAGCTTCCGATTGGTGAGAAGGTGGCGCGCGCCGATTACGTGATCAGGACGGACGGGCCCTTTGCCGAGACAGACGCGCAGGTCAGGCAGGTGGCGGAGGCGCTGATTCATTCTTGATTCTTGATTCCTGATTCCTGATTCCTGATTCCTGATTCCTGATCTGGGCGGTGAGGGATCGAATCATGAATCAAGAATCATGAATGGCTTTCGACCTCGGCCCCAGCCTCCTTTGCGGGCGCGATTCGCTCCTCCACGAACGTGTTCCACTCATGGCACTGCGGGCATTGCCAGAGCAGCTCCGTGCTCCGGTAGCGGCACCGAAGGCACACGTGGGGATCGAGATAGAAGACCGCCTGGCGGGTGAGCGCCACGTAGCGGCGCACGAGCGACTCGTCGAGGCCGAGCGTCGTCAGGACGCTCCAGATTTCCTGGTGGAGGGTCAGGCCGTGCGGATTGTGGGCGAGCGCATCGAGGAGCAGCTCGAATGCCTCCCGCGGCTGGCCCGCGGCGCTCACGTGCCGTGAGAGCGCGAGACGGGCGCGCCAGTCCTGCGGATTGCGATCGATCAGGCGCCGGCACATATCGGCGAACCGGCGAGCAGACCCGAGCGCGCGATAGGCGCGCTCGAGCCGATCGAACGCGAGATACGCCCGATCCGGGGACAGCCGCACGAGCTGCTCCCACGCTTCCACCGCGGCCGAGAGGCTGCCCTCGCGCTCGTAGACGTCGCCGAGGTTCAGGTAGGCGGGCGGGATGCGAGCGTCCACCTCGATTGCCGCCTCGAACGCTCGCGCGGCGTTCGTGAGGTCACCGGCCTGCGCCCGGGCGGTCCCGATCTCGTTCCGCAGGAATGCGAGGATCGGCTGGTGCTCGGGCCGCCGGCCTCCGTCGATGGTGGCGAGGCCCTGCCGCACGCGCAGCGCGTCGCCCCATTGGTGCTGCTCCTCGTAGAGTTTCTGGAGATTGACGAGAGCATGCCGGTTCCTGGGGTCGAGCTGGAGCACTTCCTGAAACGCTTCGACGGCGCGATCGACGAAGCCCGCGTGACGGAAGTCGAGGCCAAGGCAGAGCAGCACGTAGGCGTGTTCGAGCTTGGTGAGGTTCGGCCGCTGCAGCAGCGCCTGGTGGACGTTGATCGCCCGGGTCACGTGCCCCTTCTGGCGGTACAGATTGCCGAGGATCATCTGAATCTCGAGCGCGTCGCTGTCGGTGCTCGCTGCCTGCGTCAGCTCGTCGATTGCCTGGTCCACCTGGTTCTCCACCAGGAAATTCAGGCCGAGCATGTAATGCGGGGTCTCGCGGAGCCGCCGCCGGTCGATCCAGCGCCCGTCGCGGAGCTTGTATCGCTCCCATGCCTTGCCGACCACGAGGCCGAGGAGGAGCGCGACCAGCACGGCCAGGAGATAGAACTCGGTGGACATCGGGATCCTGGCGATTCATGATTCGCGATTCGGTTGGCGGTTGTGAAATCACGAATGACGAATCATGAATCACGAATGAATCAGATCATCTGCGTCGGCCAGAGGTGGTGCAGGTGGACGACACCCTCGACCCGGCCGGATGCGTCCACGACCACGACGGACGTGATCTTGCGCTGCTCCATGATTCGCAGTGCCTCGACCGCGAGCGCTTTCCGATCGATGGTGATCGGATCGGGCGTCATCACCGCAGCGGCGTTGCGCTCGAGGATGCTCTTCGAGCCGCTGATATGCCGGCGGAGATCGCCGTCGGTGATGATGCCCGCGAGCCGCCCGGCCTTGTCCGTCACGCACGTCATGCCGAGACCCTTGCTCGTCATCTCGTAAATCACGTCGGCCATCAGCGTATCGCCGCACACGACCGGCGCCTGCGCGCCGGTCCGCATCAATTGCTCGACGCGCATCAGGCGCCTGCCCAGATTGCCGCCCGGGTGCAGGTTGGCAAAGTCTTCCTGGCGGAACCCCTTGGCGACGAGGAGCGTCATCGCCATCGCATCGCCAAGGGCGAGGGCAGCGGTGGTGCTCGCGGTGGGGACGAGGTTCAGCGGGCAGGCTTCTTCCGAGACGCTGCAGTCCAGCGCGACGTCGGCGGCGCGGGCCAGCGTCGACGAGCCGTCTCCGGTGAAGACGACGAGCCGCGCGCCCAGCCGCTTGATCGTTTCGAGCAGGCGGAGCAACTCTTCGCTCTCGCCGCTGTACGAGAGCGCGAGCACGACATCGGCCCTCTGGATGACGCCGAGATCGCCGTGCGTGGCGTCCGCAGGATGGAGGAAAAACGCGGGTGTGCCGGTGCTGGAGAGCGTGGCGGCAATCTTCCGGCAGATAATTCCCGACTTGCCCATGCCGGTCACGATCACGCGGCCAGGACAGTCGAGGATGAGCCGCACCGCCGCCTCGAAGCGATCGTCGAGCCGAGCGACGAGCGCCAGGATGGCATCGGCCTCGATTTGCAGCACCCTGCGCGCGAGCGTGAGATCGGCAACGTTCACGTGGGTCACGCCTGCGCTCCCGAGCGGGCAGCCGCCGGCTGGCGGGCCGCTTCATCGATTCGTGTGAGCTTGAGCACCAGTGGCTCGAGCAACTCGAGGCGCAGCGCGTTGGCCGCGTCGCTCCGGGCTCGCGCCGGTTCCTCGTGCACTTCCATGAACACCCCGTCGACGCCGGCCGCCACCCCCGCCGCCGCAAGCGGTTCGATGTACTCCGCAAGGCCGGCCGTGACGCCGTCGCCCGCGCCCGGCAGCTGCAGGCTGTGGGTCACGTCGAAGATGACCGGATAACCGAGCGCGCGCAGCATGGGAAACGCCCGCATGTCGACCACCAGATTGTTATAGCCGAAGCTGACGCCGCGCTCCGTCACGAGCACCGACTCGTTCCCCTCGGCGGTGACCTTGGCGATCGCGTGCCGCACGTCACGAGGGGCGAGGAACTGACCTTTCTTGATGTTCACGGCCTTGCCCGTTCGCGCGGCCGCCGCGATCAGATCCGTCTGCCGCGAGAGAAATGCGGGAATCTGGAGCACGTCGACGACCGGGGCCGCCACCGCCGCATGCCACGGTTCGTGGATATCGGTCAATACCGGCAGTCCCGTGCGCGAGCGGATATCGGTCAGCACCTCCAACCCGGCTTCGAGCCCCGGGCCCCGGAACGAGGAGCCCGACGTCCGGTTCGCCTTGTCGTACGACGCCTTGTACACCAGAGGCACGCCCGTCCGCACGGCAATCTCGCGGAGGGCGAGCGCCAGGTCCATGGCGTGGGCCGCGCTCTCGATGACGCAGGGGCCCGCGATGAACACCAGCGGACGGCCGCCGCCGATGGACAGCGGCCCAATGCTGACGGGTTTCACGCCGACATTATAGGCACCGGCGGTGTAGAATTCAGCGTTGGTCATGGAACGCTCAATTCAGCAACGGAGGTTTCGTATGAGCCGCCGACGATCTGTGTCCTGGGTACTCGTCGCCGGGGTGGTTGCGATTGCCATCGCTCTTACGACACCGGTGTTCAGTCAGGGGGGCGCCGCCGCGTACAAGGCCCCGCGGCTCGCCTTTGGCGATCCCGACCTGCAGGGGGTTTGGGCGAACAACAACGCCACGCCCTTGCAACGGCCGAAAATGCTGGCAGACAGAAAATTTCTCACGGAGGCGGAAGTCGCCAAGCTCAAGGCACGGGCCGGCGATCTGTTCAGTGGCGACGGGGATGCGGCCTTTGGCGATGAGATCTTCGAGGCGGCCCTTTCCGATCGCCAGAAGTACGTGGCCGATTCCTTCGACAAGGACACCGGCAACTACAACTCGTTCTGGCTCGTCGATCGCGACTTCGACAACCGCACTTCGTTGATCGTCGATCCGGAGGACGGGAGGATCCCGCCGTTCACGCCCCAGGCCGAGGCGCGCAACACGGCGCTCGCGGCCGCGCGGAAGGCGCACCCCGCCGACAGCTGGGAGGACCGACCCCTGAACGAGCGATGCATCACGTTCGGCTTTCCGGATCTGCTCGCGGGATACAACAGTTACTACCAGATCGCCCAGTCGAAGACCCACGTGGCGATTGCAACCGAGCGGATCCACGACGTCCGCGTCATCCCGATCGACGGACGGCCGCATGCTCCCAAAAGCATTCGCTTCCTGCACGGCGATTCACGGGGCCACTGGGAGGGGGAGACGCTGGTCGTCGAGACGACGAACTTTACAAAGGCCGGCGGCGGCTCTTTCCTTGGTGGTGCGACCGACAGCCTGCGCATCGTCGAGCGGTTCACCCGGATGAGCCCGAAGGCGGTCCGCTACGAGATCACCATGGAAGATCCGGCCACGTGGACCAGGCCGTGGACGCTGATGATCCCGCTGAGGAATTCGAACGAGAAGATTTACGAGTACGCGTGCCACGAGGGGAACGTGGGCATGGTCGGCATCCTCTCAGGCCACCGCGCGCAGGAGAGAGCGGCGGCGCAGAAGTCGCGGCCGTAACGAGGGAATTCTTGATTCGTGATTCGTGATTTTGCCGCCGGTTGCCTGGATCGCCTTCCAGAAGCTGGGTACTCGAATGCGAAAAGCAGAAATCAAGAATCAAGAATCATGAATGATTCCCTCACTTCCTCAGCGACGCCTGCGAGAACACGTGGTCCGGGATCTTGGCGTCGAACTCGACGTCAGTGACCACGAACTCGGTGCCGCCGTCGTTCTTCAGCGCGTCCCTGAAGACTGCCCGCTCGGCAACCCACCGGTGCTGAATCTGGCGCACGCTCTTGATGTCCGTCGTTTTCAGCAGCTTGCCGCTGGTGGCATAACGTTCTTCCTTGAGCGGGAGGAACCGATCCTTGTCGACCCACAGCTTGCGCGAATGATAGGAGGGATCGACACCCGGCCTGGCCTTGAGCTCCAACACCCAGCAGGAGCGTCCCGACACGCTCTCCTCGCCCGTCGTGGTCGCCACATACAGGTTCTGGAGCTTCGGGTCCTCCATCAGGTCTTCGTACGACATGTCGGAGCCCATCACCGACTGCCGGAGCATGTGCCCTGCAATCTGGATCGTACGATCGGTCGAGGGGCTGTAGGTCCATAGCTGATCGCGCAGCTTCAGCATCTTCGTTCCGGCCTCCCGCGGAGGCTCCAGGTACTCGGTGAACGCGCGATCCACCCCCTGCACCCACGCCTTCGCCTTCATCGTCCGGCTGCCGCGGCGCCCGTGGATCGTCATCTCGTACACGGTGATCCTGTTTCCGGAAGCCTGATTCTCGTCAATCTTCTTGAGAATCGATTCGCCCGATGGCGGCTGCGTCTGCGCGGTCGCGCCGGCCGCACAGGCCGCCAGGCAGACCATCAACACGAGCACCGGTTTCATGCCTCCAGCTCCTTCATGAGTGTGGCGGTCTGACGCTTGTAGATCCCGACGCCGGCGATCGCCGCTCCCGTGACGGTGGCGAGCACTCCCGGGACGAACCCGACGAAGAAGGTGGCCGGAGTGATTTGGGTCCGGATCACGCTGTTCACCATCAACGAGGAGTTCGCGAACAGGTAGCCCATGTCCAACCCTTTCACCTGCATCCAGTAGGCTGGTATCAGGGCGAGAACCGTCCCCAGGATCGATCCGAAGAGACCGATGGCCAGCGATTCCACGAGCATTGCCCGATAGAGCCGTCCCTTGTCCTCGCCGAACGCCAGACGGAGGCCGATCTCTCCATAGCGTCTCAGGCCTCCGATGAGGCCTGCATTCCACAGGACGATGGACATGATGATGGTGAAGATGGCGATTGCCGCGCTCGATACGATCTCAATGTAGTCGATGAGCTCGGTCACACCCGGCTGACCGTGCATGGTCATCATGGTCGGCGAGAACTCGTCGCCGATCTTCGCCGAGCGCCCGTTGAAGGCATTGGCGACGGACTCGGCCGTGTCCCTGTGATAGACCGAATCACGAAAGAGTCCCAGAATCTCTCCCGCCGCGTCGGCCATGTCCAGCGCCATCTGGATGTCGGCGATGTCGGCGATCATCGCTCCGCGATCCATGGCGCGAACGCCGAAGTTCACGGTTCCTGCAATGATGAAATTGCTGGTCGCCATACTGCCGAACATCGTGCTGCTGATGAGCGTCGCCGTCCCGCCCGGTCCGACGCCGAGGTGAGTCGCCAGCTCGTCGCTGACCAGAATCTCGCCGCGTCCGGCAGGGAGGCGTCCGCGCACAAGGGCCCGTTCGAGATGCATGATTTGACGGTCGGGGCTGTCGGCGGCAACAAGGTTCACCCCGAAGCCGAATATCGGAGCCTGCGCCCTGGTCTGCCCCTTGTCGTCTGGGATGTCGAGCAATCCGGCAAATCGAATCCGCGGAGTCCAGATCAAATCAGGGAACTGGTGCCGCAGCTGACCGATCAGTGGTCCTATCCCGCTCAAGGCCAGCTCGTTCGAGGGCTGATCTCCCTCTCTGGCAGCGGCCCTCGATGTCACCTTCACGTGCCCGGTGCTGAAAGCGGCGGCCGCGTCGCTCACGTTCGAATTGATGCCCTTGAGATATGTTTGAAGGAAGACCGTCAGCATGACGCCGGCGATCACCGTTACGGCTGGAAAGAGGCTTCGTGCCCGATCGCGAACGAGGCCCGTGATGAGAAAGCGAATCATCCGAGCCTGCCTCGCAACGCCTCTGTTGGCTGCAGCCTGGCGATCTTGCGGGTCGGGAGGAAACTCACGACGGTTGTCGTCACCCCAACAAGGGCTGTCGTCCCCAGAACCAGAGCGGCTGAATAGGCGGGGTAGATCCTGTCGCCCACCGAAAAGCCGACCTGTTCGGTCACCGGAGGCAGAGGGATTCCCGAGTTCGCGAGAAGCCCGAGCAGAGGAATGCCATAGATTGCCCCGATAACGGCGGCCAGCACGGCGTTGAACGCGCCCTCGAGCGTGAACATCCGGATCACCGATCCACGGGTGAGACCGAGAGCCATCAGTGTGCCGATCTCCTTCTTGCGATAGAAGATCGAGAGCACCTGGGTATCCAGGATCGTGATCATGCCGAGGAAAAGCAGGATCGTATAAACAATCGCGCCACCGGCCATCTTCGTCCTCACCATGGCCCGGACGTCGGCGAGGAGGAAGTCGAGATTCTTGAAAGTCCAGCCCGTCACGGCTCCTCCGGAAGTGCCGTTCGCAAGGACAACGAGACTGGCCTCCCCGTTCATCCGGGCCATCCGCTGCAGTCTGTCGAGCGGCAGCCACACCTGCCCGCTGTCCACCGTCTGCACTGACGTGTTCATCACGCGAGCGATCCGGATCTCCTCGGCGTCGAAGGTTCCGACGGCGTCCCGCCATCGAACGGTGGCGACGTCCGCGACCTTCAACCCCGCCTCTCTGGCCATCCGCGTTCCGATGAGCGCTGGCCCCGATCCGGGTGAGTCGGCCAGCACGTCAGTCGGCAGGGACAGCACGTGCTGATTTGGATCGATGCCCTTGAGCAGAATCGATCGGAAGGTTCCTGCTGAGTAGATGTAGCCCTGAACGATCAGGATGGGCGTCGCCCGCCCGCTTTCGATGAGGCTCGTCAGGCCGGCGGGAATCGGGCCGTGAGCGTCGGCAAGCTCCAACGGATCTTGCGGGTCGTACTTCGGGTGCCAGTACTGCCCGCCCCCGAGCTCCGCGCTGATCATCGCCTGGGACATCTGCTCGCCCATGCCCACGTAGAGGCCCTGGAGCCCGATGATGACGACAAAGGCGAGGGAGAGGACGACGACCCTCAGCCACGCTTTCATTCCCGCGCCGAGAAAGTTGCGCAAAGCAAGCTTGGCAATCGTCATATCACTGCCTTAAGTCCGTTATGCGGCTCCCAACGCGAATTCCGGACCCATTGCCGGACCGCATAACGGACTAGGCGCGCGGAGCGCGCCAAAGAGAAACCGCGCTAACCAGTCAAGGGCTCTGCTGGCCGGGTAGTGTCCTAACCCAAATTAGGACACTACCGCTGGCCGGGGTCCCCAACGCGCGTTTCCCAGCGCGTTGGGGTGGAAGACATCACGGGTACAGCTCTTGGCTGGTTAGCGGGAACGGTCTGAAGGACCTTGTCTTCGATGACGACACCGTCGTTGAGAACAATCTTACGTCGGAGGTACCGGATCACTTTCTCGTCGTGCGTGGCAAAGATGAATGTCGTCTGGAGATCTCGACTCAAAGCGGTCATCGTGTCGAGAACGTTCCGTGAGTTCTCCCCGTCCAGATTGGCCGTCGGCTCGTCGGCCAGCACCAGTTCCGGCCTCTTGACGATCGCACGAGCGATCGCCACCCGTTGACTCTGCCCGCCGGAAAGTTGGGCGGGCCTGGAACTTGCCCGGTCGGCCAGCCCGACCCATTCGAGGGCGGCCATGACCGCCTTGTGTCGTTCACCGGCGGGAGCTCCCAGCACCAGCAGCGGAAATTCCACGTTCTCGTAGACAGTGTAGACCGGGAGCAGATTGTGCGTTTGAAAGATGAACCCGATGTGTCGGCTTCGCAGCTCCGCGGCCTTCTTGTGAGAGAGATCTTCAATGCGCTCACCGAGGACTTCGGCGCTGCCCTCGGTCGGCCGGTCCAGCGAACCGAGAATGTTGAGAAGCGTCGTCTTGCCGGAACCGCTCGGTCCCACCAGCCCGGCAAACTCGCTCCGATGGAAGGTCAGGTTCACCTTGTTGAGGGCGACCAACCGCGAACCTCCGAGTGAATAGACCTTGACCAGATCTCTGGTCCTGATGAGAGGAGATGCCGGTCCGTTCATGCTCGCCATTTCACGATAACCTCGCTACGGCCTCGCGGACTTGCCGGCTCCGTGATTGTAGACGGCCATGATCTGGACTCCCTTCCCTGCGAGCGGACTTCGACCGGCGCTCGAAGACGACTGCGGAAAGATCCTCAATTGCCGGGGATTCCAGAATCCCATGATATAGAACTGCCATCGGTCGTACGTCCGCTGCCAGTTGACGAAGCGGTAGACCTCCTCGCGTTCCGCGTCGACGTACAGGATGCCTGAAATGGTGTCGAG
This sequence comes from Vicinamibacterales bacterium, assembly GCA_036005125.1. GTDB lineage: Bacteria > Acidobacteriota > Vicinamibacteria > Vicinamibacterales > UBA2999 > DASYQV01. The sequence continues at coordinate 18,805 of DASYQV010000101.1, forward strand.
GAGGCTCAGCGGATAATTCAGGGAGGCGGCAGAGAACTTCGTGCTCACCCGTTGCCCGAGAATCTCCTCGGGGATCTCCTGGACGAAATACTCCCCCAGCACGTGCAGTCCATTGCCCAGGCCGAAGGTGTAGTCGGCGCCGATCGTCAGCGCACGCGTGTCGGCGGACGGACGGGCCCGACTGGTCTGATGCACCACCGCTCCTTCGAACCAGATGCCGATTCCGACGTCCCACTTCCCGTCGAGCGCGTAGCGTCCCTCTCGGGCAAGCGGATCCTGATCGGCGGTGGCGGTCGCAAAACCTTTCGAGAGGTCGGCACGCCGGTGATGCGTCGTGAACGCCATCGAGCCCTTGAACAGCGGCGCCTGAAATCGGCCGCCGTACTCGGGCGTTCCGGCGCGGGTCCGGTTCAACTCGAGCCCCTTCAGCTGGTCGTTCCCGTAAAGACCCCACGCCCAGACAGTGAAATCGCGCGGAAAGTATTCGCGCACGAGCAGTCCATACACTCCGTCGGTGATTTGAAGCGGGTCGCGCGGGTCGACGCTGTCGAACCATCTCAACGGCCGGAGCAACAGCGCCGACCCGAAGTTGATCTTCTGGAGGCCCAGTCGGCCTTCGAACCTGGACGTCTTGAACCGCGCCCACGCGCGGTATGCCTTCAGCCGTCCTGTAGTGTCGAGGTCGTGCCAGCTGCGGGACTCTCCGAACCCGTACGCATTAATGGCGACCTCGCCGTCGATGACCCGGCTCTTCGGCAGCTGTCGCTCGAGCGACAGCGTGGGGACGTAGCGAATGCCGATGCCAGCCGTCGATGATCCATCGTCGCTCACGGTGAACCACGTCGAAAGCTGCCCCTGCACGGACAGCGGTTGAGAGGCAGCCGTGCGCGCGATCAGGAGCGCGAGCTGGAACACGACAGCCATCCGGACGAGGGCCATGGCGCTCGTTCTCCCGCGCGTCCTGTAGACTTCGCCTCCGGTCACGGCTCTGCCTGCATCCTTTCATCAAGAGCGATCGTAATAGTGTTCATATCCAACGGTGGATTTCACGATAAACTGCCACATTCGACAGGAGGTTTCCTGTGTTGCTCCGGAGAATCGGCTTCGGTGTCGTGTTGGCGGCGCTGTCCGCGTGGCCATCCTCCGGGTGGGCGCAGGACGGCAACAAGGTACCGACGTTCGCCAGGGACGTGGCACCCATCTTCTACGCTCACTGCGTCGAGTGTCATCGTCCGACGATGTTCGCACCCATGTCGCTTGTGAAGTACGAAGACGCGCGGCCATGGGCCAGGTCCATCAAGCAGCGAGTCGCGGCACGGACGATGCCGCCGTGGGGCGCCGACCCGGCACACGGCGTCTTCAAGAACGACCCGAGCTTGTCGGATGCGGAGATTAGAACAATTGAGGCCTGGGTCGACGGCGGTGCACCCAGGGGAGACGATAAAGATCTCCCCAAGATGCCGACGTTCGTGGACGGCTGGAGCATTGGCAACCCCGACGCGGTCTACTCGATGCAGGAGCCGTTCGACATCCCGGCGAGCGGAGCGATTCCGTACCAATATCTGCGGGTTCCGACGAACCTCGCCGAGGACAGATGGATTCAGGCGATCGAGATCAAGCCGGGCGCGCGGGCGCATGTACATCACGTCATCGCGTTCACGCAGCCGGCCGGAGCGCCAATTCAGGCGCAGGGAGCGCTTGGACCAGGCAACATCGGTTCTGTCACGCCGAACAAGCAAGGTATCGTCTTTCCTCCAGGTGTGGCGCGGCTGCTCAGGGGAAACTCCGACATCGTCCTGCAGATGCACTACACGACCAATGGCGAGGAAGCCGTCGACAGGACGGTCGTGGGGGTGATTTTCGCGAAAGAACCGCCGCAGAAACAGCAGATCGGCGGCATGGCCCTCAACCCGTTCTTCGTGATTCCCCCGGGCGCGCCGAACCACGAAGTACGCGCGAAGCGGGTGCTTGCCAACGACACGTTGCTGACGTCCCTGACACCGCACATGCACACGCGCGGGAAAGACATGACCTACATTGCGCACCTGCCTGACGGGACCTCAGAGATGCTCCTGTCGGTTCCGAAGTACGACTTCAACTGGCAGATTACCTACCAGCTTGCCAGGCCCAGGCTCCTTCCGAAAGGGACGGAGATGGAAGTCATCGCGCACTTCGACAACTCACCGGCCAACAAGTCCAACCCCGATCCCACGAAGGACGTGCGCTGGGGTGATCAGACGTGGGAGGAGATGATGATCGGCTTCTGGGGCACGATCGTCGATCGTCCGGTCGGACCTTCGCAACAGTAATTGTGTAGAACACATAAGGCCGCATCTTCAGATGCGGCGCGCGGGTCTAAAAGACCTGCGCCTGGTTCAACTGGGCCGGGTTGAAGACCCGGCCTACGTACGTCGGTCGAATCGGCGCGTCCGCTCTCGTTTGGAGGACGGGTATGTTGCAGGCGACACAGGATGGGGAGGTGGTTCGCGAGCTCGAAGCGATCGAACAGCAGCTTGCGTCGACGTGGAAAAAGCAGGACTGCGCTGGATGGGGTGCGCTGCTCGCCGACGACTGGTCGGTCACACACATCGACGCGCAAGTGATCACGAAGGAGCAGGCGCTGCAGATGTGCCGCACCGCTGCACCTCTCACGTCGACCGTGGATCACCTGGTCGTGCGCTCGTATGGCGATACGGCAATCGTCACCGGTCGGACGAAGGCGACGGTGAGCGGCGCAGCACCCGTCACGGTGACGCTTCGGTTCACCGACGTGTTCGTGCGGCGCGATGGACGGTGGATTGCGGTTGCCTCGCACGCGACGCGACTAGCCGAGTGACGGTTGCGCGTGTCGCGGATTCACTTCAGGCGCGCGACGGCGGCCCGCCATACGCTCGGGTCGCCATACCCTCGTCGCGCGTCCACGCTCGTCGTTACGCCCGTATCGAGACCTACAGAACGTCAGCTTTGGTGATTTCTGTCTGTTGGTCGAGGCGCTTGGGTTCTCAACCATCAGAACCGCCGGAAGCCATCGCATCTACGGGCATCCGGGGGTTCCCGAGCTCGTCAACGTTCAAGACTTCGCCGGAGATGCGAAGCCGTACCAAATCCGTCAGGTGCTGCGCCTCATCGAGCGGTACAATCTCAAGCTGGGGGAGGCCTCGTGAGGGACTACCATATCAACATCTTCTACAGCGAGGAAGACGGCGCCTACGTTGCGGACATTCCGGACCTCGACGCCTGCTCGGCCTTGGGGCAAACTGCTGAACAAGCCCTGCGGGAGGTCGAACGCGCAAAGCAGCTCTGGCTGGATGCTGCTCGGGCGACCGGAAAGACCATTCCGCTCCCTCGATACCGACCAGCGATCTACCAAGCTCGCTAGCGTAAGCTTAATGCTGTGTTTCACGAGGCGGTCAGGCCTCCCGCTGGGTACGACGTTCAATCAGACCCGCGCGCCTCGTGATACGGCCGCCGCGCCCGCGAGCTGCCCGGTCTTGTGTCGGTAGCTCGCCTCGATGAAGCTCGCAAACAGCGGGTGCGGTTTGAGCGGCCGCGACTGGAACTCCGGGTGGAACTGCACCGCGAGATACCACGGGTGATCGGGG
>DASYQV010000102.1:0-10498 GCA_036005125.1 Vicinamibacterales bacterium
ACAGCGTTACGGCGGTCATAGAAGGTATCGAAAATGAAATCGACATAGTCGTCGTGGATGAACACATCGCGTCGCATTTCGTTGGCGATGATCCGCTCCGGCTGGCTTGCCCAGCACCGGACCGAGACGTAGACGTTTGCGTTATCGAACGTGATCCAGACGTCGGTTTTTTCGGTCGCCGCCAGACCTGCCTGCGGTTCTATCTGGATGAAATCGGAGGCTGGCGGGACGCTCGTGTAGACACCCTCGTCGAGCCGACCGTCAATCCGCAGCGGCACGCTGACGCGCACGGCTCGCATCGTGGCCCGGCCCGAATCGTCCCGCGTGAGCACCTCTGGTGGAAGGGGTGGAGGCGGACCGTCGAACACGAATGGGAGCTCCAGTGAGGCCAAGGGAGAAGGCGACGCGGCCGGCGCGTTCTGGCCGGCCTCTGCGGCGCCGCTCAGGATCAGTCCGCCGAGCATCAACCAGGCTGCTACACGGATCCATCTCATAGGAGACGCCCAAGGTCGAGGTCATGCTAAACCCGTACGGCGGCCGAGCCTGCCAAAAATCGCGCATAGCTGGAGCAGCGCGTGCGCAGCGCGCCATTCGAGGCCCGTCGTTCGCCAACCGGTCTGGACTGCCTTAGCGGCTGACGTCAATTGTCTTGCCATCGCGGCAGCGGCGGCAGAGCGCGCGGAGACGACTTCACGCAGAGAGCGGTGAGGGGCCGAGTCACGCAGAGAGAAGGCCACGCACACCACGCCGGTGGGCGCGCTGCGCGCAGCATCGATCGAGAGGTAGCACGGAAACACAAACGGAGAAACACGCCGAAGCCGCTTGTGTTTCCGTGCTGCCTCTCGATCGATGTGCCGGACGCACGGCGGCCGGCACCCACCGGCGGCGGAATCGGGGCCAGCCTTTGCGCATCTCCGCGACTCAGCGTTCTCTGCGTGAAACGTCTCAGCGAACTCCGCCCACTCTCCGTACAATCAGCGACGCAAGTTGACCACTTAATTTCGATCGGGCTCCTTACTAGCGTAGACCGCCCCGAAGCCACCACAACACAAGCGAGCAGCAGAGTAGGTCTCGGTCAGTGTTTCGGCTTCGTCGTCGATTTCGTGCCCGTCGATGTCGTACCGGTGGTTGCCTTCGCACCCTGGGTTCGACCACCGCCCTGAGAAGCTCTGTCGAAGAACGCGCCGGCGGCGAACATTTCACGGCCTCCTGAAACCATTACAGATTTACCGCTGAGCCGCTTGCTGCCGTCCTTCGCGAGCCATCCGTCAACGGTCACCTGCTCGCCACCGTGGAGCTGTTTCGACGTCCACCCCGCCCGTTGCAATGACGCCGGGCTCCCCAGCTCGACCATCCATTCACTCTCGGCCCCAGTGTCATCCTTACCCTTGACCGTGAGCATGGAATGCGGGTTCTTCCACTCGAGCCTGGTGACGGTGCCGGTTACGGTGACGGGTTTTTTCCAGTCATACTCGGCGTCGAACGGATGGTGAGCGAACGCCGATCCGCTGCCCGCGGCGAGGAGAATCGCCGCGACGGCCAATGTCCGTTTCATAACATTCACCTCCACTGTTCGTTCTGGCGTCGCGGTTAATGCAATGGCGGGGCCGCCGAGTGACGCTCGGGCGGCGGAGCTTACACAAAGCCGCGCGAAATAGCCCAACGATCCTTTACCCGCGGTGCTCGAGCGGCCATCCGCCCTTCGGGATGGCGTCGGCCAGCGTCGTTCCCTCTACCAGCTCCACGTCAGGAAATGGACCTCGCGCCCGGTCGACGGTCGGGTGTCGCCTCGGCGGAATAGAGCACGACAATGTTCGGGTGGTTGATCGCGGCCGCAGCGCGCGCCTCCTGTTCGAAGCGCCCGACGCGATCGGAATCGCTGAAAAGAGTTCCGTCCTCGTACCCGCCGTGAGCGGCATCGGCTCGGACCCTGGCTGGTCCACCGGGAACCGGGCGGATTATAGGCGCCGATTGCCCGAAATCCCCCACCGATCAGTTCCGCCCAGGGGGAACAGCTGAACGTGGACAGCTCCATAACAAGTGCACGCGTCCCCTCCGATTCTTCCAGCGCCCGTATAATCCACGGCGAAGATTGTGGCTCTCACCCCTGGCACCCGCCTCGGTCCGTACGACATCCTCTCCGCGCTGGGGGCCGGCGGCATGGGAGAGGTCTATCGGGCACGCGACACCAGGCTCAATCGCGACGTCGCGATCAAGATCCTGCCGGACGTTTTTGCCACTGATCCCGATCGGCTCGCCCGCTTCGAGCGCGAGGCCCGGATTCTCGGGTCGCTGAACCATCCTCACATCGCCATGATCCACGGGCTCGAGCAGGCGGAAGGCGCTCAGGCCCTGGTGATGGAGCTCGTCGAGGGCGACGAGCTCGCGCAGCGCCTCGCCCGCGGGGCGATTCCGATCGACGAAGCGTTGCCGATCGCGAAACAGGTTGCCGAGGCGCTCGAGACGGCGCACGAGCAAGGCATCATCCATCGCGATCTGAAGCCCTCGAACATCAAGGTTCGCGATGATGGCACCGTGAAGGTCCTGGACTTCGGCCTCGCGAGGGCGATGGATTCCGCCGTCGGCAGCGCGCCGCACGTGTCTCAGTCACCGACGATCACGACGCCGGCCATGATGACGGGTGTCGGCATGATTCTGGGCACGGCAGCGTACATGAGTCCCGAGCAGGCGAAAGGACGCGCGGCGGACAGGCGCAGCGACCTGTGGGCCTTCGGCTGCGTGCTCTACGAGATGCTCACCGGCGCGCGGGCGTTCCCGGGAGACAACGTCTCCGACACGCTCGCGGCGGTGCTCCGCGGCGAGCCGACCTGGGACGCGCTGCCGGCGAACACGCCATCGCCGATTCGCCGTCTGCTTCGCCGCTGCCTCGAGAAGGATCGGAATCTGGATTTGGGATTTTGGCCGCCGGACCCTGCAGCGGCTGACAGGCAGCGGGGCAACGCGGCCGGTCTGGACGCCTGACGGCAAACGGATCGCGTTCATGGCGGTGCGCGACGGCATGGAGAGTGTGTATTGGCAGGCCTTCGATGGGGCGGGGACGATGGAGCGCCTGAGCAGCGGCACCGAGCGCCAGGCACCGGCGTCGTTCTCGCCGGATGGCGCGTACCTGATCTTCGGCACGCCGCCGCCTTCCGATCTGGGCGTCATTTCTCTGGGGGGCGACCCGCACGGCAACGATGCTCTTGCATTCACCGGCGACCGAAATGAACGGCGACATTTCACCCGACGGACGATGGCTCGCGTACGAATCCGACGAATCTGGCCGAAGCGAGATCTACGTGCGGCCGTTTCCGCACGTGGAGACCGCGCGGCACCAGGTCTCGACGGCAGGCGGCACGCGCCCCGTCTGGTCCCATACCGGGCGCGAGCTGTTCTATTACGTGGAACCGGGCACGATCATGGCGGTCCCCGTGCGTCTGGGCGCGGACGTCACGTTGGGGAATGCCCAGCCGGTGGTCACGAGAGCGTACGCGAACCCGATCAATCGTTGGCGCCACTACGACGTGTCGGCCGACGGTCAGCGGTTCCTGCTCTTCAAAGATGCGCCGACGACGGACGGGAAGAAGGCTGCCGCGCCCGAGATCCTTGTCGTCGTCAACTGGCTGGAGGAGCTGAAGGCGAAGGTGCCCACACGGTGACATCCGAGGAAGCATGGCCCACCTGCATTGGTGGTCCGAGGACTGTTCGCTACAATTAACGAGCCGGTTGTCGCCTATTACGCGTTGAGGACCTCGATGACTGTTCACACCCGCGTCCGGTTCGTCCTTCTCACGGCGGCGATCGTCGCGGCCGTGGGCTTCGCCGGCGCGCAGGAGCCGGCAATCCCCGTGGCGGTTCAGACCGCCACGCTCGGCCAGACTGTTCCCGTCGATCCGCTGATTACGGTCATGACGCTGCCGAACGGGCTCCGCTACTACCTTCGCGAGAACCGACAGCCCCAGGGCCGCGCCGAGCTTCGGCTCGTGGTCGATGCGGGGTCCGTCCTTGAAGATGAAGACCAGCGCGGGCTCGCGCACTTCGTCGAGCACATGAGCTTCAACGGCACGCTGCACTTTCCGCGGCAGGACATCGGCGGCTTCATGCAGGCGCTCGGCATGCGTTTCGGCGCGCATGTCAACGCCCACACTGGCTTCGACGAAACGGTGTACCAGCTGCAGATCCCGACCGGCAATCCCGTGGCGATTGACCGGTCGCTGCTCATTCTCGAAGACTGGGCGCGCAACGTGTCCTTCGATCCGGTGGAAATCGACAAGGAGAGGGGCGTCATCCTGGAGGAATGGCGGCTCGGGCTGGGAGCTGACGAGCGAATCCAGGATGCGGTGTTTCCCATCCTCCTCAAAGGCTCGCGCTACGCGGAACGGCTGCCTATCGGCAGGCCCGAGATCATCCGGAACGTGAACCACGACAGGCTGAAGCAGTTCTACACGGATTGGTACCGCCCCGATCTGATGGCCGTGATCGCCGTCGGCGATTTCGACAAGTCGGCGATCGAGCCGCTGATCCGTTCTCATTTCGGCGCGATCCCCGCGGCGTCGTCTCCGAAGCCTCGGGCGACCTACGCCGTACCGGATCAACCAGGGACGGTCTATTCCGTAATCACCGACCCCGAAGCGACGACTACCCGCATCAGCGTGTCCAGCAAGATGGCTGCACGGCCCCAGGCGACGCTCGGCGCCTACCGGCAGCACATGGTCGAACAGCTGTTCGGCGCCATGCTGTCCGTGCGGCTTGACGAGATTGCGCAGGCGCCGAATGCGCCGTTCCTCAAGGCGCAGACCGATCGCGATCTCCTCGTCCGCACCGAAGAGACCACGACCCTGGATGCGCTTGTCGCAAGCGGTGGCGGCGTCGAACGGGGCCTGGGGGCGCTCTTCACCGAAGTTGCCCGCGTCGCCCGCTTCGGCTTCACCGCGACGGAACTGAGTCGGCAGAAGCTGAATCTTCAGCGAGGGCTCCAGAGGGCGGTGATCGAAAAGGACAAGAGCGCGTCGGGACCGCTGGCCGACGAGTTCGTGCGCAACTTCATCCAGGCGGAACCGATCCCGGGCATCGTGTACGAGTACGGGTTGAACCAGCGTTTTCTCCCGGAAATCACGCTGGCCGAAGTCAACAATCTTGCCAAGGATTGGATGCCCGATCGCAACCGCCTCGTCGCGATCACCGCGCCCGAGAAGGACCGGCCGTCGCTGCCCACCGAGGCGAAGCTGGCAGGCGTCATCAGCGCGGCCAGCGCCGCACCGCTGTCGGCGTACGTCGACACGGTCAGCACGCAGCCGCTGCTCGCTCGCCTCCCCACGGCGGGATCCATCGTCACGACGTCGACGAACGAAGTACAAGGCATCACCGAATGGCGGTTGTCCAACGGTGTCCGCGTGGTGCTCAAGCCGACGATGTTCAAGCAGGATGAGATCCTCGTTCGGGCCGTGAGCCCCGGTGGCACGTCGCTCGCGAGCGACCAGGACTTCATCCCCGCTGAAACCGCCGACGTGGTGATTCCTCAAGGCGGTCTTGGCGGGCTCAGCCGGATCGATCTCGACAAGGTGCTCGCCGGAACGACCGCATTTGTCAGAGCCAGCATCGGAGAGACGGAGGAAGGGCTCGCCGGGGGCTCTTCCCGCAAAGATCTCGAAACGATGTTTCAGCTCATCTTTCTCACATTCACCGCGCCGCGGCCGGATCCGGTCGCCTTCCGCGTGCTGAGCGATCAGCTGAAGGTGACGCTCGCCAACCGGCAGGCCCAGCCGGACACAGTGTTCAACGAGGCGCTCGCCGCCGCCCTGAGCCAGAACCATCTGCGGGCGCAGCCGCTGACGCCGGCACGCGTCGATCAGATGAATCTCGACAGGTCGCTCGCGTTCTACAAGGACCGCTTCGCCGATGCGAGCGACTTCATCTTTGTCTTCGTGGGGAGCTTCGATCTCGCGACCCTGAAGCCGCTCGTGGAGCGCTACGTGGCCAGCCTGCCGGCGCTCCACAGGAACGAGAGCGCGAAGGATGTCGGCATGCATCCTCCGGCGGGCGTCGTCGAGAAGCAGGTGAGAAGCGGTATCGCACCCAGGAGCCAGGTCAGCATGGTCTTCAGCGGCGCGTTTCAGAACGACGAGATGCATCGAGTGGTCGCCAGGGCCATGGCGGATACGCTGGGCGGAAACCTGCAGAGAACGCTGCGGGAGGACCTCGGCGGAACCTACGGGGTCAGCGTCGTGCCAAGCTTCACGAAGCGTCCGACCGAGGAGTATCGCCTGACAATCACATTCGCCTGCGACCCGGCTCGAACGGAGAGCCTCGTCCGGACCGCGTTCCAGGTGATTGACCAGTTCAAGACCACCGGACCGTCTCAGGGACAGGTCCTCGATACACGCGCCGCGCTCGTCCGGGACCTTGAAACGAACAGTCAGCGGAACGAGTATCTGTTGAATCGGATCATCTTCAAGTACGAATACGGTGAGGATGTCCAGGAGGTCTTCAACATGCGGCCGTTCTACGACCAGCTCACCGTCCGGATGCTGCGCGACGCGGCGCGGGAGTACCTGAACACGAACCGTTATGTGCAGGTCACGCTGATGCCGGAGGCCAGGTAGCGCGTCACGTCTGTCAGGCGCCGCGGTACCGGAGAATCAGTGCCGTGAGGTCGTCCGCCTGCAGCGCGCCGGCCGTGAATCCGCGTATCTCCTCCAGGAGCCGTTCGAGCAGCGTCTCGGGCTCGAGCCCATGGCCGGCTTTCACGCAGGCAAGCAGACGGTCGCGGCCGAACTCCTCGTCGCTCACGTTCCGCGCTTCAGTGACGCCGTCGCTGCACACGAGCACCAGATCACCGGACTCGAGCTGGAGCGAGCCTGCCTGGTAGGTCGCGTGAGCGAACAGGCCGAGGACGAGCCCGCCCGGTTCGAGCGAGCGCATCTCGGTGCGTCCGATAATGACAGGTGGTTCGTGACCGGCGACGCAATAGCTCAACGAACCTCCGGATGACAGCAGACCGTAAAACATCGTGGCGAACCGGGCGCGAATCGCGCGGCGCAACAATCGCTGGTTCAGCCGCGTCATGGCCTCGGCCGGCTCCGGTGCTACCGCCGTCTGCGCGACGAACAGCGTTTGCACCGCAGCGGCGAGCAGCGCTGCCGCCGGACCCTTGCCCGCCACGTCGCCCAGCGCGAACGCGAAGCGGCCGTCCTCCAGCTCGAGATAGTCGTAGAAGTCGCCACCGATGGTCCGGCACGGCACCGAGACCGCGGCGAGATCGAACGTGTCTGCCCGGTGAACCGAATCCGGCAGCAGGGCACGCTGGATCTCGGCAGCAATCGTCAGGTCACGCTGGAGACGCGTCTTTTCGGCGGCCTCGCTGTACAGGCGCGCGCTCTCGATCGCAAGCGCAGCCTCGGTCGCGAAGGTCTCGAGCGCGCTCTGCGTGGTGCGCGAGAGCATCTTCGAGCGTTCCCGGCCGTCGAGATACAACACGCCGATGACGGAATGCTCGTTGCCAGTTTCCGTTGCGCCGTGATGACCGGACACCCGCAGCGGCGCGCAGAGCACATGTCGAATGCCCAGCGCAATCGTGCCCTGATGCACTCCGGCCTGACTGCCGTCGAGCAGATCCGCGACGACACGGCTGTGGTCCGAGCGGAAGACTTCGTTGGGGATCTTCTCACTGGTGGCGAATGGGTGGCCGGACAGCGTCACCCGGCCTTTGGCGCGCGCGATCTTGAACTCGAGCTGACCCTCCGCGTCGGCGAGCATCACGAACCCGCGCTCGGCGCCTGTCACGTCAATCGCCAGGTCCATGACGAGCGTCAGCACCTCATCGACCACCTGGCCGGAGCCGAGCGCACGCAAGCCGTCGAGGAGCGCCGCCATCTGACGGAGATCGGTGACGGAGCTCGCGTCCCGGAGTAGCGGCGTTGAGTCGCCGCCGTCGGTCAGGAGCACCAGCTCGACGGCGTCGGTGCGGCCCAAGCGAATGCGATCGCCATGTACCAGCGTGCGCTCGGTCACCGGCTCGTCATTGACGTACGTGCCGTACCGCGATCCGCGGTCGTGCACGACGAACTGTTCTCCATTACGCGTGATCTCCGCGTGCTCACGCGATACGTCCGTGCTGACCAACTGGAGGTTGCAGGTGCTCCGTCGGCCGATCGTGAAGCACGGCGTGTCGAGCAGAACGACTCGACGGCCCTGAGCATCGGTGACCTGTAATCGCGTCTCTGGCATTGTTGTCAACACAATCGACGTTCAGACTGGTTTGGCATTCAGCATCCCGATCTGCACGAGGACGCCGGTGAAGTCATAGACACTCCGGAACTGGCTGATCTGTCTGCCGCGCAGCACGTACACGAACACCGCGTGCATGCGAAAGCCTTTGCCGGTCGGCGGCAGCTCCATGAACCCACCCGTGTCGGTCCCGGAGGCCATTGAGATCTGGACCACACGATCCGCATCGACGATGAGCTCCTCGTCGTCGAGCGTGAGGTCCGGAAAGCCGGTGAACCAGGCCTGGTAGACGCTCCTCATCGCGTCGCGTCCGGCCAGGGTTCCTGCCATCGCACTGTCGATCGTGCAGTCCTCGGTGTGATCGGCGGCAAGCGCCGCCGCGTCGTGGCGGCGCCACGCGTCCCGGCGGCGAGCGAACAGGGAGAGGATCTCGTCACGCGTCATGACTTCCTCGGTGCGGCCGCGTCACGCGCCCGCTGCGGCGCCGAAGCTGCGCACCGCTTCGGCCTCGGAGTCGAACGTCTCGAAGACCGTCGCCAACCGGGTGATTGACAGCAGGTCCTGGTTGCGTTTGGCCACGTTCGACAGCTTGATGTTACCCCCGCGGCGGGTCACCGTCGTCAGACACGCCACGATCTCGCCGAGTCCGATGCTGTCAATCTGCGAGACCTCTCCAAGATTCAGCACAATCTGAGTGCGGCCCTGGAACACGAGGCTGTTCACCTTGTCTTTGAGGCGCTGTGCTCCGTCCCACACCAGCTTGCCGCCGAGATCGAGCACCGTGACCGTCCCCATGGATCGTTCGTTGATTTCCATGGTGTGCTCCTCGCGAAAACTGCAAAGCCTATTCGATCGCGGGTCGTCTCGAGCCGCATTCTTGGTCCAGACTGACCGAATGTCAATGATGCCGGAAGGACTCGTTCGAAACCGCGAATGTGAATGGATGACGGGACTAGCAACGTCAGGGCCTCGGGTCACCGGAACGTGTCCCGATGTACGCGGCGATGGCGCCCGCGAATTCCCGCGTTGCCGCAACACCGGCAGGCACGTCCCGCCAGATCCGCTCGAAGTCGACGCTTCCGTACCCGTGCGCGACGCGATTGCGAAGCGCGATCCCGGCCATGCGCTGGGCGAGATCCGCGGCGAAGACCTCATGCCGTGCGAGCAGCTCGAAGCTCTCGGCATAGGACGACGCGATGCCCCAACCCTCGTCCGAGGCGATGTGGAGCGCAATGTCCGAAGCCTCCTGAAGCGCCACCAGGAGGCTCAGGGCGAGGGCGTCCTGTCAATCGATGTCGACACGGAACTCATCGATCGTCGGCGGATGCCGGCGCTCCATGCGACCGACATGCTCACGCAGCGTGGTCAGCTTGGCGAGCAGCAGAGCCGCATCGGTCACCGCGGGGCTCCCTGCTCGATCAGCCGGCGCCTGAAGATCTCGCCGTGATAGGCGAGCGCCGGCGCGAAGTCGATGTACTCCGATGCCGCCCGCGCCCGAAATCGCGCGAACTCGCCCGGCGTACTCTCGAAGAGAACGACGCCCTTGACCGCGATCTGCCACCGGAGCAGCGTCGAAGCGTTCTCGATGCGGACCAGGTCCACCTCCGCCCCCGCAGCCAATGTGAGAGCACGGTTCAGCGCGAGCTCGGCCGACTCGTCGAAACCGGACGTGCCTGCCAAGATCGCCACATCGACGTCGCTCTCCGCCCGGTTGGTCCCGAGTGCCGCCGATCCGAACAGGACGGCGACACCGAGCGGCGGACCGCTACGAAGCGCCGCCTCCAACCGCGTCACCAACGTGGGATCAGGGTACCGATTCTCGACCATACGTCCGAGTCTATCGCCCTCCCGGCGGGTCCGTACCCGGATGAAATCGATTTTCGGCGATCGCCAGCAGCAGCGCTGCGTCGGCGACCGTTCTCGTCATTGGGCCGAGATGGTCGAGCGACCACGACAGAGGGAGAAGACGTGCGCGTTGGCCAGTCCTCAGGACGCTGACGTAAATTACCTTGTCATCGCTCGCAAAGATGGCGGAGAGGGCGGAGACGATTTCGCGCAGAGGACGCTGAGGAGCGGAGTCACGCGGAGAGAAATGACACGCATCTCCCGCTGGTGGGCGCGCTGCGCGCGGCATCGATCGGGCGGCAGCACGGAAACACAAACGGCAACATGCGCAGAAGCCGCTTGTGTTTCCGTGTTGCCGCTCGATCGATGTGCCGGCCGCACGGCGGCCGGCACCCACCGGCGGCGGAGTGGTGGCCCGTCTCCGCGC
>DASYQV010000103.1:0-25956 GCA_036005125.1 Vicinamibacterales bacterium
ATCGCTCACCGGTACGATTTCATCACCGTGGCGCTGTCGTACGGCCAGGACCGCCGATGGAAGCGGCAACTCATCGCGCTTGCGGGCGTGACCTCGGACGACCGGGTGCTCGACGTCGCGTGCGGCACCGGCGACCTGCTGTTTGCCACCGCACCGCGCGCGCAGCAGGCGGTCGGCCTCGACGTCACGTTCGGCATGCTCCAGCTCGCGCGCGCCAAGGCACGGGCGGCGCGCTGCCCCACGGCATTCGTCACCGGCGACATGCTCGCGCTGCCATTCGCCGACGGACGCTTCACGGTTGTCACCACGGGATACGGCCTGAGAAATGTGCCTGACCTCTCGCAGGCCGTCAGCGAGATCCGCAGGGTGCTTCAGCCTGGAGGACGGCTGCTGTCGCTCGATTTCAACCGGCCCGCCAACGCTCTGGTTCGCAGCGTCTACCTGGCCTACCTCACCATCGTCGGCTCGGCGCTCGGGCTGGTGCTGCACCGCGATCCCGATACCTATCGATATATTCCGGAGTCGATCCGGAACTACCCCGGTGCGACGGGCGTGGCGGCAATCCTCGAGCAGAGTGGCTTTGGCGACGTCCGGGTCATCCCGCTCCTTGCCGGTCTCATGGCCATTCACACGGGGCGTCGGCTGTAGGAGGATGACGGGCTTAGGGCTTAGGGCTTAAGGCTTAAGGCTTAAGGCTCAAGGCCTGATTCTCGTCTGCTGCGTCGAGCCGTTCGCGACAGTGCATTGGAATGGAGCCCTAAGCCCTGAGCCCTGAGCCCTGAGCCTTAAGCCCAGGGGTCAATTCGACGATGTCGGCGCGAGCCGCTGGCCTGCGATCCACACCGACTCGATCTTCTGCGTGTTCCGGATGTCGGTGAGCGGATTCGCACCGAGCACCACCAGGTCGGCCCAGTTTCCCGACTCGAGTGTGCCCAGTTGCTGGAGGTTCATGGCCTTTGCCGCGCCGCTCGTCGCCGCCACGAGCACCTGCATCGGCGTCAATCCGGACTTCACCATCAGCTCGAGCTCGGTGTGCTCGAAATAGCCCTGCCAGCGTCCCATCAGATTCGCCCCGGTGTCGGTGCCCATGGCGATCGTGATCCCGGCATCCGACAGTCGCTTCAGATTCTTCTGCGCCTGCACCATGGCGACCTTGATCGTGCGCGCTTCTTCGCTCTGACGCGTCTTCTCCTGCATGGCCGGTTCGCTGAGCTGAGCCATCTGAGGGCCGTAGAGCGACTTTCCACGCAGGAAGAAGGGATCCTTGAAGAACGCGGGCGTCGACTCGTAGACGTAGACCGACAAATCCCGCGTCAACGTCGGAATGTACCCGACGTTTCTCTTCTTCATATTCGCGATGAGCGTCTGGTCGACATCCTGGTCGCGGACGCTGTGTGCCAGCACGTCGACGCCGGCATCGACGAGACCGTGCGCGTCCTTCAGGTAGAACATGTGCGCGGCGATCCGCATCCCTTTCTTGTGCGCCTCGTCGATGATGGCGCCGTACACGGACGGCGGCATCCGCGTCGGCGAGTTGTCGGGACCGTCCACGCGGGTCTTGATGATGCTCACCTTCATGTCAACCAGCTTGTCCACGTCCTTACGTGCCTGCTCCGCCGTCTTGGCTACCACGTTCACGCCCGCGGGGAAAATCCTCGCGCGTCTGATGCCACCCTGCGACTGCTCATCCCGCAGCTTCACCGTCTCGACACCGTCGTCGCCGAGGCTGACGACGTTGGTGACGCCGTAATTGGCGTACATCCGGAGCTGGGCGAGCAACTGCTCGCGCAGGGGCAGGGGCGAGTCCTTCACCGCGGCCACGTGACCGTGGGAATTGATCAGACCCGGAACGATCGTCTTGCCCGACGCATCCACACGCGTCGCGCCGTCCGGAACCTTGACCGAGGCCTGAGGGCCAACCTGCTGCACGCGGCCGTTGCTGATGACGAGCGTCCCCTGCTCGATCGCGGGACGACCGGTGCCGTCGAAGATGCGTGCACCCGTAAATGCCGTCGTGCCGCCCTGCGCCTGGACGGCCGGCGGAGCGACCGCATACGACCAGGCGACCCAGACGCCGACGAGGACCACCGCCAGCCGCGTTGTCGCGCTCAGCGCGCGCGTTGACATGCGAGTCATCTTGAACTCCTCTCCTCCACCCGGGGTATGCCATCTGGCCAATTCAGATTTCAGATTGGATCATCGGATTTGATCATCGCATCATCGCCATCACGTCATCGCGTTGATGTAATCAACAGAACCCGATGATTAGATGCTCCGATCCCGATGATCAGATGCTCCGATGAGCGAATCGGTGATCAAATCTGATATCTGAAATGATCCAATGAGTTGACTCAATTCGTCTTGGTGCCGATGACTTTCGAAAACGCCGACCACGGCACCGGCTTCCCGTGGATAGGCACGATTTGGGCAACGTCGAGCTTCAGTCGCTGCACCAGGTTGTTCAGGCTCGTATTGGCCGGCGTGGGCGTCGCCGGCGGTGGTTCGTGAGTATCAAAGAGGTCGGCTTCGATGAGCATGCGCTCTTTCGGGAGATACGCCATGAGCATCCCATCGGCGTGACGTAGCGGCTGGACATAGTAGAGATTCAGGTTCCGCGATCCGTCGGTCAACACGTAGTTCCCCGTGACCTGCTCGTAGAAGTAGCCTTCCGCCATCTCCGTCGGCGGCGACCACGACAGAATGTCGGGCTTGAGCGTACGCGGGGCGTAGTTCAACACGTCTCGCGTGTAGAACGGCCAGTTTCTCCAGTGCGTGATGATGGTCGCCCCGATGTGCATGTACGTGCGAAGTCCGCCGATGTGATCGCTGTGCTGGTGTGTGTTCACGAGATACCGGATCGGCTTGTTCGGGATGAGCTTCACGACCTGGTCGATGACCGCCAGGTTCCGTGGCTCGTCGAGCGGCGCTTCGACAACGGCTATGTAGTCCTTGAACTCGATGGCGACGCTGTTGTGCGTCGTTCCGCCCAGCAGGTACACACCGTCCGCAAGCTTCTGCGTCTCGACCCGCACCGAGAAATCCGCCCGCCGTACCGCGTCGGGAATGCCCGGCGGCGCGGCACACGCGTTCGCCTTCACGTCCTTGAAGTTCCCGCCAAATCCGTTGTGCCCGGAGCTGAAGCTCTGGGCCTGGTAGTTGTCGTCGTATCCCACGTGGCTGTGCCAGCGGGTCGGGAACTTCATGCCGTTGCCCAGATCGACGTACGTCTCATCGGTGAACTCGTGCTCGTAGTTCATGTCGCCGTACACCGGATCGGGGACCGACGTGTGAATCCGTTGGAGCATGTTGTGGTTGTTGATGGTGGCGTCCACCCGATACTTCCCCATCACCATGATCGACACGATGGTCACCTTCTCGGGCTGGACGTCTGGAAGGTCGCGTCCCATCTCGCCGAGCTCCCACCGCCACACTGCCTTGGGATTTGCGCCCGGCATCATCGCAGCCTTCAGGAAACCGTGCGGGTTGATCCACATGTCGAGCTGCCAGAGCTCTCCGTCCTCGGGCCGCGAGGCAATCGGCTGGGTGCCAGCCCCGTCGTAATGCCACGCGGTTGTCCCGTTGACCACGAATATCTGGTGTGGGTTCTTCTGCAGCGGGGTTCCTCCCACGAAGCCAAGCCCATGCTTCCATGACGCGGGAGTGAGCCCGGGTTTCCGATCGAACTCCTCCTGCATGGTCCGGGCTTCCCAGTTCATGGTGCGCGTGTAATTGGTCAGCTCGCTGCGCGGCCAATCCACGTTCTTGTCGTTCAGATGCGCCTGCCCCACCATGCCGGCGTAGCCCGTTCCCGACATGGTCACGCAGTTCAACCTGTCGGCGCCGATCGCCCGGACGGCGGCCTGAAGCACTGGTTTCGGATCGACATACCCCGGTGGGAACTGTTGCGCCACCAGTGACGTGCCGAAGACCACTAGACCAAGAAGAACGATGCGCAGTCGGTTAGCCATGCTGTGCCCCTTCTGCTG
The DNA here is from genome assembly GCA_036005125.1 of Vicinamibacterales bacterium. Taxonomy (GTDB): domain Bacteria; phylum Acidobacteriota; class Vicinamibacteria; order Vicinamibacterales; family UBA2999; genus DASYQV01. Next base: position 3,987 of record DASYQV010000103.1, read on the forward strand.
AAGGCAGCGAATTGTAGGACGGGGTCAGATCGGCATCAATCCGGATCTTCACAGCGCAGAGGCCCGACACGGGCGAATACAGGGCGAATCTTGCGGGAAGACCAGGAAAAGTTCCAGCCTCACTCCGCGTTTATAATCGTCGCCTCAATCCAATGCACGCGTACCGCGGAGCCCGTGTGCCAGAACCAAGAGTCCAACCGCTCGACGCGAACGCGTGTGGCCGCGCGTTCCCTGGGGAGCCGGCATGAACCTCGCCGTCATTTCCGTTGCCGCGCTGGTGCTGGTCATCATCGTGAGCTGCGTCACCACGCTGAACGTCGGCGTGCTCGCGGTGGCACTGGCCTGGATCATCGGCGTGTACATCGCCGGCATTCCCGTCAACACGGTGATGGCAGGCTTTCCGACCCAGCTGTTCCTGACCCTCGTCGGGATGACGCTCCTCTTCAGCCTCGCCCAGTGCAACGGGACGCTCGATTGGCTGGCTCACCACGCGGTCCGCACCTGTCGGGGCAACCGGGGCCTGATCCCCATCATGTTCTTCCTGCTCGCGGCCGCCCTCGGCTCCATCGGTCCCGGCAACATCGCCACCGCGGCGCTCCTTGCGCCGATGGCCATGGCCACCGCATCGCACGTAGGGATCCCGCTCTTCCTCATGGCCATCATGGTCGGCAACGGGGCGAACGCGAGCGCGCTCTCCCCCTTCGCGCCAACGGGAATCATCGCGAACGGGCTGATGACGCGCAACCACTTGACGGGGTACGACACCCAGACCTACCTGTACAATCTCGCCGCCCATGCGCTGGTTGCCTTCGGCGGCTATTTCCTGTTGGGCGGCTGGAAGCTGTTCGCGCGCGGCGAAGCGGCCGCCGTTGCCAGCGAATCGGTCATGGCGGGCCGAGCGGTGGCCGCTGCGGGGCGGCCGGTCGTCGTGGCCGGCCGATCGGCTGCGGCAGGGAGCGGGATTGTCGTACCGGGCGCAGCGGCTACTGGCGCGACCGGATCGGCCCCGTCTTCATCCGTGACATTCGAGCGGCGCCACGGGATCACGCTGGCGGTGATTGCAGCGCTGATCCTGAGCGTGCTGCTGTTCGAGGTCAACGTCGGGATGGGCGCCTTCCTCGCGTCGGTGGTTCTGGTCCTCTGCAAAGCGGCGGGTGACGGAGAGGCCATCAAGCGGATGCCGTGGCAGGTGATCCTCATGGTGTGCGGCGTGACCGTGCTCATCGCGCTACTCGAGCGGGCACAGGGCATCGACCTGCTGGTCTCCCTCATCGCGCGATTCTCCACGCCGCGGTCGGTGACCGGCGTGGTGGCGTTCGTCGCCGGAGTCATTTCCGTCTATGCCAGCACCTCCGGGGTGATCCTGCCGACGTTTCTTCCGATGGTGCCCGGCCTCACGCAGCAGGTCGTGGGATCGAACGCGCTCGCCATCGCATCGTCGATCATCGTGGGCGGACACCTCGTTGACGTCTCGCCCCTTTCGACCATCGGCGCCCTCTGCCTGGCGTCGTCACCGGTCGAGGCGAGCGCCAGCCTCTTCAACAAGATGCTGGCCTGGGGCGTGTCCATGTCGGTGGTGGGCGCGCTGCTCTGCTACCTGCTCTTCTGATTGGGATCGACTACAATCACAGGCTCATACGAGGAGACGAGATATGAGATACGGGCTACTGGCTTCAGCGGCCGTCGTGGCCGGCGTCGTGCAGGCCGTCTCGCTCGGCTCGGGGCCCGCGGCCGCCCAGGGGCCGTCTTCCGGGAGTGCGACCTCGAAATGGACGCTGGGACGTACGGCGTGGGGCGATCCGGACCTGCAGGGCAAGTGGGCGATGGCGGACACCGGTACGCCCATGGAGCGACCGAAAGAGTTTGCGAACCGGGAGTTCCTGACCGACGCAGAGGTGACCGCGAAACTCGAAAGAGTCCGGCGCCAGGCTCCGGAAACCGAGGAAGAGAGAACGGCCACCGCCGGTCAGAGGGCGCCCGAACACGAGAAGGGCATCCGTTATCAGGAGTACAACGCATTCTGGAATGACGCAGGACCGCGGCACGCGACACCGTGGAAGCGAACCTCGCTCGTGATCGATCCGCCCGATGGGAGAATTCCTCCCTTGACGCTCGAGGCGGTCAGGAGAATCGAGGCGAGAGAAGCGGCCCGACGCGCACGCGGCGAAGCGGACAGCTGGGTGGATCGAAACCTGAGCGAGCGGTGCCTGCTGACGGCGTTCGTCCGCTTCTCTGGAAACGGCACGGGCACAATCAAGCAGTTCATCCAGTCGCCGGGATACGTGGCGATCATCGTGTACGCGCTCAACGCGAACAATCCCATCGTCGTGCCTCTGGACGGACGTCCGCTGCCGAGCGAGAACGTGCGCACGTGGTTCGGTATCCCACGCGGCCGCTGGGAGGGCACGACCCTCGTGGTCGAGACCACTCACATCAACAACCAGCAGGATGGCGGTTCGATCATGCCCAGTCGAACTCCGTACGCGATGCCGAGCGGCAGCCACCTCGGACCCGGCGACACCGTACGGCTCACCGAACGGTTCACGCGCGTCAGCCCAGACACGATCGAGTACCGCTACACGATCGACGATCCCAAGACCTACGTGCGCCCGTACACGGTGCTGCGCCCGCTCACCAAGCAGCCTGACGACTTGCTGATGCCGGAGAACGGCTGCCACGAAGGCAACTATGGCATCGTCGGCCAGTTGAGCGCGGGTCGGGCCGACGAAGCGTACGCGACACGAGCGGCCCAGGCGGAGGCCGCGGGCCGCCGGCAGCAACTCGAGGAGATGAAGCGAAGGGCGGAGGAGTGGGCGAAGAGCCACCCGAGCACGCGCTGATGAGGCAGGCACACCAGCCGGCGTTCATTCATGATTCATGATTCATGATTCATGATTCATGATTTTGACGGTCCTCAGGCGCTCACGGCATGTTCCCAATCGGCGGGACGACGACGATCGGCGCCCCTGAACCGGGCGCGCCGATCGCACGGACGCCTGCGGTCCTCGCGGAAGGCCTCGAAGCTGAAGCCGGTGTTCACCAGCCGCTGCTCATAGTCGGCCTGAAACGACGACAGCTCGAGCTCGGAGTCGAAGTGGTACACGCGTCGCTTCCAGCCCGGGCCACAGACGGTCACCTGGAAGTTCCGTCCCCGCACGATCCACACTGATTCGTCACCCCGCACGAACAGCCACGAATCGAAAACCTTCAGCTCACGGTGGGTGGCACCCTCCTCGACGAGCTGGACCAGCGCATCGAACAGCGCGTCGGGCAGACACGGGATCGGAATCAACAGGTCGCAGCCAAAGCGGTGCGCGCGCACCGGCGTCATCCCGAAGACGTCGGCCGAGAGCAGCGCGATAGGAATTCCGGCCGTGCAACGGGAACGGCGCAACGTGAGCACCAGGTCGACTCCCCTGCCGTCGTCGAGCCTCTCTTCGATGACCAGCACGTCGGGGGTGAAGGCCGACAGGTGCTCGAGCGCGGCAACCGCGGTCGTCACCTCGCGGACGCTCACGCCCCTCCACGCGAGATACTCCGCGTACATGTGCCGGGTGGCGGCGCTGGCGGTCACAATCAGGCAGGACCGTAGACCGAGGGGACGAACGGATAACGCCAGGTTTTCAGAATCGGACCGGAGCAACGCCATGGACACCTCGACCTCTCGGATCCAAAGGGACAGCCGAGGTTCGGGTTGATATACCCTCCCGCCGCTGTTGCGACAGTAAGCGACTTTATGGCTCATCTGTCTCCGCCGGGGACCGGACACGAGCGCGTGACCGGCGGGCATCATGTTCCACCGACGGCTACCGGCCCGACGTGCGGGCCGCGCTCTCATGTTTTCAAAATATATTGAAATTCCAATAAGTACGAACTATCATCCCGACCGTGGGCGCCGACACCAGGCGGATCGCCGACGACTTCGTTCAGCTCTGGGGACGCCTCGGTCCTCTCTGGGGCGTGACGCCCGTCGCCGCGCGGATGTACGCGTGGCTGCTGTGCCAGGCCGAGCCGCAGGAAGCAGAGGTCATCGGCGAGACGCTCGGGATCAGCCGCGGCGCGGTGAGCATGGGGTGCGCCGAGCTCGTCGACTGGCGCCTCGTGCACGCCGATCGCGTCGCGGGCTCGCGCCGCATCGTGTACCGGCCCGAGACCGACCCCGAGCGCGTCATCCGCAGCATCCTGCAGACGCGGAAGCGCCGGGAATGGGACCCGATCCTCGAGCATCTCCGGCCGTGGCTGGCGGACCTGCGCGGCGACCGATCGGCGGAGGCCGCACGGTTGCGCGCGCGGCTCGAGGCGATCGAACGGCTCATCACGGTGGCCGACGAGTTCGCCGACCGCTTTCTCCAGGGCTCGCGCGTCCAGCGCCTGGGACTCAAGGCTGTGGTTGCATTCGCCCGCGGCTCCGCCAGCAGAAAAGTGAGGAGGACACCATGACCCCTATCAATGCATTTCTCGTCGGGATCGGGACGATGACCGCGCTGGCCGTCGGCATGCTGTGGTTCGTCCGCGCGCCGCTGATGGCGCTCCTGCGCGACCTGTGCCGCGAAGAACACCGTGCCCAGTTCTGGGCCAAGATCTATGCTGTGAGCGTCGTCCTGTTGGTGCTGCTGGCCGTCCTGATCGAGCCGCCGGAGGCGTCCGACGCCGGGATCGTGCCGTTCGTCGAGTTCGTTGCGATGTTTCGCGCCGGGATGGTTGGTCTGCTCGCCGCGGTTGGCCTGCTCGCGTTCGTCGCCCTGCAGTTCATTCAGGCGCAGGATGCCGAACGCCGGCGGCAGCGCGGCGCGTGAAGCCTCTCCGATCGTAAAGCTCAGGGCGTTGTGGAGAAACCCCGCTATATGCACAACGAACCGCAGCGCCTGTCGATGCTTCGGTCCTACACGGCGGCTGACGCGCTGACGCTCGCCAACGCCTCCTGCGGAACGTTGTCGATTTTTCTCTGTTTGAGTTATCTCGCGGACAACAAATCGGTCGAGTTGTGGCTCGCGTTCGTGCTGCCGATCTTCGCGCTGCTTTTCGACGCGCTCGATGGCTACGTGGCGCGACTCGAATCACACCGGCAGTCGCGGCTCGGCGCGGATCTGGACTCCCTTGCAGATATCGTGTCGTTCGGCGTCGCGCCGGCGGTGCTCGGCTACACGCTCGGACTACGCGGGTTCTGGGATGTCGTGCTGCTGACATGCTTTGTCTGTTGTGGTATCAGCCGTCTCGCGCGCTTCAACGTCACCGCCGCGGCCCTGACGAACACCGCCACCGGGAAGGTTCGCTACTTTGAAGGCACTCCCATTCCCACCAGCATTGTCATCGTTATTGTCCTCGCCGTCCTCTACGCGCTCGGGTTGACCGGCGAGCAATTCTGGCTGGGACACTGGGTGGTGCTCGGCCGCGGCTTTCATCCTTTCTCCACGCTCTTTTTCGTCAGCGGGAGCCTGATGATCAGCACGATCAAGGTTCCCAAACCCTGAGGCGGCTGAGCGGCCCGCGTGCCACTCGCGACGATTCCCCCCGCCCTTCGGCCGGACCGACCTATAATGCGGCGACTCTCTCGGCTATCGAAGCGGAGGAAGAGATGCGAAGTGTGCGATCGAAACGTCTGTACGGGTGTGCGGCCTTCCTTGCGGTTCTCGCCGCGCTCGGCGTCGCGCAACTGGTCCTGGACCGCGGAGCCGGTGCGCAGGAAAACCGGGGGCAGGCGCCACGATTCGAGGTCGACCCTCTGTGGCCGAAGCCGCTGCCGAACAACTGGGTCCTTGGCATGACGATCGGTGTTGCCGTCGACGCCCAGAACCACGTATGGATCGTTCATCGTCAGGCCAGCGTCGAGGACAACTTCAAGGCCGCTGCGCTGAACCCGCCGTTCGGCACCTGCTGCATTCCGGCTCCTCCCGTTCTGGAGTTCGACGCGGCCGGCAACCTCGTGGGGCACTGGGGCGGCCCCGGACCAGGCTATGAATGGCCCGATTCGAACCATGGAATCACCGTCGACCACAAGGGGAACGTCTGGATTGGCAGCAACGGCCCGAAGGATACGCACGTCCTGAAATTCACCAAGTCCGGAAAGTTCCTGCTGCAGATCGGCAAGATGGGCAAGAGCGGCGGCAGCAACGACACCGAGAACCTCGGGAAGCCCGCCAAGGTCTATGTCGATCCGTCGACAAACGAGCTCTACGTCGGCGACGGCTATGGCAACCGGCGCGTGATCGTGTACGACGCGGATACCGGCAAATACAAGAGGCATTGGGGCGCGTACGGCAACAAGCCGGACGACACGCCATTCAAATACAACCCCGATGCGCCACCTCCCCAGCAGTTTGGCAATCCAGTGCACTGTGCGGAGGTCTCGAAAGACGGTCTCGTCTACGCGTGCGATCGAAGCGTGGATCGCGTGCAGGTGTTCCAGAAGAACGGAACGTTCGTGAAGGAAGGGTTCTTCGCGAAAAGAACCCTGCGTTCGGGGTCGGTGTGGGACCTCGCCTTTTCCAGAGATCCTCAGCAGCGCTACATATACATCGCTGATGGCGTGAACGAGAAGGTGTACATCGCGTTGCGCGATTCGCTCGAACTGTTGACGAGCTTCGGCGCTGGCGGGCGGCAGCCCGGTCAGTTCTACGGCGTCCACAGCATCGCGACCGATTCCGCGGGCAACATCTACACAACCGAGACGTACTCCGGCGCGCGGGTCCAGAAGTTCGTCTTCAAAGGCATGGGGCCGGTTCAGAAAACCGACCAAGGAGTAGTCTGGCCGTCCTCGTCGAGATAGCCTCCAGGCAGTCCTGGGCTCTGCATCACTGTCCCTGCAGAGCCCAGGCAAGCGTGCGTGTACAATCCGCGGGATTAGGATACCGGTCGCAAGTTCCGCGACACTCATCCGTACGAAGAACACCGGGCGCCCGTCGGATGCGGCCGATCGGCGTTACCTCGAAGAGTTGTTGCGAGCGGAACGGGAACGGTCGTGAACGGTCGGGCGGGATCTCGCAGTCGGCTCTGCAATCACTCCGTCTCCCTGACGACGTCGCGTGCCGGTTTGTCGGTGCGGATCCCGAGCAGCCGTGCATGGCGAAGCTTGCCGTGAACCGTCCACTCGATGAACGCGACCTGCACGACAATCTCGGGGCGCACCCAGTGCGAGCGGATGCGCGGCAGGCCGACTGCTCTGGTGAACGGCGGCGTTGCGATCTCGATGCTGCCAAGTTGCGCCCGGAGGGCCAGCAACAGCTTCGTGTCGAAGCCCGTGCCGACCTTCCCGGCGAATACGAAGTCATCCTGATCGAAATAGCCCACGAGCAGCGCGCCGAGCCCTACGCGGCTCCCCTGCGGATCGGTAAACCCGCCGACGACGAGCTCCTGGGTCGCCTCGCACTTCATCTTCAGCCAGTGCCGCGAGCGGCGATGCTCGTAGGGTGAGTTGCGCCGCTTCGCAATAACACCCTCCCAGCCCTCCTGGCACGCACGCTCCCACGGCTTCGGATCGTCCAGCGAGGCGACGGGCTGCATCGGCGCCCGCAGAGCCAAGCTGTTCAAGAGCGCGCGGCGCTCCTCGAGCGGCAGCAACGTCACGTCGCGGCCATCGAGCCACAGGATGTCGAAGACGTGATATGCGACTTTGCCCGGCCTGCCCCACATGCCAGTGGCCTCGCCGTCGAGAATCACGTCGCTCACCGGCAGGTCCGCGACAGCCTTGACGACGGACGGATAGGAGGCGTTGAGCGGCAGCCGATTGCGCGACAGGAGACGCACGTCCATTCCGTGTTTGAACGCGAGCAGACGGATCCCATCGAGCTTGCGCTCGAAGATCCACTCCGGGCCGGTGAACCGCTCCTCGGTGAGCGTGGCGGCCATGGGCTCCAGCCATTCTGGAAAGACGGTCATGTGACGAGTCCGGATGAGTGATCGCTCAGCGGGGCACGTGAACCTGGCGGGCTCAATTCCAATCAGCGAGAGGATGTCGTGTGGGAAGAGTGCACCATCATCTGGGTCGATCCCGCACAGCCCAGCAGGGCCAGGACGGTCAACGCGGCAATCACATAACGAAGAGCTCTGCGCATTGGACCCTCAGGGCAGGGCGCTTGACTGGTTGGCCGGTGCAACGCACGTACCGATGGTGGCGCACGTAGGCGGGGTCTTCAGACCCGGCGCGTGCCGCATCTAAAGATGCGGCCTACGAAAAACCGCGGCGGGAGGAGACTTTCTGCAGAGCGTTCAGTTGCGACGCCACTCGGCGTCGATGAAGCCGTCGCTGGCAGCCATCGGGGAGTACGCCCGGCCCCGGGCGATCGCCTCCTCGTGAAACGCCTTCGCACCCGCCGGGCAGAGCCTCAGGAATATTTCGAGCGCCAACAAGAGGATGCCCAGGTCATCGAGCTGTCCAATGATCGGGAAGACGTCAGGTATGAAATCGAGCGGCGAGATCGCATAGAGCACCGCCAGGAGCGGCACGCCTTTGATCAGCAGAGGCACCCTCGGCTCCCGTAGAAGCCTCAGCGCGAGCCGCGCCTGCGAGAGCAACGTTCGAAGGAGTCCTGGCCTCGACAATAACGATGTCACCCGCGTTGCCATGTCCTGTCTCCCGAGGAAAGACCTACGCAAAAAGCGGACTCAAGGCGTACGTAGGCCGGGTCTTCAGACCCGGCGCTCGCCAGGCCCCATCTGAACGCGCTCGGCCGCATCTAAAGATGCGGCCTACGTAGAGATGCGGCCCACGTCACTCACGGGACGACTACCGGGGCGCTCCGGAACCCGAACCTGCGGCTGCCTGCGCGGCTCTCTCCTGCGCGCGGTGACCTGCCAGGATACCGTGCATCCCGGAATTTCCCTCGTGGCACGCGTATTCGTAGATCGCCTCGCTGCGGCTCTTCAAAGGAATCATCACCGTCCAGGGCTTCGACCAGGTTGTCGGGTCGGTGATCGTCACTTCGTAGTTCAACGTCGTTGGTCCGACGCGGGTGAAACGCTCGACGAGATGCAGATGCTCGCTCGACTCCCTGAACTCGCTCTTCGTGGAAAAATTGCGCGTCTCGACGACCAGCGTGTCGCCTTCCCAGCGCCCGCGCGCGTCGCCATTCCACTGGCGGATCGCGTCGCCGACGTGCGGACGTCCGTCGACCGGGATGAGGCGGGCATCGTGCGCCATCTCGCTCAAGATCGCCACGTGGGTGGGGCTCTGGAAGATCTGGTAGTAGCTGTTGTACCCGGCGCCAATCTTCGGCACACCGAAGTTCACGCACCGTTCGCCGGCGGGGCGGTCCTCAGGGCCATCGGCCGGGTGAAGCTTCGAGTACTCCATGCGGGCGGCGCGCCGCTTCTGGGCTTCCGGTGTGAGCGAAGGAATCTTCCCGTCGGGAGGATCGGTGATGAGCGACGTGCGGAGGTCTTCGAAGTCACGCTCCACGAGCCAGAACTGGTTGTAATTGCCCGTACCCGGATCATAGGAACCCGGCTTCTTGATCCGGTCCAGCGCCGCAAGCACCAGGCCGTCGCCGAACTGCGCATCGCCGTCGTTGGCCACGATCTCGTCGGCGATCTTCTTCACCTCAGCCAGTTCCTGCGCCGTCACGAACTGCCGGCCGGCCCAGTGCTTCGGCCGCTCGAGCGGCGTCGCGCTGTTGTTCGCCCAGATGCCCTGCAGATCCGGCCGGCCATCGGCGGTTCGTGGCGCCCTCCAATCTGCCGCCGCGCGTGTCGAATTGGCCGTCGCCGGCTTCTGCTCGGCGAGCGCGACAACAGTCATCATCGCGGCCAACGACATGGCAACGGCCGCGGCGCCCGCCATCGACGTAACGGATCGATCGCGCATCTCCAAACCTGCCTTTCGGTTGCTCGGACTTCGGGTGACCAGGAACGGATTATAAACGCTTTGGCGGACCTGAAAGCGGCGGCCTTCTATATAGTCCCGGTGGATTCTACGATTTTCGGGGTCGGCGTGCTCAGGTGGCGGCTCCGGGTGGAGGCGTACTTGCTGCTGCTCGTGGACGAGTACCCGCCATTCTCACTCACGTAACCGTGTCTCGTAGGCCGCATCTTTAGATGCGGCGCAGTGCCACCCTTGAGTCGTGGGCCGCATCTTTAGATGCGGCCCAGCGAATGTACCCGGTCTAAAAGACCCGGCCTGCGTACGTCGGTGGTGCTAGCGCCGATCGCCCAGCAGGCGTGTGGCCTGTTCGAGGTTGCGCCGGGCGTCTTTGTGATCGGGAGCGAGCGTCAGCGCGGCCCGGAAATGTTCCACGGCCTCCGCCAGTTTTCCCTGACTGGCGAGCCCGGCTCCGAGAAGATTGTGAGCCACGGCATCGTCTGGCTCCAGCTGCAGCGCCTGCTCGGCATGAAATGCTGCTTCGGCTCCCTTGTTGAGCCGCAGGAACAGCTCCGCCGCGCCGAGACGCGCGACCCGCGAGGCCGGGTCGAGCTCCAGCGCTTTTTTGTACGCGTCCAATGCCTCGTCGGGCTTTCCGCTCGACGCGAGCGCGATACCCAGCTTGATCTGCCAGTCCGCGCGACCCGGTTGAATTCCCGCCACGACGCGATAGTGCGACACGGCCTCGGTGTATCGCCGTTGCTGGAGCAGCACGTCCCCGAGGCTCGCGTGCGCGTCGGCGTTCGACGGCGCGAGCGCCAGAATGGAGCGAAACTGGTCCGCGCTCTCCTCCAGCCGTCCGCGCGTCCATAACACCCGCCCGAGAAGGCTCCGCGCCGGAATGCGGTTCGGGTGCGACGGGTCCTGGTCGATGAACATCTGAAGTTCCCGAACAGCCTGCTCCATCTCACCCCGCGCGGCCAGTTCCGTGCCGAGCGCGTACCGCGCGGGCGGGTAATCCTGCACAGCCTGCCGAAGCTGAACGAGCGCGGCGTCCGAGTCTCCAGCCTTCACCAGCGCGTCGGCGTAGGACAGACGAGCGCGCCCGTGCGGACGGCGCTCGACCGAGCTGCGCCAGACGGATACCCCGGTTCCGTACTCGGCGTTCCGGTACACGGTGCGAGCCGCGAGCGAAACAAGCCAGGCAGTCGTCATGGCCAGCGCCACGACCGTGATCAGCCGGCCGCGGCCGGCAGCCCACGTCGATCTCGCGTGCGCGACGAGCGACCAGCCGCCAATCACGAGCAGAACGGCGAGCGCCGCCAGCGGGAGATACATCCGGCGTTCTGCTCCGGCCTCCGTGACGATCGGGATGATGCTGGAGTCGGGCGCGAGAATCACGAAGAACGCGGCGCAGACGCATCCCACCATGGGCCAGCGCACAAGGGCGACAATGGCGCCAACGAGCAGCGCCACCACCAGGAGACCCGGTCCGACGACGTCACGTATCGAGAGAGCCTTCGGCGGGCCGTAGTCGAGCACGAGCGTATCGGGCCAGAGCGTCAGACGCAGGTAGTGAGGTATGAGCTGTGCCTGATTGAGAAGGTAGGTCCAGGCGTCGACCCCCCCGGAGAAGCCCATCGTCGAATGTGGCCTCAGCCAGATGAGGACGCCAAGCAGTCCCCAGGTTGCGACAAACCCCAGGTACAGGTGCTTGCGCACCCGGAGCGCATCGCGGAGGGACGAAAAGACGAAGATCCGATCGTAGAGCAGCACAATGAGCGGCGCGGCGGCCATCGATTCCTTCGTCGCCATCCCGCACACGCATGCGACGGCCGACAGCACATGCCAGCGCGCGCGACGCGGAGAATCGAGCGCACGTATCGCGCAGTAGAGCGTAAGCAGGAAGAACAGGCCCATCATCGACGAGGTACGCTGCGTCGTGTAGTCGATGACCTCGGTCACAATCGGATGGAGCATCCACCAGAGCGTCGCGATCAACGCCACGTCTGTCGCAGCGGCGTTCCAACGTTCGCCAAGCCGGGCGCCGGAGAGCACGCGCCGGATGATGCCGAACAGCAGGAGCGCGGCAAGGAGGTGGACGCCAAGGTTCCAGACGTGGTACCCGGTGACGTCGAGACCTCCGAGCGCGTAGTTCGCAGCGAGGGAGAGGTTGACGAGGGGCCGGCGCGCGACCGGGGTTTCCGCTGGAGGGATAAGGGCGTGCCAGAGAGGCCAGACCTCGCGGATCGTCTTGTTGTTGATAATTGCCGTTTCATCGTCCCAGACGAACGGCACGTGGAGGCTGTTCCAGTACGCGCAGATTCCCGCGAAGACGATCAGCGCGATCCGGGCTCGCGACGGATGGAGTCGCCGTGAAACGGTCCGATCCGCATGGCTCCGGGCTCGAACCGGACGCGACTTGCCTCTCGCAGGCGCCCGCGCGGCCCTTGTCCCGGCATGGGTCGGAGATGGCATGACCGGGCAATCTTACCAACCGGCAGCGTCTCTTTGGCGCGCTTCGCGCGCCGGTCCGTTAGGCGGTCCCACAGCGTCGACCAAGTCCCGGGGTGGCCGCTTAACGGACCAATTAGGGACGCGGGCAGCGTTGAAGGGTCGCTGGCGGTTTGAAGACGCCATACAATTCGATGCATCTACGACGTGCAATGACCTGGTCGCGGGTGTGGCAGATGCTCGGCGCTTTCCTGTGCCTGTGGGTTCTTGCTGCCCATGTGTTCACTGATTTCGCGCGCGTTCGCATCAGGCTGGTGACGACGCCGCTTGCGGCGCAGCAATCGGTGTCCATCCCGCTCGCAAGGGCCGCGGACATACCCGAACGGTACCTGGTGCTCGTCTGTCGTGTCCGCAATGTCGGCACCGAGCCCGTGCGAATCTCCGCACGGGTCGACGGCGAGGTATTGCAGGAGCGAGCAGTCGCACCGGAATCATCGGTGCGATTCGACCTGGTATGGCCGCGTCCTGCGTCCGTACTCGGCAGCTACCGTCTCGATCTCGCGGGCACGACGAGCCAGTGGACGGTCGAGTACGCGGAGCTGGCGAACGTGCACGGCTTCACGCGTGGCGCCGTGGAATTCCTCATCCTGCCAGCCGCGCAGCCGTTTGCGGCCCCGGCGCCATGGGCGCTCGTCGCGTTGGCCGTATGGGCGCTGCTCGTCTCGACCCGTCGGCCGGCGCCGTGGCCGCGTTGGCTGCGGGTGGCGCACGTGACGCTGTCTACTGCGTCCTCTACGCTCTTCCTGGCGGCCGCCCTCTCGTCCGTGGTTTCGAGCTACCGCGTCGTCCTCGCCCCGCACACGTTCATCCTGGGCTGTTTCGTGCTGTGGGCGCCGCATACGCTGGCGCTGCTCGAGACGTGGAGCGGGTGGGTGGCCCGCACCGCCAGGAGGATGCTGCTGGCGTGTGGCCCGGCTGCTATCCGCCGTATCGCGGCCGTCGTCCCCTGGTTTCACCTGACAGTCGGGGTCGCGGTCGCAGCGTACGCGCTCGTGCTCTGCCTGAATGTCGGTGGCTACGCGGGAGGTTCCGATCAGTCTGGATACTTGAACAGCGCGCGGCTGCTCGCGCACGGCTACGTCCGCACACCCATGCGCGCCGTTCCGTCGTTGCCGCCCGACAAGATGCCGCGCTCCACATACATGCCGCTCGGCTTCGCGGTCGCCGACAACAACACGCTCGTGCCCACCTATCCGGTCGGGCTCCCGCTCATGGTCATGGCAATGGCACATGTGACGGGATGGGAATCGGCGGCCGACGTCACGATGGTGCTCCACGCGCTGCTCGGTCTGGCCTTGGTCTTCTGGCTCGCGCGTGAGTGCGGCTTGTCGTCACATACATCCGCTTTTGCGGCTCTGCTCCTCGCCACGAGTCCTCTCTACATGAACATGTCGCTGACGCTGATGAGCGACACACCTGCGCTCGTCTGGACGACAGCCGCGATCGTGCTGGCATGGCGAAGCCGCGAGGACGCCCGGTGGGCCGTACTGGCCGGAGCGGCACTGTCGGTTGCGGTACTGACGCGTCCGACAAACATCCTGGTGTTCGCGCCCGTCGCCATCTGCCTTGGTGTCTCGCCCTCACGGTGGCTGTGGCTCGGTGCCGGTGGGGCGCCCGGCGCGATCATGCTGCTCCGCTACAACGTCGCCGCGTACGGCAGGGCAATCACCACCGGCTACGGCGACGCCAGCTCTCTTTTCGCGTTCGGGAACGTGGGGCCCTCGCTGTGGAACTACGCGCAGTGGCTGCCGGTGGTGCTGACCCCCATCGTTCTGCTCGCCTTCGGGCTGCCTGCGCTCGTCCGGCGGGCGCCGCGGCTCGTCACGGTGCTGTTGCTCTGGATCGCCACGTTCTTCCTTGTCTACATGTTCTACTACCACACGCACGAAACGTGGTGGTACTTGAGGTTCGTGCTCCCCGCATTCCCAGCCCTCATCGTCGGGTCGCTGTGGGTGTGGCGCACCCTGCAGGAGCGTTGGAGCGGCCGGCTGCGTTTCCCCGCTTTCATCGGAGGGGTGCCAGCGGGACTCATCCTTGTTGCGCTCGTCCTGTGGTACAACGTCGGGTGGATCCGTTGGTTGAACGTGCTCGACAACGGCCCTGCCGAGAAGGCGTACTCACAGGCTGCTGCGTGGACGACCGTCCATCTGCCGCCCGATGCCGCGATCATGGCGATGGAGGTCAGCGGGGCTTTTCGTTACTACACCAACTTTCCAGTTGTGCGGTGGGACTTCCTCGCACGGGACCGCGACGCTCTTCAACGCGTGGAACGAGAGGCCGTCGCAGGACGGCTGCCGCTCTATGCCGTGCTCTTTCCGTACGAGATCGAGGAACTGAAGTTCTTCACGCGCATTCCAGGTACGTGGGAGAAGGTCGCCGCAATCAGACACGTGACCGTGTGGCGCTTCGTGGCGCGTAGTACGTAGGCCGGCCGAACGTACGTAGGCCGGGTCTTTAGACGCGGCGGCGCCGCTGGGCCGCATCTAAAGATGCGGCCTACGTACGAAACGATCAATTCGTCGCGTTCGCCCGTCTGATCCTCGCCAGAACCGCGTCCCGATCGAGCCTGGCGCCTCTCAGATAGATGCTCGCGATCTGGCGGGTGTTCGAGATGTTCTCCAGCGGGTTGGCGTTGAGCACGAGGAAATCGGCGCGCTTGCCCGGGGCCAGGATTCCGACGTCGGTGATTCCAAGGAGCTCTGCGGCCCTCGAGGTGGTGGTCACGATCGCCTGTGCGGGGGTGAGCCCGAGCTGCACGTATCGTCCGAGCTCGTGGTGGTCCGCCCATCCGAACGAATAGCGGGGCCAGACACCGGCGTCGGTACCGAGCGCGAGACGTGCGCCGGATTCGATCATCTTCATGAAGTTGTATTTCAGCGTTTCCTCGCGCGCGGCCGCGTTCGCCGCGGGCTTGCAGTCGGTCGCACGGACATCGGCGATCATTTTCGCGGAATACACCTGCTCCACGAACGGATCGTTTCCGCACAGTTCACTGCGATCGCCAAGGCCGAAGACCGTGGTCCAGTACGGTTTCTTCTGCTTGATCAGCCCGAGACCCTCATCGTCCAGCTTCTCGCCCTGGATGGTGTGAACGAGGACGTCGGCTCCGGCCCGCAGGACGTCCTTGTAATCCCTCAGGCTCGTGGCGTGCGCGTGGACCTTGATGCCGAGCTTGTGTGCCTCGTCGATCACCGCATCATAGATCTCGTGCGGCATCGCGGGGTACGTGCCGCGCCGATCGCCGATCCAGATCTTGACGTGCTTGATGTTCTTCGCGGCAACGGCCTGAACGGCCGCGCGCGCCTCGGGGCTGCGCGTGACCTCGAAATTGGCGCGCAGCGGTCTGGTGCCCCTGATCAGGATGTGGTCCGGCCCGCCGTTCGGCGGCACGATCCCGGCCATGAGCAGGAGCTGCGCGGAGGGAGGCAACTTCCGCGCGTCCTGGTCGAGGAGGAAATCGCCCGCGATGTCGAGCGCCCCGGAACCGGCGTCCAACACCGTGCCGACCCCATAGAACGCTTCTCGCTGGAGGTGATCCAGGATGTTCTCCGCCGTGAAGTGTTCCGGACGTGAGTCACCCTCGGCCGATGTGTACCTTTCGTAGCCGATGTGCGCGTGGACGTTGATGAGCGCGGGCATCACCGTCTTGCCCGTCAGGTCCACTCGCTCCGCGCCCGCCGGCAGGGCGACTGCGCCTTTGGCCCCTACCGACACGATCCGGCCGTTCTCGACGACGAACGCGCCGCTCTCAATCGCCGCGCTGCCATCCCCGGCGATGAGCCGGGCGCCCTCATAAAGGACGGCCCGGGACTGATTCCGCGACTGCGACAACACCGCGCTCGATCCGACTGACGCGAGCACGAGACAACAGGCCGCAAGCTTCCACGGACGCATGAGACACCTCAACGATTCATGATTCATGATTCTTGATTTCCGAGCGGTATCCCAAAATCCAGAATCACGAATCACGAATCAAGAATCGCGAATTAATTCACGCTGAATACGAACATCGTGAAACCCGCGGCGATGGCGACGTATTGCCGCCCATCCACCGCATACGAGATGGGGATGCCTCGTACGGCCGCGCCAACCTGGATGTCCCACAGCGGTTGTCCGGTGTCAGCGTCGAGTGCGAAGAAGTTGCCTTCTTCACTCCCTCCGAACACGAGACCGCCCGCCGTCGACAACAGGCTGGTAAATCCCGGCGACAACAGCTTGAACTCCCACTTCATCTTTCCCGTTGTCCCCTCGAGCGCGCGGATCGCTCCCCATGCCTCGTCCCCGTTCACTGCACGTCCTCCTCCGCCGAGGAACGCGGTGCCGGGCTGGAATTCCGCCTCACCCTTGTAATAGACCGTGCCCATCTCGCGCGCACCCTGATAGAACAGTCCCGTTCGCGGGCTGTAACTCGGACTGAACCAGTTCGCCGCGCCCTGGATGTTTGGAAAGATCAGCGTTCCTTCGAGGCTCGGCTCGATGCCCTTGCGCTTGATCGGCCGGCCTTTCGCATCGAGCTTCTCGGCCCAGGTCTGCTTCGCGTAGGGCACGCCCGCGAGAAACTCGCCCGTCGCGCGATCCAGCACGTAATAAAAAGCGTTCCGGTTTGCCTGCGCGAGCAGCTTCCGGACGCGGCCGCCGACGGGCGCGTCGAACAGCACGAGCATTTGATTGGCGTCCCAGTCGTGGACGTCGTGCGGCGTGAACTGGAAGTGCCACTTGATCTTTCCATCGGCCGGGTTCAGCGCGAGCACCGCATCCGTGTAGAGATTGTCGCCGGGGCGGTCGTCCGCGTTCCAATCGGGCGCCGGGTTGCCCGTGGCCCAGTACAGAAGATTCAGCTCCGGATCGTAGGAGCCGGTGAGCCATGTCGATCCTCCGCCGGTCTTCCAACTGGAAGGACCCCAGGTGTCGGCGCCTGGCTCGCCGGCAGCGGGGACCGTATACGTGCGCCAGACACGGCGGCCCGTTTTCGCGTCGTACGCATCGATATAGGCACGGATACCTGTCTCCGCGCCCGAGACGCCGACGACGATTTTTCCGTCGAGCGCGAGCGGCGCGAGCGTGAGATAGAAGCCCTGCTTGTTGTCGCCGACCGCGATGTCCCAGCGCACCGCGCCCGATCGTGTGTCGAGCGCAATCAAGTGTCCGTGGATCGTTCCAACGAAGACGGTGTCGTCCAGGATCGCGACCCCGCGGTTGACCGGCGGCGATCCAATCACGATGACATCGGACGGGATCGTTGGCGAATAGGTCCAGAGCGTTCGTCCGCTGCGGACGTCGAGCGCCGTCACCGTGCTTGGAGGCTCGGTGAGGTACATGATTCCGTCGACGACAATGGGCGAGGTCTCGACGATGCCTGCCTGTCGAATCTGATAAGCCCAGGCCAGTTTCAATCGCGAAACATTCTGCTTGTTGATTTGATCCAGTGGCGAGAAGCGCTGTTGCTTGTACGTCCCGCCATAGGTCAGCCAGTTGTGCGGTTCGCTCTCCGCCCGCACGATCCGTTGATAGGGGACCTGAGCGGCCACGCGGCCCGCCGCCATGGCCAGCACGAGCACGACGGTCGTCGACAGCGCGCCGAATCGATGGATCACAGCTCACCTCGCAGACTTGAAAGATACGCGACGAGATCGTCGAGCTCTCTGGCGTTCAGCCGTTTCGCGTAGCTCGGCATGAGGCTCTTGTCAGGTTCTTTCCGGATCGTTTCCACCTCGCTCTTCCGGAACGAATGGAACGCATTGGTCGCGTCGCGCAGCTGAATCGTGAACACGTCCTCGTTGACCCGCACGCCTCGCACCTCGCGTCCGCCGCGCATCACGACCAGCACGGGCAGGAACTCGGTGAAGCCGCGGCCGGGAACGGCCAGCGTTCCGCGCGGCAGCACCGCAGCCGGGTCCACGATCGACTGATGGAGGTACTGCGGACCCCTCAACCGGCCGATCTCGGTGAGCGCCGGGCCGAGACTGCCACCCTGGCCCTTCACGATATGGCAGGATGCGCAGCCGGCCTTCGCGTAGACCTCGCCGCCTCTTTCCGCGTTTCCTCGAGGCGCCGGCTGCGGAGTCTGACTCAGCGAGCGGACGTAGGCCACGAGCTGTCTCAGCTCGTTGCCCGTCAGTAAGCGCACCCTCGGCATGCCCCGGTTTGGAATGCCCTGCGAAATGACCTTGCGCAGCGATTCCTCATCGGGCGCACTGGTGAGTCTGGGACGATTGAGCGGAGGCGCCTCGCCGCCCGCGCCGTCGAAGCCGTGACACGTGACGCAGAGGCCCTGGAACAGTTTCTTGCCCTGTTCCACGTCCGAAACAGCCTGTGCGGCGTTCAGCCGTTGCGGCGCCGCCGCCAGCGCGAGGAAGAGGGCCCCAGCGCACAACCGGTTCCTGCTCATGTCTGGTTCCTCAAGTGGGGAGACGTCCTTGACGGATGCGGTATCTAAGCACCCGGCGATCCACTCGTCAAGGTCGGTTGCCGATGGGCATTCACCCGCGGAGCTCCGTCTCGAACACAGTATCTTTGGGCGCGCTCCGCGCGCCTAACCCCGTTATGCGGTCCCACGAACGAGCGACAAAATTCGAGTTGTCGCCGCATAACCGGCTACATTAAATCCTCGTTCGACGACAAAGACAAAGCGGTGTATAAATGACCGCATTCTGATTCTGATCGGCAAGGAGGCAGACATGTTGCGCAAAGCGGGTGTCACCGGTGTTCTCGTGTCGTTGGCGTTTGCCCTCGGGGTGTTCGTCGGCTTTGGAGCGCGCGCGGATGCCCAGCGCAACAGAGGCGTGCTGGAGATTCGCCGGTATACCGCGAACGAGGGCAAGCTCGATGCTCTCGTGAAACGGATGGGTGGCGGGGAAGCCAGGATGTTCGAGAAGCACGGGATGAAGAACGTCTTCCACGCCGTTGCGTCCGACGCGCCCGATTCACAGAACATCTACTACTACGTCCTTTCGCACGAGAGCCGCGAGGCCGCGAAGAAGTCGTGGGACGCCTTCCGCAATGATCCGGAGTGGAAGACCTTTCGCGCCGCGTCCGAGGTCAACGGGCCGCTCGTGAGCAAGGCTGAATCGACCTTCGTCAACCCGACCGAGTTCTCCAAGGTCCGGTAGGCTACAGGCGGCGTCCCCCCGCGCCGCTCGGTCCTTCGTGGTGCGCGGAGCTTCAGCCGCACCCGGAGGAACAGTGTCGGATATTTCTGTCTGTTACCTCCGCGGGATGCGTGTGAGGTAGACTCGCTGGACGCGTGAACGTCAGGGTCTACTTCCACGAACCGCGCCCGCGAGCTGAAGCCGCGCCTTCGTGCCACACATGAGTACTAGTCACGGGGCCGCGCCGTGATGGTACTCTTTCGGTCCATCCTAGCGAGGGGACATCAATGAAGGTGTATTCGAAGGCATTGGCGCGTCTGTGTCCGTTCGGTCCACACACGTCACCCGTAGCGGGCGCCGTTTTCGTGCTGCTGATTCTGTTGACGGCGGGTCCCGCGCTCGGCCAGACAACGGGCGCGTTGAGCGGGACGGTCACGGACCAGACCGGTGCCGTGCTGCCTGGAGTGACGGTGGTGGCGGTTCATGTCCCGACGGGCACCACGTACGAGACGGTCACCGACGCCCAGGGGCGCTTTGCCATCCCCAACGTTCGTGTCGGAGGTCCGTACTCGGTGACCGCCACGCTGGCCGGCTTCAGGGAACAGAAGAAGGAAGGCTTCCAGGTGCAGCTCGGCGCCGAGGTAACCGTTCCGTTCAGACTGGAAGTGCAGGCCCTGGCGGAAACGGTAACCGTGACGGCACAGGCCAACCCGATCATCAATCCCGCGCGGACCGGTGCGTCCTCCAACCTCTATCGGCAGACGATCGAGTCGCTGCCCACGCTGAGCCAGAACATCAATGATTTCGCGCGCCTCAATCCGTATTTCCAGACCGATGCCGGACGCGGTGGCCTGGTGGTCGTCGGCAGGAACTACCGCTACAACGCCATTCAGATTGACGGCGCGGTCACCAACGATCTCTTCGGTCTCTCCTCCACGGGCGCGCCAGGCGGCCAGGCGGGCACCAATCCGATTGCCCTCGATTCGGTCGGCGAAATTCAGCTCGTCGTCGCGCCCTACGACGTGCGGCTCGGCGGCTTCACCGGAGGAGGCATCAACGCGGTGACCCGGAGCGGCACCAATGAGTTCCACGGAACCGGCTACTACTTCTTCCGCAACAACAACCTCGTAGGAAAGGGACCCCTCGACCGTGCGCTGGCCGATTTCAGCAACAAACTGTACGGCGTCAGCGCTGGCGGACCGATCGCGAAGGACCGTGCGTTCTTCTTCGCGACCGCTGAACAGACAAACCGGAACCAGCCTTCCGGCTTCTCGACCAACGGCACCTCCGGTCAGAGCTTCGGGCATCAGGCGGAGATCCAGCGCGTTGCCGACATCCTCAGGTCGCGGTACGGATTCGATCCCGGCGGTCTCGACGAATTCCAGTATCAGCGCGATGGTCACAAGGTCTTCGGCCGCGTGGACTTCAACGTCGCCCGCGGTCATCAGCTCACCGCCCGCCATAGCTGGGTGAAAGGGAGGGACGAGCAGTTCGGTTCTCTCAACGCCAACGTCTACAGCCTGCCGAATACGATTTACGGCATCACGAACAACACCAACTCCAGCGTGGCCCAGCTCAATAGCACGATCGGCAGCCAGCGGTTCAACGAGTTCCGCGTGGTGTACACGCGTATCCGCGATTTCCGCGACGTACCGCAGCGGTTTCCGGCCATCCAGGTGTTCTTCCCCGACAACACCTCGGTCTTCGCGGGCACGGAGCGCTCGTCTCAGGCGAACTCCCTGGACCAGGACAGCTTCGAGATCACCAACGATTTCACCTGGTACATGGGCAGGCACGCCATCACGGCCGGCACGCACAACGAGTTCTTCGACTTCGCGAACCTGTTCACCGGCCAGCTCTACGGCGAGTACACGTTCAACAGCGTCGACCTGTTCGACCAGGGCCTCGCCCAGGCCTACCTCCGCAACTTCTCGCGCACGAGCAACCCGCTCGAGCAGGCCCGTTTCGGCGTGAGGCAATGGGGCTTCTATGTTGGCGACCAGTGGCGGGCCCGGTCGAATCTCACGCTGACGCTCGGAGGGCGGATCGACCTGCCGCGCTTCACGGAGAAGCCGCTGGCCAACCCGCGAACGGTGGAGCTCTTCGGTTTCGCCACCGATGTGGTTCCGAGCCCCACGCAGTTCTCGCCGCGGCTCGGCTTCAACTGGGACCTCTTCGGGGACGCCAAGCAGCAGGTACGCGGCGGCATCGGCGTGTTTACGGGTCGCACACCGTACGTCTGGCTCTCCAACAACTTCATCGGGACCGGCGTTCAGTTCGCCAGGCTGAGCGTGGCGAGAAATGCGGCCAACCGAATCCCGTTCAACCCAGACCCCGATAACCAGCCCACTCAGATCGGCGCCGCGACCGGCGCGGCGAGCAACGAGTACGCGCTTACCGATCCCGACTTCAAGTTCCCCTCGCTGCTGCGATACAACGTCGCCTACGATCGCGATCTGGGTTTCGCCGGGCTCATTGGAACCGCGGAGTTCCTGTACGCGGATACTCTCCAGGAGATTCTCTACAAGAACGTGAACCTGCGGCCGGCGGGAACGACGGCATTCGACGGCCGTCC
>DASYQV010000104.1:0-2745 GCA_036005125.1 Vicinamibacterales bacterium
CTGAACGTCGATGCGGCAGGGCCACGGCTGCGGAGCATCGCGGATCTTGATGGGGCGCTCGAGTATCTCGAGCGTGGGGAGGCCCCTCAGACGGACGTGGTTGTGTATCGAACCTCACCTGGATAATCCGCCTTTATCACCGAGACCGGCAGCCTTGGACGACCTTCGGCGCGACACCCTCGTTATGACCGCCACGTTCCGGGTGCCGACGACTCTTACCTCGTCGTGCGCGACGAACGCAGACGGATTCAGTAGTACATGTGCGCTCTGCTGTCCTGGGGAGGCACGCAACGAGTCCAGCGCATCATCCTGTCAGAGAACAGCAACACGCAGTTCGACTTCAGCCGCATCGTCCGGCATCTGGAGGCTGCGGGCCAGGCGGACGCTCGCATTGAGCCTGCACGC
Source organism: Vicinamibacterales bacterium (assembly GCA_036005125.1). GTDB lineage: Bacteria > Acidobacteriota > Vicinamibacteria > Vicinamibacterales > UBA2999 > DASYQV01. Next base: position 406 of record DASYQV010000104.1, read on the forward strand.
GATGTCTGGTCGAAAGATCCGGCGTACACGGTCACGAGTGGCGCTCGCGGCGGAATGCCGGGGCGATGTGCCGGACGAGCGGTATCCGGTGAGCGACCCACATCCACCGGCTGCCGTATGGAGCATCTGCCGGGACGACGTAGTGATGGCGATCGATCTCGTCGGTGTCCTCGACCGCCGGATGCATGACCAGCGCCTCGATGTTCGATTGGCTGGTGTCGAGCAGATCGTACTGGAAGATCCGCGTACTTCCCTCGTGCGCGGCAGGATCGACGAGCAGAAATGTCCGTTCGAGCTCCGTGCGGGTCGATGGGGTCACGTCCGAGCGCCAGCGTACTCTCACGGAAGGCGCTGGCTCATACGTGAGGTAATATGTGGCGCCGACCGACACCACGATTCCAAGTGCCAGCGCCGTCGCGACCCGCGCGGGGCGTCCATGGATTCGTGATCGCGTGTTCACGTGCCGGCCATTTTAATCGGTACGTCATCCAGAGGAGCGGCAACCAATGCGCATGCGATACATCTGGTTCAACCTGCTCACGATCGCCATTCTCGTCGGCGCGGCCGGCTGCCGTCAGCCGGACGGCCCTATGCCGGAGCCGAACGCGGAGGACCAGAACAAGATTGGCGACGTGTCCCGCGACCTGCTTGCCGTCGCGTCGCGCTCGGCATCCGCTGTGCACGACCTGAGCGAGGACCTGTCGAACTTTGCGCAGTCGAACGAGGGCGCCCGCCACGGCGCCGAGATGTCAGGGCGGCTCGCGAGTTCGCTCGGGGGAACGAAGCTCAGCCAGGACGCCGCCCTCGCGATGGCTCACGACCTGTATATCGCGTTCCATGCGCGCGAGCTCAGCCGTGGGCAGGTAGCGAAGCTTCGCGAGAATCTCGGGGCCGTGTTCGCCGAGACCGGCGTTCAGCAGAATTCCGCGGAGCGGGTGCTGGAGCAGGTGGAGCTCGTTCAGGCCGATGTCACCATAGCGAAGCGGCGGTGGTGGCAGGTGTTCTGACCCGGACCTCGGTTGGGTGACGCGGGGTCTAAACCTTCTCGATTGTTAGTAACGTCGTGCCTGCCATTCACCGGAGCGGCACAATCAGGCGCATCTGCAGGTCCGCTGCGCGCAGCGCCGCGCGTTTGTCCGGAGTGTAGCCTTCGTATTGATACGGCAGGTACTTCAGCGGATGCGCGGCGTGCCTGACCACGCGGAATCCATCCGGCATCCGGGCAGGGTCAGGGCGCGGATAGATGTAGCGCGTATTGACCCATGTCCCCGCGCCGCAATCGAGCAGCTGGTGCGGAACCCCGCAGTTGAGGATACGGGTGGCATCGACCGCCGCGGCCGGTATATTCCTCTGTATCGTGAGGAGACAACCACCGATCGGGTCGCGCTCGTTGTATTCGGCGAACGCGGGCGGAGTCTGCTCGCCATATATACACGCTTACAGGCCGCATGCTTCGCGCAGCACCGCTGACGGTGCGGCGCGTCGATCGTGCTGCCGGCACTTCGCAAACGAATCTCGCTCGGCGGGGTTTTGCTATGCTACCTGTTCTGGTGGGCATTCCGGTGTTCTCGGTGGTCGTGCCGGCGTTCAACGAGGAGCGTTGCATAGGAGCCTTTCTCGCCTCTGTTTCCCGCTATCTGAATTCCCAGGGGCTCCCGTGGGAAATCGTCGTTGTCGATGACGGCAGCCGTGACGGCACGGTGCGAATCGTTCGGCGCTGGGCGGACGCCGATGATCGTGTCCGGCTTCTCAAGGAGTCGCATCGCGGAAAAGGCTCGGCAATCTCTCGCGGCATGCTGGCCGCGCGAGGGCGATGGCGGTTCATGGCAGACGCCGATCTCTCGGTATCGCCCGACGACTGGGCGGTGTTTCTGGACGCAGCACGCCAGCCTGACGCGGCCCCGGTCATCGTGGGATCTCGGGAAGCTGCCGGTGCGCGGCGCATCGGTGAGCCGCTGGCTCGTCATGTGATCGGGCGGGCGTTCAACCGGATCGTGCGGATGCTCGCCGTACGGGGGATCAAGGACACGCAGTGCGGCTTCAAGCTGCTTGACGAGGATGCCGCGCAGGCGCTCTGCCGGCATTTGACCATCGATGGATTTGCGTTCGACGTCGAGCTGCTGGTCCTCGCACGGCGTGCCGGGCTCCGGATTCAGGAAGTGGGCGTGATCTGGACCTGGCGCTCTGACAGCCGCGTCCGGCTGAAGACCGGCGCTGCTGCATTCATCGACATCGTCCGCATTCGGTGGCGGGACCTTCGCGGCCGGTACAACGGCGTCACATCGCACCGGCCCACTGCGGCGCCAGGGGCGAACCGTGCCGCGTCCTGACCCGCGCACG
>DASYQV010000105.1:0-21926 GCA_036005125.1 Vicinamibacterales bacterium
TCGCATGCGCGCGTATTTTGTAGGTCCCCCCGCGGTTCCCCCTCAAACGCAGCCAGCACGTTGTTGATCGTTACGCTCGTATAGAACTCGTCTTCTACTGTTCCGCCGATGTCGACACCGAGACCCGTTGGTCAGTCCGGAATCGATCACCCAGCAGTGACTTCTCTAACCGGGCCCGGGGGACCATTGACGGAACGCGCCGCCTTCGGTCCGGGCTTGCGGGTGACGCGCGAGCGGACGGGACTCACGCTCCAGGCGATTGCCAAATCCACAAAAATCAAGGTGTCGTTGCTCGCCGAGCTCGAGAACAACGATGTGTCGCACTGGCCCCCTGGCATTTACAGACGAGCGTTCTTCCGCGAGTATCTCGCAGCGATTGGCATCGCATCCGATTCCCTCGTCGCCGAGTTCATCCGGCTGTTCCCTGAAGATGGCACCGGCGTCAGGGCGAGTGCCCCGGCTCGGCTCCCCAGCGAGTTGCGACTCACGCTCGCGCGACCCCACCGTGCGACCTGGCGGGCGGGTCTCACCTCCATCGCCGCTGCGCTCATCGACGTGTGTCTCGTGCTGATGCTCGCAGGCGTGATGATATTGTTGACGGGAGTCGGCATCTGGGCAGGTGTTGGGGTGGTCGCCCTTGTCTACTTCAGCGTGGCGACAGCATCCAACAGTCGCACTCCGGGCGTCGCCTGGCTTACCGGCGCTCGACCGATGCGCACGCGTCCGGCAGCTGTTCCCGGAGAGGCACGGGAACAGCCGCACATCGTGCCGCAGCCGGTGAGCGTACCGCTGGGTCCACGTTCACCGGATGCACTCGCGGAAGACGCACCGCCAAGACTGCGCGCCGTGTCAGGGTGAACGTCATCGTCGGGTCGCGGACCCGCGAAGATCACGGTAAAAGGCGCGCAGGTCGTTCACGAGCAGGTCGGGCTCCTCGAGAGCGGCGAAGTGCCCGCCGCGAGGCATGTCGGTGAAGCGACGGAGGTTGTACCGTCTCTCGAGCCAGCTGCGCGGGCTGTAGAAGAGCTCCTTGGGAAATACGGCACAGCCCGTCGGGACCTCGATCCGCACGTCGGCTGGCCTGCCGGGCGTGTGCCGGCCTTCGTAATAGTACCGGGCAGCGGACGTCGGTGTCTGCGTCACCCAGTAGATCGTGATGTTGGTCAACAGATCGTCTTTCGAAAACTTCTTCTCGACGTCGCCACCGCAATCGCACCAGGTGCGGAACTTTTCGACGATCCACGCAGCCAGACCAACAGGGGAGTCGTTCAGGGCATAGCCCACCGTCTGCGGCTTCGTGCCTTGAATGTGGCTGTACCCTCGCTCTTCGTCGCTGAAGTATTCCTGACGCTCCCGCATCCTCGCGAGCTCCGCCGGTGGGACGCCCGCGTTCGGGTCGCCGGTGCCCTGCGGCGGTGGAGCGTTACACATGTTCAGGTGGAGCCCGACCATGTGCGCTGGATCCTGGAGCGCCATCTCGACGCTGATGCCGGCGCCGATATCGCCGCCTTGTGCGCCGTATCGGTTGTAGCCCAGCCGCGCCATGAGGGCGACCATCAGACCCGCCATCTGCCTGGCGTTGTAACCCGGTTTTCGCGGCCTGTCGGAAAAGCCGTAACCGGGCACCGAGGGGACGACCACATCAAACGCGTCCTCCGCGCGACCGCCATGCGCGACCGGATCGGTGAGCGGTCCGATCATCTTGCTGAATTCCATGAACGATCCCGGCCACCCGTGGGTCAGCATCAGCGGCAGCGCATTGGGATGCTTCGATCGGCGGTGAATGAAGTGAATATCGAGGCCGGCGATATTCGTCTTGTACTGTTCGAACTGGTTGAGACGACGCTCCTGCTCCCGCCAGTTGAACTTGTCCCGCCAGTAGGCGATCAACTCCCTCAGATATGCCTCGTTGGTTCCGTATTGCCAGCCCACGCCTTCGAGCTCGTCGGGAAGGCGTGCGCGCGCCAGCCGGTCCTTCAGATCCGTGAGCACCGCGTCCGGGACGGCGATCTTGAACGGCACAACCGGCGCGCCATCCCCTTGCCCGGCACGATCGGCGGGCACGGCTGGCGTCGTGCCAGTCCGTGTGCTCGTCGGCCGCTGAGCAAGGACAACGGCCGCCGCGCTCATACACGTGACGACGCCGAACCAGGCGATGAATCTGAACTGCATCGCGAATCTCCATCGTGTCATGGTGCGCTCTCTGGTACTCCCGAGGTTGTCGCCTTGTCAAGTGCGAACGCACCTCGGCGGAAATTGATCTGCAGGTCACGCGTGCCGTGGCACGCCCGCTGCAGCCGCCCCGCGCGAAACGGAGGTCCCCCATGCGAACAGGATGGCGAACCGCGCTCGTGGTCGTGCTCGGCGTGGCAGCGGCCCCATCGGCGCGACCCGTGAACGTGCACGCGCAGGCCGCGCCCGTCGTGGCGAGCCAGGAGGTGAATCAGACGGTTGACGTGGCGGAGGCGCCGGTGCCGCCGCGCGTCCGCGGCTTCAACACCGCGCAGCTCGTGGAGTGGGTCAACGAAGATGGAACACCGCAGCAGAGCAAGCCGGAGGTCAACTGCCCCATCTCGCCTGCCGAACCCGGTACGTCCACGAAATTCGGATGCGCGGTGGCGATCATGCGCGAGAGCGGTTCGAAGCTTCACCGCCTCGTCGTCTTCTGGTCCGATCTGCAGCCGAACAACGCGTCGGAGTTCGAGGGCGGGTGGAAGAAGTACCAGGCGGTCATCGACGCGCTGGCGAACGCCGGCATCACACAGCTGATCGTCACGCCGGTCGGCTCGCCCAACTGGGCGCGCCATCCGGACCGACACTCGCCGGTGATGGCGGGATTCGCGAAATACGCGCACCCCGACCTGGATCACGTCGAGGACTGGAAGAACTTCGTCGAGCAGCTCGCGCGGCACGTGGCGCCGGTCGGCTTCGAGATCGGCAACGAGGAGAACACGAACAACTTCTGGGACGCGATCAAGAACGACCGGCACACCCCCGAGGATCCATCGCCGGCCGAGTACGGACAGCTGTACTGTGCTGCAGTCGAGGGCATCAGTCGCGTGAGTCCCACGGCGCGCATCGGCATCGGCGGCCTCGCGCAGATCCACAAGACGGTCTTGAACGGGCCCGGCGACGAGCGCATCAAAGCCTCCGAGTTCCTCAGCAGGTCGATGACGGAGGGCGGCGTCGGCAAGGGCGCCTGCCGGTTAAACTTTGTCGGCTATCACCCGTACCTGACGAACGACTACTGCACGAGCAAACCGCCACGGCCGCCGATCGGCAACACCGTCGGCATCGCGGAGCTCCGGGATGTGCACGACTTCATGGTCCGCAAGCGGCTCCACCAGAAGATCTGGATCACTGAGTGGGGCTTCCCGAGCCGGCCGTACACGCGAGGCAAGCAGACGTGCAGGTACTCCGCGGCCGACCAGGCGCGATTGATCAAGCTCGAGCACGAGTACCTGGCACGGCTTCCGTATACAGCCTTCTCCGGCTACTTCAACCTGGTCGACGATACGTCCACGGGTCAGAACGGGCCGATCGGCTTGGTGTGCCTCGACTTCACGCTGAAACGGAGCTTCAACACGTGGCGCCAGCTGCGGCCGGCCGCGCCTGGAGGACCGTTGACCACCGGCGTGTGTCCACGGCCATCGCCACCGCCGCCCACGCTGTAACGCGCGCGGAGTTGGTATTCGTAGGCCGAATCTTAGCCTGTTATGCGGCCACACACGCGAATTTTGTACTCGTTGTGCGACCGCATAACGGGCGAGGCGCGCGGAGCGCGCCAAAAGACACTGGGTTTAACCAGGCGAGGGCTCTCCACCCCACCGCGCAAGCGTGCGCGGTGGGGACCCCGGCTCTGCCGGGATATCAAGGGCAGAGCCCTTGACTGGTTAGACCCGGCCCAGGTTCGCTGGGCCGTATCTGAAGATGCGGCCTACGGCAACTCAGATGCGGCCTACGGCAACTCGAGTGAACTCCAGATTACTTTCGCGGAGCGGGCGGTGGCAGCGTGCCGCCTTCGGCGATGGTCTTCATATTCTGGAGCGCCCTCGTGAAGGTGGCGGCCCTCGCCGCCCTGTCTTTTTCCCGCGCCGCATCGTCGGGCAGCATCGAGTTGTCGTACATCACCGTGTAGAGGAGCTTCGAAGTGGTCGCCGTTAGCGGCCTCGCTTCGAGCGTGCCGTGGTACAGGTTGTACGGCCTGCCGGCCCTGACGGGTTGCGTGTAGGTATAGGAGAACTCCGTCTTCGCGACCATGACTTCGGTGCCGACCGTTCGCACCGAGCCGACCTCACCCTCCTTACCGGAGATCATTTTGCACCCGGCGGCGATCTGGAGCCACTCGGCGATATCGCAGTACCCGCCGATGCGCTTCCACACGTCGGCGGCTGGACGGTTCACCGTGATCTCCAGCGGAATGGCGACATAGGTGGGCTTTTCGACGACGATGCTGACATCGGCAGACCCCGAGCCCTGAGCGGACGGTGGGGGAGCCTGTGCGCTGGTCGAGACCGCCAGACAGGCAAGTGCAAGCGCACACACGGCCGCATTGTGACTGAATTCGTTCCGCATCGATTCCTCCATGACGGCTCGCACCCTTAGGCGCGCCAAGAGATACCGGGTTTTGAGGGGACATCTTGGCACAAGCACGCCGGATCGCCAACCTGCGGTTTGACCATCCCGGAACGTTGACACACCGGGTCCCCGGTGGTAGAAGAGGCCGACTATCGAACGTGCTCCATCCTTTCACGCGCGTGGTTCACCTCGTCTCGACGGGCTTTTCGAACAAATCAGAAACGAGGGCTTCCATCATGAACCGTTACTTTTTCATGTCCGGCGCACTGGTGCTCGCGGTGGTGTGCTCGATGACCGTGTCCGTTGACACGCAAGGCCAGAATCGTGACGCAGCGAAGAAGGCGTGGACGCCGTCACGGACACCCGATGGGCAGCCAGATCTGCAGGGTTTCTGGACGCACTCCACCTATACGCCCCTCGAACGACCGAAGAACGTGACCAAGGAGTTCTATACCCCGGAGGAAGCGGCACAGCTTCAGAAGCGGAGAGCGTCGGGGGCAAGAGGAAGCGATTCCACGAATCCGAATCCATCGCTGGGGGCCTGGTTGGCCAGCGGCAACGCGGCGGATGCACCGGCGCCGGGGACTCTGGCCGACGTGCACTACGACTTCAGCCAGTTCGGGCTCGCCCGAAGCCAGTCGCCCGTCGCGGAGACGCTGCGGACATCGCTGATCTTCGATCCACCGGACGGGAGAATCCCTCCGATGACACCAGAAGGCCAGAAGAGAGCGGCCGAGCGCGCGAGAGCGGAACGGGAGCGCGGCGGTCGCTGGGACGCCGCAGAGAACAACGAGCTCGACGACCGGTGCATCATCATGAACGCCGGACCTCCGATCATGCCTTCGGGTTACAACAACAACTTTCAAATCGTGCAGGGCGCCGGTTACGTGATGATTCTGGTCGAAATGATCCATGACGCCCGCATCATTCCCCTCGACGGGCGCCCGCACGTCTCGAAGAATGTCCGTCAATGGATGGGGGACTCCCGCGGTCATTGGGAAGGCAATACACTCGTCGTCGAAACCACGAATTTCACTGACAAGACGGCCTTCCACGGATCCAGCGAGAACCTGCGCGTCGTGGAACGGTTCACCCGCACCGCCGAGGACACGATCATGTACAGGTTCACGGCGGAGGATCCTTCGACCTGGCCGCGGCCGTGGTCGGCAGAGCTGCTCACGAAGAAAACGATAGGTCCGCTGTTTGAGCACGCGTGCCACGAAGGGAATTATGGCTTGTATAACAGCCTCGCGGGAGCTCGTGCCCAGGAGAAGAGAGCCGCCGAGGAAGCCGCGAAGTCGAGGCCCAGGTAGGATGGACGGTCCAATTGGCAATGTCGGGTAGCGGAGGGCCCATACAGGATGTCCAATTGAAAACCCTATTCGGTTGATCGTGCACCGGGCGACGTGGTGGCGCTGTTGGTAACTCGCGCGAGGATGGATTGCTCATCCGGGAGGAAACATCATGCGAGTCCATGGCTACGGAGTGTTTCGCATCGCGTGGCTGGTCGCGTGCATCATCGTGGCGGATGTCACGCTGGGTTTGGCGCAGGGGGCCCTGGGTACCCTCAACGGCCGGGTGATCGATCAGGGAGACGCGGTGCTTCCGGGGGTGAGCGTCACCGCGACCAACACCAATACGAACGTGAGTCGGACCACCGTGACCAACGCCGAGGGCTTGTATAGTCTGCCCGCCCTCGAGCCCGGCGTCTACGTCATCCAGGCCGAGCTCCCAGGCTTCGGGACCTCGATCCAAAAGGACGTGACGCTGGCCGTCAACCAGACGATTACGGTCGATTTCAAGATGGGGCTCGCGGGGGTGACGGAGAACATCACCGTGGCGGGCACCGCCCCCATGATCGATGTGACCCAATCGCTCGTCAGCGCAACGATCCGCACGCGGGAAGTCGTGAACCTGCCCTTGCTCACCCGCAACCTCAACGGGTTGCTGGCTCTGGTCCCTGGATCGAAACCCATTGCCATCATCCACCCGCTCAAGCGGCAGTGGGGGAGCATTTCGTTCGGGGGATCCACCGGACGCAACACGATTCAGGTCGTGGACGGGGGCGACAACCGGGACAACATTGTCGGCGGGCCGTTGCTCGTGTACACCGTAGAAGGCGTCGAAGAATTCCAGGTGGCCTCGCATCAGTTCTCGGCCGCCGACGGGCGGTCATCGGGTGCGGCCGTGAACATCCTGACCAAGTCTGGCACGAATACGCTGAAAGGCTCCGGGTTCCTGCTGGCTCGCGACCGGTCCATGACAGCGAAGGACTACTTCACGGCGCGCGACAACCTGCCCAAGCTGCCCTTTAGCCGCCAGCAGTTCGGCGGATCCGTGGGCGGCCCGATCGTGCCCAGCCGGGCCTTTTTCTTCGGGGCGCTCGAGAGAATCCGCGAGGAGACGGCCATCACCATCCCGGACAATATCAACAGGGAGCTGCAGCTCCTGTCGTTTGCCAACCCGCAGCTGCCAGCAGGACAGGTCATTGACAAGCCCTATCGGGAAATGCTGTACACGCTCAAGGGCAATGTGCAGCTGAGCGCCAATCACTCGCTGATCGGGCGCGTGTTCAGCCAGAAGGGCAACGCAGTAAACGGTGGGAACGGGCCGTCGACGACGAGTTACGGCGCCGGTGTCTTCGCGCTTGTAGACATGAGGGCCTTCAATACCGAAGACAACTCGGGTTGGGATGCTGTCGGTCAGCATAGCTGGACGATCGGCAACCGCGCCCTGAACCAGCTCACGGTGCACGCGAACCATTACGCCGCCCTCACCGATTGGGCCCACTACCACAGGGACTATCCCAACGTGCCACGGTTTCCCGACAATGAGAATCTGACTTTCCCGTCGCTGAGCATCGGATATGTCTCGACTGGCTACGATGTCTTTCAGAACATGTGGCAGATCAGAGACAACCTGACGCTGCAGGTGGGGAGCCATGGGCTGAAGATGGGCGGCGACTACGCATGGATGCCCAAATTCGGCGGCCAATGCTGCATCTATTTCGGGCAATTCAGGTTCTTCGACGATCCGTCGACGATTGTCAACAACAGCAATGGCAGATATCCCCAGGGGTTTCAGACGCCGGGGATCGTGCAGCAGTTCCGCGCGGGAGCCAACATCCATACCAACAGGTACGCGCTTCCGGGCACCTCTCAAATAAAGGCGTACTTTCAGGACGATTGGCGGGTGCGGCCAAAGCTGACGCTGAACCTGGGGGTCCGATACGACCTCGACCGCAACTTCTACGATCAGGACGGGGACCTCGCGCAGAATCCCACTGGCCAGATCCTGCGCGCGATCGGCAGTCCGTACGGAGCCTTCCCGCACACGCCGACAAAGGATATCTCCCCGCGCGTCGGGTTCGCCTACGACATGAGCGGAGACGGTCGGCGCGTGCTGCGTGGGGGCTACGGGCTGTACTTCGACGGCACAGGGATCAACACCCATTACAACGTGTTCATCCAGAACCATCGACCTTTCTCGATCGACACCTTCCTGACGAATACGGCGATCGGGAGAGGCGAACTGGCCGACTTCCGTTACGGCATCGACCCGCCGCCGCCGACACCGATTGCCGTCAACGAGGTCGCAGGGGGGTTTCCGAGGGGCAGGAGCGCGGGCGGCTATTGGATCGATCCGAATATCACGGATCCTCGCACGCACCAGTTTCACCTCGGATACTCGCACGAGTTGGCGCCCGATACCGTGCTCTCCGCGGATTATACGCACGCCCTGGGACTGAACGACTTCAAGGAGGTCCAGATCAACACGTTCAAGGATGGCGTGCGGCGCCTCGCTCCGGAACTGGAGAGAGTCTTCGGCGACCCCAATCTCATTGGTCCGCTGCAGCTTCAGTCGTCGATCAACCGGTCCCGGTACGATGAACTGGCGATCCAATTCCAGCGGCGATTACCGAGAGCGACTCTCCAGGTGAATTACATTCTCTCCGGAGCTTATGCGTATGCCGGCTACATCGCGCAGTCGGCGTACTTTGTGCCGCCTGCGCAGGATAACGACAATATCTTCGCCCCGGGCGAATGGGGGCCGACGCATGCCGACGAGCGACACCGCTTCGTGGTGTATGGCGTGATCGACTTACCGTTTGGCCTCCAGGCGTCGCCCGTCTTTCAGGCGGCCACGCCGCGCCCGTACACCCTGGTTGATGGGCGCGATTTGAACGGCGACGGACAGACCACCACGCTGGATCGCTGGGTTGATCCGGCGACTGGCCAGCAGGTGTCCGTGAACTCCCAACGCGGCGATCCATTCGTGCTCCTCGATTGCCGCGTGACGAAGAACTTCGAACTCGGTCAGCAGAACCGGAAATTAGGGGTATTTGTCGAGTTCTTCAACCTGTTCAACACGGCGAACTTCGGACAGGTGTATAACGGGAACGGCCGCAGTGTAAACTTCAGGCAGCCAGTCGGGCTCATGCCGGGCTCCGGATATCCGTTCCAGATTCAACTGGGCGCTCGGTTCAACTTCTAATCGCAGGCAGCGGGCAGCAGGCAGCGAGCAGCGGGCAGCAGGTTCGATGTTCCCGGCTGCGCAGCTGCCAGCTGCCTGCTGCTAGCTGCCAGCTGCCTGGGTTCATATGGTTCGCAGCCCTGAAGCCACTCGAATCTCCACGACGCGTGTCCCGTATTTCCTGTTCTTCTGCTCGGGGATGAGCGGGCTGATCTACCAGGTGGCCTGGGTCCGCGAGTTCGGAAACGTCTTCGGCAACACGGTGTATTCGGCGTCGCTGATCGTCGCGATCTTCATGCTCGGGCTCGGCGTCGGCGGCTATCTCGTCGGCATCTGGGCCGATCGCAGATATCTCGCACAACCGGAGTCGCTGCTCCGGGCATATGGGTGGGCCGAGCTGGCGATCGCGGTGTTGGGTATTGGCATCGCTGCGCTCCTGCCTCACCTCGGTCAGATCTCGGCGGCGGTGTCATCCTACTCGCGCGACGCGGGCGGCTGGTACACGCTGTCTACATCCTCCTATGTCCTCCGCGCCGCGATCGCCGTCGTGCTGCTCACGCCCATCACGATCGTGATGGGTGGGACGCTGACGCTGCTGATTCGTCACCTGGTTCGAAGGGACTTCGCGATTGGCGCACGCCGAACGGCGCTGCTCTACGGCGTCAACACGATGGGGGCCGCGGTCGGGAGCTTTGCGACCGACTTCGTTCTGGTGCCGCTTGCCGGTCTGCAGGTCGCACAACTGGTCGCCGTATCGATGAATATCGTCGCGGCAACCGGCGCATTTCTTCTCACGGCGCGAACGGGAACCGTCCACGCCGCCCCGAGGGCGAAGCGGCCGGCGGCTGCGGTGGCCGTTGTGGAATCGGAGCCGACGGCGAAGACGGCCAGAGCGGCGCTCGTGCTCACCAGCCTCGCGCTCGCGCTCACTGGCTTCGCGGCCATGGGCATGGAGATCGTCTGGCTGCGGCATTTCTCGCTCCTGCTCGGCGAGTTCCGGGCTGTATTCGCGCTGCTGCTGACGGTGATTCTGGTCGGGATTGGCGTGGGCGCGATTGCTGGAGGGGTTCTGTGTCGGCGCACGCGACGGCCCGCCGAGTGGCTGATGATCGCGCAAGGGCTGTTCGTCGCATCGGTGCTTCTCGGATTGGCCCGCGCAGATGTCCAGGAGATCCATGATGCTGCGCGCGGTCTGGAGAGCATGCTGCGTGTGCAGTCGGCCTGGGTGCTGAGCCTCGCCGAGCTGTGGTTCAACTCGAAGCCGATTCTGTCCGAGGTCGCCGTGCCGGCGCTGTTGATGGGTCTGGCGTTTCCGCTGGGCAGCGCCGTTGTCCAGTGCCTGGAACGGTCGGTCGGCCGCCGCGCCGGTGTCCTCTATCTTTGGAACACTACCGGAGCCGTCTGTGGATCGCTGGCAGCGGGCTTCGGCCTCCTGCCGGTCGTCGGCATCCAGCACACTGCCACCATTCTGAGCATCGCCGCTGGACTGTCCATACTTCCCCTATACCTGGTCTCGCGTACCGGTTCCGTTGCAGACTCCAGAAGCTCCGGCAGCGGCACGGTGCCCTTACTCGTCTCGGCGCTCGCGGCAGGGTTCGCTCTTGTGCTGTGGCTGCAGCTGCCGCCCGAGTACGTCGTCCGACGGTCGCAGCCGCTTCCAACCGGCGAAGGACGTCTTCTTGCGCTCAGTGAGGGCGTGACCGAGGTGATTGCGGTGACCGAGACCCCCCACAGCGGGCGCGCGCTGTGGACGAATGGTCATCCGATGACCGGAACGGACCCGCTCGGGCAGCGCTACATGCGTGCCCTCGCTCACATTCCGCTTCTCTCCCTGACCAGGCCGGAAAGCGTGCTCGTCATCGGCTTCGGGGTCGGGAACACCACGCACGCCGCGACGCTCCATCCGTCCATCCGCCGCGTTCACGTTGCGGATCTCTCCAGACACATCCTCGTTCATGCGGGCTACTTCAGGGATGCAAACATGGATGTGTTGAACGATCCACGCGTGTCCGTATACGTCAACGATGGGCGCCAACACCTGCAGATGCAGCCACAGGCCTCGTATGACCTGATTACGCTCGAACCACCACCGATTGCACAGGCGGGAGTGGGCGCGCTGTATTCGCGAGACTTCTACGCGCTCGCGCGGACGCGCCTGAAGCAGGGCGGCTACATCAGCCAGTGGCTTCCGGCGTATCAGGTGCCCGGAGCAGCGACGCTGGCGATGATCCGGGCGTTCGTCGAGATATTCCCTCAGGCGGTGTTGCTCTCAGGCGCCAAAGCGGACCTGCTGCTCGTGGGTGCCAACGACGCGCCTGTCGAAATCGATCCGGAGCGTGTCGCGTCCGCCCTGGCGAGCGCTCCCGCGGTGCAAGCGGATCTTCAGCGGTTCGCTTTGGGTAGCGTGCGGGAGATCGTCGGCACGTTCATGGGCTCGGCGCAGAACCTTGTCGACGCAAGCCGTGAGTCGCCGCCGGTCACAGATGATCGGCCCATGCAGGAATACAGCGTCCGGTCGTTGTTGAACACCGGCCGACGCAGTGAGCCGCCGCCCGCGTCACTGCTCGACCTGAGTCAGATTCCCGCCTGGTGCCCGCGGTGCTTCGTGAACGGAAAACCGGTTCCGCTCGTCGAGGGAATCGACACAGATCTTGCGCTGCTTCATCAGTTTTATACCGCGCCCGCCGCTGACGCGGCCGACCGGCCTTACGGCACGCGGACGATCAACGGGAGCGCGTATCTGGGTGCGATTCTGCCCGAATCAGCTGACGTACATACCATTCTCGGCATGGGGATGATGAACCGGGGACAACGCGATGGTGCGATCGCGGCGTTTCGCGATGCACTGCGAATCGACCCGGCCTCCGCCGCCGCCCATTGGCACCTGGGAAGAGCGCTCGCGTCGAGCGGGCAGGATGGAGCGATCGATCATCTGCGACGGGCGGTCGAACTGGAGCCCCGTAACAGCGAAGCGCGGCACGATCTGGCCACCGCGTTGCTCGAAGCCGGCCGCTACGACGAAGCCATCGATCACTTTCGCGCGGCGCTCCCTTCGATGCCAAACGCCGCGGTGGCGTACAACAGTCTCGGTGTCGGGCTCGTCTCGCGCGGCAAGCTGGCCGAGGCCGTCGATCAGTTTCGTGAAGCCATCCGTCTGCGGCCGGCCTACGCGGAAGCCTACAACAATCTCGGTACTGCCCTCGCGTTTCAGGGCAAACGGGAGGAAGCGGTCGCGCAGTTCCGGCAGGCTTTGTCGCTCCAGCCCGGATACGCCGAGGCAAGCCGCAACCTCGCGATTGTGCAGCGAGGGGCCGTGCCGTCCGCGTTCGACGTCAACGGCGGCTTCACGACGTCTCGACCGGATGCGTCGCCATTGCACCGGCATTGAAGAGCATTCGCAGGCCGCATCTTTACGACTACAAACGGCGCGGTAATCGACCGCCGCTTGTAGTCGCGCGCTCGTCCCCTGTGCGGCGCCTGCGGCGGCCAGTCGAACGGCAATCCTCCGCGGCTCCGCGTTCTCTGCGTGTACCCGTAACAGGAGAATCAGTTGAATCACGCTATAGACCCGGCCCACGTACGTCTTCGCGTGACCGCCGGTCGTGCCCGACGAAGAGAAGGTGAAAATGCCGCCGGTCTTCCTCGAAGCCGGGTAAGCGGATCACCTGTGTACTCTCGTGCATCGGTCTTCGCGCCAAAGCTCCGTTTTAGCCGGCGTGAGCGGGGAAACGCTGCGAACGGTCCTGCTCGGCAACCCCCGCCGCTCCCGCATTTGTGCCGAAGCGCCGGAAGAAAATCATGCTAATGTCATGCGATCCGGCGTCAGGTCCGGCAAGGAGAAAACGATGAAGACCAAACAGGGCCGCAGCGTAGTGAGCTCGACGGGTCCCGCGTTTCTGGTCGCCGTGGCGGTTGTCTTTGCAGCCAGCGCGTCGCTCGGCGCGCAGCAACCCGCCGCGAGCCAGGGGCAGGTGACGTTTGCCAAAGACGTGGCGCCCATCCTTCAGCGCTCCTGCCAGAATTGCCATCGCCCCGGTTCGGTCGCCCCGATGTCTCTGCTGACGTATGAGGAGGCGCGTCCGTGGGCGAGGTCCATCAAGCAGCGCGTGTCGTCGCGTGAGATGCCGCCGTGGGGCATCGATCGGAACGTCGGCATTCAGCAGTTCAAGAACGATATTTCCCTGACCGACGACGAAGTCGCGAAGATCGTCAAGTGGGTGGATGATGGCGCCCCGCGTGGCAATGCTGCCGACATGCCCCCGCCGCGGCGGTTCGAGGATCCGAGACTGTGGCACATCGGCAACGGCAAGCCGGATCTGATCGTCTCGATGCCGAAGCCGTACAAGGTCCCCGCCGTCGGTGCTGACACCACGCTGGAATTCCTGGCCGAGACGGGTCTCACCGAGGACCGCTGGATCAAGGAAGTCGAGACCAAACCGGATCCGAAGAGCTTCACCGTCGTCCATCATGCCTCGCTCGACATCGTCGAGCCGTGGGCCGGCCTGGACGCGTCGCGGGAGAACTACGGCATGGGCGGCCCGAGAAGCTTCCTCAGCGAGTACGCGCTCGGCAAGAATGCTGACATCTTCCCTGAGGGCACGGGCCGCCTGATCAAGAAGGGATCGAAGGTCAACTTCAACATGCATTTTTACTCGATCGGCGAAGCGGTCGAGAACGTGACGAGCGTCGGCATGGTCTTCTATCCGAAGGGCCAGGAGCCGAAGCATTCCGTGATCACGCAGCACTTGGGCGACACCAGCGACCTCGACGTTCCGGCAGGCACCATCTCACGGGTCGACGGATACACTGTGTTGAGCCAGAACGCCCAGATCGTGATGGTCCAGCCGCACATGCACAGCCGCGGCAAGCGCCAGTGCACGGAGGCGATCATTCCGATGACAACGGGCGAGGTGTCGAGAGGAAACGGCAGCAGGACGCAGCGGATCACGTTGAGCTGCATCAACTACGACATGAACTGGAACACGTCCTACGCGTACCAGGATGACGCGGCGCCGCTGCTGCCAAAGGGAACAATCATTCACGTCACGTCCTGGTACGACAACATGCAGTCCAAGTTCAACCCGGACTCGAGAAACTGGGTCGGAAGCGGGCCGCGGTCCGTGGACATCATGAGCTTCCAGTGGCAAAGCTTCTTCTACCTGAGCGACGAAGAGTACCAGCAGAAGCTCAAGGAGCGCGCGGCCAGGGCACGATCGACCAACAACAACCAGTGATGAGCAGGGGTTTTCGTCGCGTCGGATATCCGCTTCTGGCGGCAGTGCTTGCGTTGAGCGCCGCGAGCAGCAGCGCAGCTCAGACCCCGACGGGCATCAGGGACTGGGACGACGGCATCAAGTACACGCGCGGGCAGAATATCGTCCCGGTGTTCGAGGGATGGGTTGCCAATCCCGATGGAACGTTCAGCCTGATTTTCGGGTTCTGGAATCGGAACTGGGAAGAGACGGTATTCATCCCGATTGGCCCCGACAACCGGATCGAGCCCGGAGGTCCGGATCGGGGTCAGCCCACCGTGTTCACGCCGAGGCGGGGAAAGAACCTCTTCGAGATCGTCGTGCCGAAGGACTTCGGTAAACAGGAAATCGTGTGGACGATCAACAGCCGCGGAAAAACCGAAAAGGCCTTTGGCGCGCTCGTGAATCAGGAGGTGCTGACCCGGCGGATGGTGATGGCCGGCGGTTCGCTGTCGATCAATGCCGCCGCCGGCAACGACGATGTTGGCGATGAGGCGGATCCGAACAAGCCGCCGTCGGTCACTATCAATCCGGTGCCGCCGGTCGCCGTGCCGGGCCCGGCGACGTTGGTTGCCGCGGTCAGCGACGACGGGCTCGGCGTCGCGCGCGGCCGCGAAGCCCGCCCCGTGAGGGTCGCCTGGAGCCTCTACAGAGGTCCGACGTTCGTCGCCTTCGAACGATCCGATGAGACCTTGAGTCCGACGGGCGGAAAAGCCACAACGACGGTCAGGTTCAAGGCGCCGGGCACCTACGTGCTTCGCGCGACCGCGACGGATTCCGGCGGGCTTGCCATCAACAAAGACGTGACCGTCGCCGTGAAGTGATTCTCAGTACAGGGGACGGGGCGCGAGCGCCGTCCCTTTCCGTGGTCCCACCTCTCATCAACACAAACACGATCGGTCGCGACATGCCCGAACAGCCGCGAGAGCGAGCCGATAGGGCTACAATCGTGCCACGTCCGTCGCTGTACTCGAACGAAGAGGAGGAGCCATGCGGAGATTGCGCACGCTGGTGGCGATTCTTGTGGTCGGCGCCGTCGCGGGAGCCGGGTGGGCTTATGCGCAGCGACATAGCGGCGCCGCGCGGCCGCTGAGCGGCGCGGACATCGCCGAGATTCAGCAGTTGCACGCCCGGTACAACCAGGGCTGGGATTTCCGGGACGTGGATCTGTACCTGTCGGCGTACACCGACGACGCGGTGTTCACGACCGGCGCCGGCGAAGCGTATACCGGTAAGAACGCGATCAAGGGCTACCTGACCGCCGGCTTTACGAAAGGCGCCAGCGCGGAATTCACGCACAACAACACGAGCATCCTCATCACGCCAACCGCCGAAGGCGCGAAGGGGCGCGTGTATTGGTACACGATAAATGTGCTGTCGCGGCCGCCGGCCATCGAGGGCGCCGGGTACTACGAAGATACCTACGTGAGAACGCCCGACGGCTGGCGTATGAAGTCCCGGAAGTCGACGCGGGGCTGGTCCAGGCGCGTGTGGAACAGCACTGCGGCCAACAATCGGTGAGCGACTTGATCCCTCGGAGCTCACTCAGTTTAGGCAGGCCACATTACCGGCTCGGGCCTCGGGGCTCGAAGCTCGCGTCCTGAATCTCGACTTCGAACTCGAGACGCAACACCAGCCACGGTCCGACATGGTTGCAACCGATCAACAACGCCTACGCGGGAGGCGCGATTCTTACCGGCCGTCTGGTGGAAATTCGGCGGTCGCCTGACGTTCTGAGCCCGCAGTTCGCGCGCCGCGGTACGTAGGCCGGGTCTTCAGACCCGGCCCATGGGCCGCCTACGCACGCCAGAATCGATGCACGTGAGCTAAGTTAGAATCTTCGAACTTCACGATCCGACGTTGGCGTCTTGGATTCGCGGCGTCCAGAACGACGCGAGCGGGATGCGTGGCCTGTGGAAGGGAAGGAGCGTATGACGGACAGGGATTCTGGTATTCCGCGGTTCACCCGTCGTGAAGCGTGCCGGTTGCTGGGCGCCGGTGCCGGGCTCGGGACTGTCGCAGCCTTGCGAGAGAGCAGCGCGTGGGCGGCGGCGCAGACGACGTTCAAGAGCGTGCAGCGCATCAACGTCCCCAGAGGCGCGGTCATCCGCACGATTCTGAAGGATCTGTCCCCGGATGCCCTGGCAAACGGAGCCACGCTGATTCACGAGCATCTCGGAGGCAACGTGGATCTCATGGTGGATGAGCTCCGGGCGGCCGCGGCCGATGGTCTGGGGTGTCTCGTCAACGCGACCACCAGTCGGCGCACGGACGAACAGGTCGAGGCCGTGAGGCAGATCGCGATGCGGTCGCCGGTGCACGTCGTGCTTGCGGGCGGGTACCTCGAGGACCTCGGCTTCGCGCCCTATCCCCCTCAGATCGCGAAGATGAGCGAGGAGCAGCTCGTCGAGGAGTTCGTCAGCGACGCCGCGAAGCATCGCTGGGGCGCAATGGGAGAGATCGGCACGTCGCTGCAGATGCAGGCCGACGAGCGCAAGGTGCTTCGCGCCATCGGCAAGGCCCATCTTCGGACGGGCCTCCCGATATTCACGCACGTCCCGCACGAGGGGTGTCCGAGCTGCGCGTTGGAGCAGCTGGACACCTTCGAATCCGTCGGCGTGAAACCGCAGAGCGTCTGCATCGGCCATCTCGCGACGATTCAGACCTCGCAGGATCCCAGGATGGACACGCATCTGAAAATCGCGAAGCGTGGCGCGTTCGTCGACTTCGGACCGGTCGGCCACGAAATGGCGCGGTCACATATTCCCGAAGCGGAAAAAGTGAAGCGATTCATGATGCTCGTCGACGCCGGCATCGAAGATCAGCTCCTGCTGACGTCCGACATGGGCAACCCGACGCACTACAAGGCGAACTGGGGCCACGGGTTCTCGAGCGTGCTCATGCAGTTCGTCCCCAAGCTTCGCTTCGCTGGAGTGAAGGAGACGACGATCCGAAAGGTCCTTGTAGACAATCCGCGTCGATTTCTCGCGTTCGTCCCGAAGTCGACATAAGGAGGCACCATGCGGAAGCTATCGACATCAGCCCTTATCACGCTGATTGGTTGCGTCGCGATTGCTGGTTGGGTGTACGCGCAACAGAGGAGCCCGCGCGCGGGGACCTTGACCGCGCAGGACCGTGACGAAATCCAGGAGTTGCAGGCTCGCTACAATCAGGGAACCGATTTCGACGATGTGGCGATGTTCATGTCCGTCTGGACGGACGATGCCGTGTTCAAGGCGGGTCCCAAGCTCGAGCTCGTGGGCCGGAAAGCCCTCGAGGAGTGGCGCACGACCGCCAACGCGGGCCGGAAGAAGTCGAACGCTCCGCCGCGGCGGCACTTCAACAGCAGCCTGATCATCACCCCCACGCCCGAAGGCGCGAAGGGACGCGTTTACTGGTTTCTCATGGACGTGAGCGGTAAAGAGCCGCGGATTTATGGCTCTGGGTACAGCGACGACACGTTCGTCAAGGCCTCAAACGGGTGGCGGATCAAGACACGCGTGGATCACAACGATCCGGGAGAGTAGCGCGACGCATCAAGAACCTGGCTTCGGACGCCGACCGGGGGATCGGCCGAGCTTTCCGATCGCCACGTTGACCGCCTCTCCGACTCGTATGCCACCGATCTTCGAGTACGCCTGGTCACGAAGGCAATTACGCGATGCGGAACATCCTCAGCGGCGCGCGAGCGCAGGAGGAAGGCCGCCGAAGCTGCCAGGTCCAAGAGCACCAAATAGGTTAAAATCCCTGCATTCTGTTCATCGGCCCCGCGGAGGCATGAACTGCTGGACGGGTCGGGTCCGCATGGTATCGGCCAAGGAGTCCCATAGATGCGAAGCTCAGTCAGGCACCTGGTTCTCGGAAGCTCTGTGGTAGCCGTCGCGACTGTGTCGCTGATAGTGATGCTGCAAGCAGGCGCGGAGCGTAATGCCGGTCAGTCAAAGGAGCGACCTGGGGGCACGCCGAACCTGAATGGAATCTGGCAGGCGATCAACTCGGCGAACTGGGACATTCAGGAACATGCGGCGCGGCCGGGACCGCCGCAGCTCGGCGCGCTTCTGGCGGCCCCGGCCGGCCTGGGTGTCGTGGAGGGCAATGAGATTCCCTATCTGGCCTCGGCCCTCGACAAGAAAAAGCAGAACTTCGAGAAGCGATGGTCCATCGATCCCGAGGCGAAGTGTTACCTGCCTGGCGTGCCGCGCGCCACGTACATGCCGTTCCCATTTCAGATCGTCCAGGGGAGCGACAAGATCATGATCGTGTACGAATACGCGGCCGCGGTTCGTGTGGTCCACATGGACAAGGTTCCGAAGAGTCCCGTGGAGACATGGATGGGGCACTCCGTCGGCCGTTGGGAAGGAAATACGCTGGTCGTCGACGTAACATCATTCAACGATCAGACGTGGTTCGACCGGGCCGGGAACTTCCACAGCGACGCGCTTCACGTCGTCGAGCGATATACGCCGATGGGCGCCGATGCGCTTCAGTACGAGGCGACAATCGAGGATCCCAAGGTGTTCACGCGCCCGTGGAAGATGAGCATGCCCCTCTACCGCCGTCTCGAGAAGAACGCGCAGATTCTGGAGTTCAGATGCATCGAGTTCTCCGAAGAGCTCCTCTATGGTCACCTTCGCAAGAAGCCGAGCCGCTGAGTTATCTGCGAGACTTGGCGTCGTTGCGCCGAGATGATCGTGAGTAACTTACGGCATGACCAACATTCTCAGCGGGGCTCGCGCGCCGGAGCGGGCCGCAGAAGACGCCGCTCGGACGGCGGCCCGGAAGCCGGCTGAGAGGGAATGAAGCGAACAGGTTGCGAGTACGTGCAAGATCGATCACAGTACAACCGGAGGAGGTATCCATGCGATCAAGCGTGAGCGTTGGGCTCGGAGCCCTTATAGCCGTTCTGGCGACCATGCCGGTCGTGGCGCACCATGCGTTTTCAGCAGAATTCGACGCCCAGCGTCCAGTGAAGCTGCGTGGGACGGTCACGAAGATGGAATGGATCAACCCGCACTCGTGGATCCACATCGACGTTAAGGACGCCAAGGGCAGCGTCACGGAGTGGATGATCGAGGGCGGCGCGCCGAACGCCTTGCTCAGAAGGGGATTTACGAAGGACTCTCTGCCGGTCGGGACCGAGATCCTCGTCGAAGGCTATCAGGCCAAGGATGGATCGAACCGCGCGAACGGAAGGGACATCACCTTCAAGGATGGCAAGAAGCTGTTCGTCGGATCGTCCGGCACGGGTGCCCCGTACGACAAGGACAAAGACAAGTAAGGGCGCCGGCGGGCGCGAGCCGGATCGACCGGCTCGCGTCGTGGCGCTGCCCCGGGGTCGAGGGCCAGCTTCGACACGCGCCCTTCATTGAAGGGCACTTCCGAGTGTCTGATCGGCAAGGGGGATCGCGATCGTTATCCGGTCTTCCTTGCTTGTCACTCTGGTCGTGTGACCCTTGCCGGTCGTATCCTCGATCAGCTCGATGCGACCCGGTTCCGCCGTCACCTTCTTCCCGCCCGCGACCTCGATCTCCCCGCGACCGCTGAGCGTGATCACGAACTGACGCCGGGGCCCGACGTGCCAGTCGCTGAACGAGCCCGGCGGCGTCCGTCGAAACTGGACGCTCGTCGCCTTGATCATCTCGGACGCGTTGCCGTTGCTGATCTTCAGCTCGATTTCTTCGGCGTGACTCTGGCCATCGGTCCCCGTGTAGATTCGCGTCACCATGATCGGTTTGCGCATCTGAGCGCCGACAACATCGTGGTCGGTGTGTGCCGCCCACATCAGAAGGAATACGCCGACAAGGGGAACCATCACCAGCAGTCTCGCGATCGAACTCATGGTGTCCTCCGCTCTTAATCATTCACGATTCATGATTCATGATTCTTGATTCTTGATTCTTGATTCGATCGTCCGAGCGGCTTGCAATCAAGAATCAAGAATCATGAATGCTGGGAGCCTGCCTGGTTCTGCGTCACCAGGCGACCATCGCGTCTTCGAAAAGCGCGCTCAACTCCTCGGGACCTGCCGGCCGCGGCGACAGCTTCGTGACGCGGTGCTGCGGCAACGTGCCTTCAACCAGCGCGGGAATATCGGAGGAGGAGTAGCCGACCGCGCGCAGGCCGTTCGGCACGTGGAGTTGCTGCATGAACCATGTGATCCGATCCGCCAGAATCTTTCCCGCGTCGGCCGGTCGGGCAGAAGTGACGTCGGCGCCGAGCGCCGCGGCCGCTTCGAGATGCCGTCCCGGGTTCGCGGCAGCGGTGAACCGGAAGACGGCTGGCGCGTTGAGAATCACCGACACGCCATGCGGCACGAGCGGATGGTCGGCCGAATACCCGGGCGCGATGTACTGCTTCACGTGGCCGGAGACCGGATACGACATGCCATGCGGCAGGTGCACACCCGCGCTTCCGAATCCCACCCCGGCGTACGACGCCGCCAACAGCATGTTCGCGCGCGCCTCGTCATCTGACGGGTCCTCGACAGCGCGGACGAGAAACTTCGCCACCATGCGGAGCGCCTGCAGCGACCAGACATCGCTCATCGGATTCGAGCCCTGATAGGCCGGGCGGAGCTCCGGACGCGCGGGCCGGGGCCGCTCGGTGAACGGGAGCGCGGTAAACGACTCTACGGCGTGGCTGAGAATGTCGAGTCCGGCCGACGCCGCCACCTGCGGCGGCATCGTCCTGGTGTTCTCGGGATCGAGATATCCGAGGGTCGGCTTGAGGCGGCGGCTCGCGATGCCTGTCTTCGCGTGCATGCCGTGGAGATCGAAGATGGCGACGCCGGTCGTCTCGCTTCCCGTCCCCGCGGTGGTCGGGATGGCCATGAGCGGCTTCAGTGGTCCCGGGATCGGGAGCCCCTTCCCGATTGGCGCGTTGACGTAGTCGAGGAAATCGGGTGGGGGATAGGTCGTATAGAGATTGACCACCTTCGCCGTGTCGATGGTGGACCCACCGCCGACCGCCACGAAGGCGTCGAACTCGCCGTCGCGTGCGAACGCCACCGCATCGAGCATCGACTGATCGGTCGGCTCCACGCGCACGCGGTCGTAGACGACGAACGGGATCCTCTGCCGCTCGAGCGACTCGGCCACCCTCTGCACGGGCGGCAGTGTCTTCACCACGGAGTCGGTGAGGACCAGCACGCGTCGTGCGCCGAGCGAGGCGAGATCCATCCCCACTTCGCACGTCACGCCGGCGCCGTAGCGGACCGTGGAGGCCGCCATTTCGAACGCGATGTCCTTTTCCATGGGCGTAGAGTATGGCAGACAGGACCCCGGTCGCAATCGCCGAAGCCATTACGCGTCGCACGTCACGCAAATCCAAGCGCTGGCCATCACGTCGAGTGTTCTGCGGCGTTCGCGGAGACGCCGAGGATGCCGTTCGACTGGCCACCGAAGGCGCCGCACAGGGACGAGAGCGGGACAACAAGCGGCGATTGATTACTGCGCCGTTTGTAAGTTCAAGGCACAGATGAAGGTCAAGAGAATGGCACGCATTCAGTGCGTCATGGCGTACAGCAGCACGTCGATGCCCAGGGCGTAGCCGTACGGCGCAA
Source organism: Vicinamibacterales bacterium (assembly GCA_036005125.1). Taxonomy (GTDB): domain Bacteria; phylum Acidobacteriota; class Vicinamibacteria; order Vicinamibacterales; family UBA2999; genus DASYQV01. The sequence goes on from DASYQV010000105.1 coordinate 21,865, forward strand.
ACTGGCGGAAGAATTCCGGATCTTCGCCCTCGCGCTCCCACGAGTCCGACACGTCGGTGTTG
>DASYQV010000106.1:0-5164 GCA_036005125.1 Vicinamibacterales bacterium
ACCGTCAATTTCCGACCGCTCAGGAACAACGTCGCCGCCTCCGACGCGCTCATCGTCAATAGACTGAAGGAGGCCGGCGCGGTCATCCTCGGCAAGACCAACGTCCCCACGCTGCTGGGCGATTACCAGAGTTTCGGGCCACTCTATCCGACCGCGAACAATCCCCATGATCTGACATGCACCCCCGGCGGCAGCACGGGTGGCGGGGCGGCGGCGGTCGCCGCGGGCTTCACGACCCTGGACATCGGCAGCGACCTCGCCGGATCGATTCGCGTCCCTGCGAGGGTTCTCGGCGCGTTCGTGCACATGCTGGAATCGGGCGGCGTCAAGAGCGAGAAACGACCGTTCGACGACCAGTGGCTGAACGAGGCGTACGCGGTCTGGGGCCTAGAGGAGAACGCGGAGACGAATTCCAAACGCGGAGCGCGCGGAGGTCGCCGAGTTCTTTTGCAAGAATCTCGGCGTGCTCGGCCACTGCTGGACCGAACGGTGCGGTCCAGGGCGCCGCGCCCGACTCCACAAGAGGCTGACACGACATGAGCTCGCAGGATTTCGTCAAGCTGACCCTGCAACTCACGACGATGCTGTGCGTCGCTTTTCTCTGCGGCCAGATCATGCGCCGCCTGAAACAGCCGTCCGTCGTCGGTGAGATGGCCGGCGGAATCATTCTGGGTCCGACCATTTTCGGCGTGCTCGCCCCCGCACTCCACGGGTGGCTGTTCCTCTCATCGCCGGATGTTGCCGTCGTGCGCGAGGCCTTGACGAAGCTCGGGATGTTGTTCTTCCTGTTTTACGCCGGTCTCGAGGTCAACCTGGCGGATCTGAGACGACTGGGCATGCGCGCGATCCTGATCGGCCTCGTCGGCACGGTGCTGCCTATCGCTGCCGGCGTGGCGCTGGTATATGCCGTGCCCGGAGAGTTCTGGGGCCCGACGGTTCAACGTCACTATTTCGCGTTTGCGCTGTTCATCGGAATGAATCTGGCGAACTCGGCCAATCCCGTCCTCGCCCGCATCCTGATAGACCTCGGTCTGCTCAACGGTCCGATCGGCACGCTGATCATGTGCGCCACGGTCGTGGACGACCTGATCAACTGGACGCTGTTTGCGATCATCCTGAGCGACATCACTCCGGCCGCCGTACCGATCGGGGGAAGCCCATGGCTGAGTCTGACCCTCGTCGGATTGCTGCTGGCCGTGCTGCTCGGGGTCGGCCGATGGCTCGGGCCGCGGCTGCTCGAGCGCGCGCGACCAAACACTGCGTGGCCCGGCGGCCTCATCGCCGTGACCGCACTCCTCGTCATGCTGGCCGGCAGCGCCTCGGAGGCGCTGGGCATTCACGCATTCCTGGGAGCATTCCTCGTCGGCGTGGCGCTCAGCGGCGGCGATGCCCGGCAGAGGGAGGCGCATGACGTCGTGGGCCGCTTCGTCATGAGCTTCTTTGCACCGATCTACTTCATCTCGATGGGGATGAGCGCGAACTTCATCGCGAACTTCGACCTGGCGCTGGTGACCCTGATTTTCGTGGTCGCGTGCGTCACGAAGGTGGGCGCGGTGCTGCTCGGCGCATGGACGGCCGGTATGCCGCTGGATCGCGAGGCATGGGCCATCGGGTTCGGCCTCAATGCGCGAGGAGCGACCGGCATCATCCTGGCCGGGGTGGGTCTGGCCGCCAACGTCATCGACGAGCGCCTGTTCGTCGCGATCGTCATCATGGCGCTCCTGACGTCCCTGATGTCAGGACCGCTGATGTGTCATCTGCTCGCGGATCGCCGGCCCGAACCGGTTCGGCCGGTCACTCCCACGCTCGAGGTGAGTTGAACGTGCGCGCAGCCGGAAGTGCCGGGTCCTTGTCGTTGATCTCGAGGAACCCGGTGCCGAGATTCAGCCGCGCAATATGCCCGGCAGCAACCGCATGAAATCATGGACCCTTTGAATTTGTGTGTTCTCGGAAATGAATTCGAACGCAGAGGCATCGATCTGACGCGTCGTTCCGGCCAGTAACGCGCCAACTGCCGCGTGCAACGTCGGAAACTCATCGATCAGGCCGAGCAGCGCAGCCCATGACGGCGTGTCCAGGATTGCAATCACATCGAGAGCGTCCCGACCATCCCACGGTGATCCGGCGCGCCAGTGTTTCATCAACGTGACTCGAAGGGTCTCGAGCGCGGCTTGAACGTAGCCATCGGCACACTGCACTGACGTCAGGACACTGATTAGCGTGTCTGCCGCATACATGCAGACGTCCTCATGGAGGACCGTCCACCCGACCTGGAACACGCTGACAAGATCGTGGCGAATCAGAAAGTCCTCGGGCAGCTCCATTCCGGCTTCGGTCACGGATAGACCTCGGCGGACTTCGCCTGCCAGCCAGTGAACCGGCCAGTTCTCCAGGCCCAGATTGCAGACGGCCACGGCCGCATTCGATGCCTCTTCCGCAGCAACCGGTCGTGACTGGATAGTCGATCCTGCAACGATGAGGTTCGCCAGGTACGCGAGCTCTGCGCTCCGCATGGCATACGCGTCGGGGTCACGGTCATGGGCGAATTGCAGGTGCGCCCGGACGCGCGTAAGGCGTGGCGCGCTCGTCTGCGGACCTTCCAGCAGTGCTCGGGGTGCCCGTGGAATCACACCCGCCTCGTGCAGCAGATCGACGATCGCGGCGACTGCTTCCGCCGAGGCATCCCGCGCCGGTTCCACCTGATCGCGTGGCGGCAATTCGGGCGACTCGGTGTCGCACTCCATCGCCGTCTGTGCTTCGATGCCTCTGAAGTACGCATGCGTCACCGGGTCACGAGGAGGCATGGCGCCATGTCGGATATCGATCCGTCGTGACGTCTGCAGAAACGCGCGTGCCTGTGCCGGCGTCACGTATCCCCGCGTGTCGCGGCGTGCCTCGCGATCGAATGCCAGGTCGAACATGGCCTGTTCGTTGGTGGTCAGCAGATCGTCCAACCCGTCGACCTCCGGCCGTGAGCTCGACAGACGGCAACAGCCACGCATGACCTGATTGAAGTAGTCGCCGTGCGCGCCGGCCAGCGCGATCAGGACGGCCGTGATGGCGTCCCAGCACCCGATGCGCTTCGCGGAGACCACGTATCCTCCGACCTCGCAGCGGAGACTGTCGTCGACAGCGCGGCCCGGCGACACCTCTTCGCCGTCGAGCGTGACGAAAGGCGCGACGGCCGCGTAGTCGAAGACGCGAACGTGCTGTACGAACCCGGCAGCGACGAGATCGACGTCCATTGCGGCAAGTGCCGTCGCCGCGCTCGACACGTCAGCTTCCACCATGACTTCGAGCCACGTGCCAAAACGATCGACGTCGAACCGCTCGTCAAGGCCAGGCGCAGCCGGACGCCACAGATCGAGATCGAGGAGACGCGCCAACTGGCCAGGTGTCGCCAACGTCAGCAGGTGGCCGCAGTCCTCCAGTCCACAGTGCTGAATGACGCGATGGAGCACCTCCGGCTGCAACCGACGAACCAGGTGCACGAGGTGCGGCGCGGCCAGAATGCGATCGAGCAGTCGGCCCGAGCTTCCACGGTCAATGTCGCTCAGATCGGTGTTCACGCGTCGCTGAACGTCGCGGACACGTGATGTGCGAGAGCGTCTACGACGATGATCATGAGCGCGAGGAACGCGTTTCGACATGGACCGGCGATAATACCGGCCTTCACACGCAAGAAACAGTCTTGAAGCGCCAACGCGTCTGACGCATACTATTAGTGCCGAGACGGTTCCTCCCTCATCCTCTTCCCTGCGCTCATTTCAGGTTATATGACGTGACCGATCACGGCTTTGCGCTCGTGGAGTCGACAGGCCTCTTCGAGCCGCTGCCTGGCGAGGAGCCTCGCCTGGGCCGGCGGATGGCCCTCACCTTCCCGCTCCGTCCTCCTCCGCAGAAGAACTGATCGCCGCCGTCGGACTCGAGCCCCGACACGCCCACGCCGGACGGCATCTCGAGCCGCTCCAATACCTCTCCCGTTCGGGGATCGACTCGCCTCACGTCGCTCTCGTCACCTTCCCAGGTACCGTGCCAGAGCTCTCCGTCCACCCAGGTGACCCCGGTGACGAAGCGGTTCGACTCGATCGTGCGAAGAACAGTCCCTGTCTCGGGATCGACTTGATGGATCTTCCGGTCCCGATACTGCCCGACCCAGAGCGTCCCTTCGGCCCACGCGAGCCCGGAATCACCGCCGCCGCCGGGCGCCGGGATCGTGGCGAGCACACGGCCGGTCTCCGGATCGATCTTCTGGATGCGATCCTCGGCGAGCTGAAACAAGTGCCGGCCGTCGAAGGCCGTTCCTGCGTGCCCTGCGACATCGAGGGATCGCAGCATCTTTCCGCTCACCGGATCGAAGGCGTTCAGCGTGTCTCCAGCAGCAAACCAGACGTGCTGACCGTCATACGTGACGCCATGCACGTGGTCGACACCGGAAAAGGGCCCATACTCACGGACGATCTCGGCGGTTGATCGAGGCATGCGTCCATCTTAGTCAGTCGGCAGAGGAGCGGGGAGTAACAAGGTTGTCGTGAATCCCGGCACCGGCGGCGTTATCCATCGACGAGCTCGCCCGCGACCGAACGACTGCACCTTGCCCGCTGCGGCAAGCGAGTCGAGCGCCCGCTGCACCGTGCGCTGGCTCGCTCCAAGCGCCAGCGCAAGGGCCGAGCTCGACCAGGATTCACCGTCGGCGAGGAGGGCGAGCACCGACGCATGCTCGTCTTCGACAGGCCGCGCCAGCACGACGACCTCGCGTCCAAGGCGCGGCGCCAGCGCAAACCCTCGTTTCGTCGCGCTGACGTCGGCCAGCGTCCGAAGCACCCTCCGAAGCCGCCCCACTTCGACTCGCAGCCGCGCCCGATGCGATTCATCGGCGAACTTCGATCCAAATGCCCGCGCGACGAGTGCGTCCCTCGAGACGTCTTCCGGCCACGCCTCGCCCAGCGCGCGGGCGAGCGCGAACAACACCGGACGCGTTGCGAGCGAGACCACCTTGCTGTCGTCACGCACGACATGACGGCACGCGTCCACGATAAACGCCTTCGACGCCAGCAATGCTTCGACCTCCTCGAGCAGGAGGAGTCGCTCCTCGCCATTCGCAATCAAGCGCGCAGCGGGCATGCTCAAGACGAGGAGTGCGCGTTCGACCTCCGCCGTCAGC
>DASYQV010000107.1:0-9535 GCA_036005125.1 Vicinamibacterales bacterium
TCCCTGGCGCTACCTCCGCGGTGTACAGGTTGCCCTTGGAATCGGTGGCCAGATTGTGAATGCCCTGGAAGTCGCCGGGCGCGTCGCTTCTCTTGCCGAATTGGTACAGGACCTCGAGCGTCTTCCGGTTGACGACCACGACATGAGAGTTGCCGTAGTCGGCGACATACAAGTAGGTCTGCTGGGGATCGGCTGAGAACGCGAGCCCGGCTGCCGACACGGCTTCATTGCGATTGATGAAGACCTGATTGACGTACTTCCCGTCGGTGTTGAACACCTGCACGCGCCGATTGGTGCGATCGCAGACGTAGACGAGGCCGTCGTTCGACACCTTGATGCCATGGACGGGATTCGCGAATCGCGGCGACCCCTCCGGCGTCGATGGTGGGGCAGCTGGGGCTGGCGCCGCCCCACCGCTGCCGGCGGCGGGCGGGCGCGCCGGCGCCGGCGGGTCGTCGTCAGGCGGACGGCCGAACGCACCCCACATCCGCTTGAAGGCTCCCGTATCGGCGTCGAAGACGATGACCCGGCGGTTGCCGTAGCCGTCAGAGATGAACGCCTCGTTGGTCTTCTTGTACACGTCAGTGTCGGTTGCGCGCTCGAAGTTCTTCGTGTCCTTGTTCCCGCCCGGCTGGTTCCGTCCGCCGATCTGCAGGAGGAACTTTCCATCACGCGAGAACTTCACAACCATGTTGTCCTGCGTCGCGCCCGGCCCCCCGCCGCTCGGACCGCTGCCCGTGATCCAGAGATTCCCCTTGTAGTCGGCCGAGATTCCGTGCTCGGCTGACGGCCAGTCGTACCCCTTGCCGTCGCCGCCCCATGCCTTCACGAATTTCCCGGCGGCGTCGTATTCCAGCACCGGCGGCGCTGCCTGCGCTCTCTTGGCTTCCGGCACTGTCCGCGGACGATGAATGATCCAGACATGCTGGTCCGGCCCGACGGTCACCGAGGTGACGGTCCCGAAGACCCAGTTGTTGGGAATGGCGGGCCAGCTCGGGTCCACTTGGAAGACGGGTGCCTGGCGCGCCTGCGCGGTCACGCGGGTGAACGCCGAGGGAGCCAGCAGGAGCGCAGCGCACAAGAATGCGACGAACGCTGACGCCAGTGTCTTGTGGGTCATCTTTGTTCTCCAGTCGAATACGGTGCCATGACGCTACCACCTTGACGCCACATGCTAACCAGTCCCGGGCTCCGCTGGGATGTCAGGGGCGGAGCCCGTGACTGGTCAGCCAGTGCCTTTTCGCGCGCTTCGCGCGCCAGTCCGTCATGCGATCCACAACGAGTACAAAATTCGCCTTGGCAGCCGCATAACGGACTAGGGGAGGAAAACGGCCAATCTTACATCAACACCGCGCGCGGGCACATCACTTGCGCGCGCCGATCGCGAAGCTGAGCGCCGCCGTCTGCACCTGGTAGTCGTACTTGGCGGACGCCTGCTCGAGCTCCGCCTGCGTCTTGTTCAACTGCGCCTGACTGAGCTCGACGATCGAGCTGAGGCCGAGGTCGTAGCGCGACTGGGCCAGATCGAGCGCCTGGGATGCCTGGTCGAGGAGCTGATCCGTCAACCCGAGCCGCTGGAACGCGGTGTTCGCGTTCAGCCACGCGATCCGGACGTCGCGGGCGATTTGATTCTCGACATCACGGAGGCGTTGGGTCGTCGCCTCGGCACGAAGCGTCGCCTCGGCATGTCGCGCGGCGAAGAGATTGCCATTCATCACGGGCACCGAGATGTTGATCCCGAACGCGGAATAGTGTTCGGGAATTGCGAGCTCGCGGTACGGCGCCATACCGAACGCGCCGACGACCGACACCGAGGGCCTGACGAGATTGGCTTCGGCTTCCGCAAGCCGCGCAGCGGACTCGGCGCCGAAGCGTGCGCCGACAACTTCGGGTCGATCGCGCAATGCCGCCGCGACGAGGCTGGTGGTTTCGGCCGGGGGCGGTGCCGGAAGCGGCTCTTCCGAGAGCACGTAGCTCGCGCCGGCCTGCGTGCCGAGCGTCGCGGCCAGCGTCGCGAACGCACGCTGCGTGTCGTTCTGCGCCTGCGCGAGGACCAGTTGCGCCGTGGCGAGGTTCACCTTTGCGAAACTGACGTCGAGCCCTGACTTCAAGTGGCTCGCCGCCAGCGCGCTGATCTGATCGACGACGATCTGACGCGCATCGACCGTGGCTTGTGCGACGCGCTGCACCGCCTGCGCGCGCAGCGCGCTGAAGTAGGCCCGGTCGACCTCGAGCAGGACGGCCGCCCGCTGTCCCGACACGTTCTGATCCTGCGCCTGTGCGTTCAGTGTCGAGCTCGCAACGAGCGCATGCGTGCGGCCGAAATCCGTCAGCATCTGTCCAACGCTGATGCCGCTCGCGAAGCGGTTGTAGATGATCGGGTTGTTCAAACCGCCGGCGGCGATGCGGCTGCCGTTTTCGGCGCCTGCGCCCGTCAGGCTGGCCGAAATCGCCGGAAAGTACGCCGACCGCGCCTCGCGTACGATTTCCTTCGCCGCAAAGGACGTGTACCGGGCCGCCTGGATCTGCGGATGGTTGTTCAATGCGGTCTGCTCTGCCTGCGCCAGCGTGAGCGGCTGCGGCGTCTGCGCGCGGGCGGCAGCGACGACAACCGGCGCCAGAGTGAAACCGACAGCAAGAAGAAGACGCCCGTTCACTGTGCCTCCGTAGACGCCTTGAAGGCGTGAATTCTGTGCAAACGAGTCAAGTTCTCCGAACGGCCTTCAAGGCGTCGCGCCCCGCCGGCCGGGGTCCCCGCCACGCGTTTTGTGCGTGGTGGGGTGGGGGGAGGCGGGGCAAAACCAACACTGTTTCTAACGAGGCGGAGCCCCGCTAGAGATCACCACGATGGTTCGACGCCGATAGACCAGCACGTAGGCCGCCGGAACGATGAACACGGTCAGCAGCACCGACACGATGAGGCCGCCGATGATCGCGCGGGCGAGCGGCGCATAGGCCTCGCTGCCGGTTCCGAGCTTCAGCGCCATTGGCACGAGGCCGATGATCGTCGCCAGCGACGTCATGAGAATCGGGCGGAGCCTGATGCGACACGCGTTGACGACCGCGTCGATGAGCGGCATCCCGTCGTCCTGAAGGCGATGCGTGAACTCGACGATGAGGATGCTGTTCGAGACGACCATGCCGACCATCATCAACACGCCCATCAGCGACTGCACGTTCAGTGTCGTCCCGGTGAGATAGAGGGCGAGGAGCACGCCCGTCAGGCCGGTCGGCACCGCGAGCAGAATCAGGGCCGGATCGACGAACGACCGGAACTGCGCGACGAGGATCAGATACAAGAGCACGAGCGCGAGAATCAGGCCCAGAGCGAAGCTCCCGAACGAGGCTTGCATTCCCTGAACCATGCCGCGCATCGCGACGCGCACGCCGTTCGGCAGCCTGGTCGACGCAATGATCCGATTGATCCCGTCGGCCAGTGAGCCCAGGTCCTCTCCGATCGGATTGACATAGATGTCGATCACACGCTGGATCTGATAGTGGTCGATCTCGGTCGGCGATTTGATCGGCGTAATCCGCGTGACCGCATCGAGCCGCGTCGGTTCTCTCTGTCTCGAGGCGTGCAGCGGCATGTCGCGGAGGTCGAGCAGATCCTTGATTTGGCCTTCAGGATATTGGACCGTGAGCATGTAGTCGTTGCCGCTCCTCGGGTCCACCCAGTAACTCGGCGCAATCATCTGGTTCGACGTGAGCGCGGTGATGACGTTGTTGACGACCTCGCGCTGGTCGAGGCCGAGCATCGCGGCGCGTTCGCGATCGATATCCAACCGCAGGGAGGGATAGTCGATGTCCTGCGGAATGAATACGTCGCTGGCGCCGGCGAGCCCCCGGATGGCGGCAGCCATGTCGGTGGCCGCGGCGAACACGGCCTCGAGGTTGGATCCGCTCAACTGCACGTCGATGGGAGCGGGGAGCCCCTGGTTCAGCACCGCGTCGACCATGCCGCCCGACTGAAAGTACGCGCTCAGGTGCGGCAGTTCGGAAGCGATCGCGTGGCGGACGCGCTCCATGTACTCGTAGCTGCCGACCCGATGGTCTTCCTTCAGCGCGACCTGCACCGTCGCCGTATGAGGTCCCGCGTTGCTCGTGTAGATCGACGAGAACCCGGGCTGCACGCCGATGTTGGACGCAATCAGGTCCAGATCCTCGGGCGCGACGACCGTGCGGACGAGCGCCTCGACGCGATCGACGTCCTCTGAGGTGAGCTCGATGCGCGATCCGGTCGGCAATTTGAGGTTGATCACGAATTGTCCGGCGTCGGTGCGCGGGAAGAACGCGACGCCCAGGCGCGGGTAGAGGAGCAGGCTGAGGAGAAAGAGGCCCGTGATGCCGGCGACCACGAGACGCGGGCTGACGAGGGAGATCCGCACGCGCGACTCGTACCACCGCAGCAGCCGGCCGAACCGGTGTGCAAACGCCGCGTTGAAGCGCGCGCCGAACGACCGCGGCGCGTCGGACCGATCGTGGCCGTGCGGCGCTGTCATGAATCTCGCGCAGAACAGCGGCACGACCGAGCAGGCCACGAAATACGAGGCGACGAGCGAGAGCACGACGGCGAGCGCGAGGGCCGAGAACAGGAACCGGCTGACGCCGTAGAGGAACGTCACCGGGAAGAAGACGACCGAGCTCGTCAGCGTCGCCGCGAGGACGGCCATCGACACTTCTTCCCCGCCTTTTTCGGCCGCGACCTCTGGCGTCTCGCCCATTTCGAGGTGGCGGAAGATGTTCTCGAGCACGATGACCGCGTTGTCGATCAGGCGCGAGAACACGAGCGCCAGGCCTGCCAGAATCATGGTGTTGATCGAGCTGCCGCCGAAGTACAGCAGGATGAACGCGGCGAGGGCCGAGAGCGGAATCGACAGGAACACGGCAGCCGTTGCGCGGAAGCTGCCGAGGAACATCAGCACCATCAGCCCGGTGAGCACCAATCCCGCACCGCCTTCGTGCAGCAGAGTCTCGATCGCGCGTTTGACGAAGAGCGACTGATCGAAGACCACCGACGTCGTGAGCTCTGAGGGCACGTCGACCAGGCGGCCGACGAGATCCTTGACGCCGTCGACGACCGCGATGGTGTTCGTGTCGCCGCCCTGTTTCATCACCGGCAGGTACACGGACGGCTGGCCGTCGACCTTCACGATGTTGACCTGGATTTGATGTCCGTCTTCCGCGCGGCCGATGTCGGCGACGCGAACCGTCGACTGTCCGACCGCCTTGACGGGGATCTGATCGATCTCGGGAATCGTCCGGAACTGGCTGTTGGTGAAGATTGTGTAGTCGAACGGTCCGATCTTCACGTCGCCGGAGGGCAGGATCAGATTGGCGTTGTTCACCGCTCGGACGACGTCCATCGGGCTCATCTGATACGAGTGCAGCCTGGCCGGATCGACGTACACCATGATCTGCCGGTACTTCCCGCCGAAAGGCGGCGGAATCGAGGCGCCGCGCACGCTCGCCAGCTGATTGCGCACCGTGAACTGTCCGAGGTCGCGCAGCTGGGTCTCGTTGAGGCCCTCGCCTTTGAGCGTGATGAGGCACACCGGAAGACTGGACGCGTCAAACTTCTGCACGATGGGGGGCAGCGTGCCGGGCGGCAGACGGCGCAGATCGGCCATCGCGAGGTTGGAAATCTGGTTGACGTCGGCGTCGGCATCGGTGCCCGGCTGGAAGAACACCTTGATGATGCTGACGCCCGGCAGCGATCGCGATTCCATGTGATCGATGCCCGCGCCGAGTGTGAAGAACCGCTCGAATCGTCCGGTGATGTCGGTCTCGATTTGTTCCGGCGGCATGCCATTGTAAAAGGTCGCCACCACGACCTCGGGAATATTGATCGCCGGGAACAGATCCACCGGCATGCGCACGACGCTCGTCGCCCCGATGACGACGACGATCAGGCATACGACGACGATGAGGTACGGATTACGAATCGAAAAACGGGACATCACTGAATCCTCTGTGCGGCGCCGGTGCCGCTTTTCGCGGAGGCCACGGCCTGCCCCGGGCGAAGCTGGCTGCGACTGCCGATGACCACGAGCTCGCCCGCCTCGAGGCCGGACCGCACCTCCACGAGATCCGGCGATTCGAGCCCCGTCTTGACGGCACGTCGCTCGATCTTGCCGTCGGTGACGACCAGGACGCTCGCCGCATCCTCCGTGCGATCGAGTGCCTGAACCGGGACCGCCAGCACGCCGTTCGCGCGCTCGAGGGCTATGGAGGCCTTTGCGTACATCCCCGGGACCAACACGAGGTCCCGGTTCGCCACGTCGACCTCCGTCCGCATCGTTCTGGTGTCCACGTTCAGCTTGTTGGCGAATCGCGCCACCGTGCCGGGAAATGTCCTGCCGATCGCGTCGACCCGCACCTCCACCGGAGCTCCCACGCGGATGCGCGACACGGCCGACTCGGGCACGTCGATCGTCAATCTGAGGCGATCGTTATGTGACAGCGTGACGACCGGCATCGCCTGTGTCTGCGAAGCGGTGCCGGCTTGAATCATGGCGCCCGTGTCCGCGTACCGATGCGTCACGACGCCGTCAAAGGGAGCGGTAATGCGCGTGTACTCGAGCAGCGTTCTGGTCCGGCCGGCGCGGGCTTTCGACGCGGCAAGCTGCTGGTGGGCGGCTGCCAGTGAGGCTTTCGCGGTCGCAACCTGTGCTTCCGCCATCCGGTCGTGCGCGGCGGCATCGTCGATATCCTGCTGCGCCACCAGATTGGGGCGGTTCTTCAGGACCGCCGCCAGGCGCGTCGCGCCGAGATGCGCCACCTCGTGGCCCGACTCCGCGCGATCGACATCGGCCCGGGCGCGATTGATTTCCTCGGCGCTGTGATTGACCGTCGCTTCGTCCAGCTGTATCTCATCCTGCAGCTCGGGAACCTCGAGCACGGCCAGCAACTGGCCGGCCTTCACCCGATCCCCGACGTCGACGTGGATCGCCTTCAGGTACCCGGCGACCTTCGCGTGCACGTCGATTTCCTGGAAGGGCCGGAATTCGGCGGCGAGCGTCAGCGTCCGGGACAGATCCGTGCGCTCGACGCTCGCGACGGCGACCTTGCGTACCTCGCCGGCCGTTCGAACAGCCGCGTGCGGATCGGAACAGGCGCCCGCGCACGCCAGTACGGCAGTGCCGAGTGCAGCCGCCAGGGTTCGCGTCGTGTGTCGTGTACATGTGGTCATTGGCCAACTCCGCATCAATCACTCATGAACCGGTTGGCGTGGGCCGCATCTTCAGGAGCGGCACTCGCCGGGTCTGAAGACCCGGCCTCCGTGCGTCTTTTGTAGGCCGCATCGTCAGATGCGGCACTCGCGGGGTCTGAAGACCCGGCCTACGTACGTCTTTCGTAGGCCGCATCTTCAGATGCGGCACTCGCCAGGTCTAAGACCCGGCCCACGTACGTCTTGCCCGGGATTAGGCGATCGAAGGTGGCGCTCGAAGACCGTGAGGGGAGACGATGGCTTGCGGCGCGAGCGGAACGGCGTCGGGACGGCCGACGAACCACGCAGCCCCGCGGTCGTCTATCGGCACGAACATCGCGATTCGAACCGTGAGCACGGTTATGGTCACCGTGACCTTGCTCGGTACCGATTCGCAGCTGTTCCTGAATCTCGAGCCTTCGTGGAGCGGCGCCTGCGACGTGATCTGCTGATGCGCGCGCGCGACGGCCGGCACGCAGACGACGATGGCGGTGAGGACCACCATCAGCAGCGTCCGCTGCCACGAACGGCCGCGAAGAATGGGAATTGCCACGAGAGAAGCTGAGTATAATGCGTCGAAACCACGCTGTCACGCGAACGGACACTCAACCTCGCACACGCGAAACGGGCGGCCACGACGGCACGAACCGTTCAGCCACGAAGGCCACGAAGTTCTTGCCACGAAGACCACGAAGAAAAGACCTAAAAACCTTCATGATCTTCGTGTCCTTCTTGGCTGAATTCTTCGTCGCCTTCGTGGCTGTCGCCGTCGTGAGCGTCGTGGCCCTCGTTGCGCCGCGTGCGCAGGCACCGGCGTCGTTCGAGCTGGAAGAAGCGACCATCGAGCAGTTGCAGCAGTGGATGCAGTCGGGCCGCTACACGGCGAGAGGGCTCGCGGAGCTCTATCTGAAGCGGATCGAGCAGATCGATCGGAACGGGCCGACGCTCCGATCGGTGATCGAGGTGAATCCCGACGCGCTCGCCACTGCGGACGCCCTGGATGCGGAACGGCGCACCAGAGGTGCGCGCGGCCCGCTCCACGGCATCCCGATTCTCATCAAGGACAACATCGACACGGCGGATCGCATGACGACGACCGCCGGATCGCTTGCCCTCGAGGGATCCATCGCGGCGCGCGATGCGTTCATCGTCGAGCGTCTGCGGGCCGCCGGTGTGGTGCTTCTCGGCAAGACCAATCTCAGCGAGTGGGCAAACTTCCGCTCCACCCGATCGACGAGCGGGTGGAGCGCGCGCGGCGGCCAGGTGAAGAATCCATACGTCCTCGACCGGAATCCCTGTGGATCGAGCTCGGGGACGGGCGCGGCCATCTCCGCGAATCTGGCAGTCGTCGGCGTCGGCACCGAGACCGACGGCTCGATCGTCTGCCCCTCGGCAGCCAACGGCCTGGTCGGAATCAAGCCGACGGTCGGTCTCGTGAGCCGCTCGGGAATCATTCCAATCGCCCATTCGCAGGACACCGCGGGGCCGATGGCGAGAACGGTGGCGGATGCGGCGGCGCTCCTCTCCGCAATGGCCGGCCGGGATCCGCGCGACCCGGCAACGAAGCCATCGACCGGACGCATCAGCGACTACACCAAGGTGCTCAATCGCGATGCGCTCCGCGGCGCCCGAATCGGTGTGGCCCGCAAGCGATACTTCGGTTACAGCCCCAGTGCGGATCGTGTCGTCGAGGCAGCCATCGAGGAGATGAAGGCGCGCGGCGCCGTGATCGTCGATCCGGCGGACGTTCCGACCGTCGACGAGCTCGACGGCTGCGAGCTCGACGTCCTGCTCTACGAGTTCAAGACCGATCTGAATGCATACCTGGCGGCGCGTCCAACGGTGCGTGTACGTTCGCTCAGGGAGATCATCGCGTTCAACGAGCAGCACAAGGAACGCGAGATGCCGTACTTCGGGCAGGAGCTCATGTTGATGGCCGAGGAGAAGGGCCCGCTGACCTCGCCTGCCTATCGCAAGGCGCGCGCGACCTGCCGGACGCTCGCGGGGGAGCACGGCCTCGATGCGGCGATCAAGAAGTTCAAGCTCGACGCGATCGTGGCGCCCACTGGCGCACCGGCGTGGTTGATCGATCACGTGAACGGCGACCTGCTGCTGGGCGCGAGCTCGCCGCTGGCAGCGGTGGCGGGCTATCCGAACGTCACCGTGCCGGCCGGCGAGATCTCCGGCCTCCCGGTCGGGATTTCGTTCATGGGGCGGGCCTGGAGCGAAGCGAAGCTGATTGCGTTGGCATACGCGTACGAGCGGGCCACGACCAAACGGCGCGCCCCGGGGTTTCTTCCGACGATTACGCTGCAGTGAACGGGA
>DASYQV010000108.1:0-20163 GCA_036005125.1 Vicinamibacterales bacterium
GCGCATGCGCCCGAGCTCGTTCTCCTCCATCTCCTTCGCGTGCTCCTTGTTGTCGACGACCAGGCGCATGGTCACACGCAGGAAGCGCGTGCCGCCGGGATCCGACAGGTTGACGACGAACGGGTCGAAGGCCACGATGCCAGGGTCCGGCGGAGGTGGTGCCGCCGCCACGACGTCGCGGTGCGTGAGAATCCAGTACGCCCCGGCGCCGCCGCCGGCGAACAGCAGCACGACGAGGACGAGCAGGATGAGAACGAGCTTCGAGTGCCCCTGAGGCTTTGCGGATGCTTCTTGTGACATTGGACCGCTATGCGGCTTGCAACGTGAATCTTTAATAGTTGCGCCTGGATCCGCCTAGCGGTCCTAGGCGCGCGAAGCGCGCCAAAACGACACTGGCAACCAGTTGCCGGCTCCGCTGGGATATCTGGCGGAGCCCGTGACTGGTTTGAGCGCGCACCGCACACGGGTGCACCTGACGTTCAGCAAGGCAAATGCCCGCAACTGCCGGCGAATACCGGCGAAAATCGGCGGGAATTCGAAGAGAAACGCGCGTGGACGGGTCGGCGCGCCGACAGCCTGCCGGCCGGCCGGCCGGCAGGCAAGGTCAAAGGTCAAAGGTCAAAGGTGAGGTCAAGGGGCTTAGGTGAAGGTCAAAGGTCGAGGTCAAAGGACGAGGTCAACGGGCAAGGTCTCGAGGTCCGGACCTGCCCCTAGACCTAGCGTCTAGACCCAGAACCTAGACGTAGACGTAAACGTAGACCTAGACGTAGACCTAGACGTAGAGACCTAGACCTAGAACCTAGAACCTAGACTTTTGACCTTACCTTTGCCCTTTGACCTTTGCCCTTTGACCTACGTTAAACAGTGATCTCGAACCGCGGTGTGTCGGCGTTCGCGGTGCGTCTTCGCCGTTGCTGCTGCCGCGACGGCTGATCCTCGCGCGACTGGCGTTCTTCGGGATCGCGCTGCACGACGAACCGGTCGAGGTGCAGACCCTGTTCCGAGAGGCTCTGACGCAGCGAGGCCTGGTTCGTTTCGAGCCACTGCCGGACCGCCGCGGCTTCGGCGCTGACGGTCGCCGCCACCGTGCCGTTTTCGACACGGAGCGAGATCGAGACCTCACCGAGATGTTCCGGCCTCAGCCGCAGGACCGCGTCGCCGATGCCGTCGCGGAACTGGACCCGCATCGTCTGGACGAACTGCTGAAGCATATCGGCATCGTGCAGCCGCGCTCCTGGCGCGGCAGCTGCCTCGGCGTGAAGCGACGACATCCCGGCAGTGACGGCCGCAGCCGCCTGCGGGATCACAAAAACCGGCGTTGACGTTCCGGCTACGCGGACCGGCTCCGGCAGAGCAGCCCCGTGATCATGCGAGCTGGACGAGAACGCGGACGATCCGTCCTGTCTGGTCCCTGCAGCTGTGTCGAGCGGCTGGACCGTTGGAACGGTCCCGGCCGCCTCAATCGATAGCCCACCACTCCGCTCGATGACCTTCGCGAGCCTCGCTGCCGCATGCTCGAGCCGCGCGGTCGCAGCTGGGGATGGTTTCACAACCTCGGCTGCGGCTACATTCGTTGGCAGAGCGGTAGAGGTGTTCCCCTGCACTGCCGTTGCCGCACGCTGCTGAGCCGCGAGCGTCTCCGCACCGCGTACGTCCAACTCGAGCTTGGACGCCGTTGACTTCGGCGGTGCCGGCGCGGTGGCCACCTGACCCGCAAGTCCCTTGACGAGTTGAGTCTGAGCTGTTTCTTTCGTCGCCTCGGCTTTGGGAGCCTCAGCGGGGACCTCGGGCGCTGTGTGGGCAACCAAGGCATCAACGGTTGCACCCAGGTCCGGCTGGACGACCGGTGCGTCATCAGCCTTGGATTCCGCCTGCGTTGCCGCCGATGTCCGCGCATTCGAATCGAGCGACGCCGCCATCGTCCAGGTGCGCGCGAAGGGCTGGGTGACGCCCTTCAACGAACCGGAGCCAACGCGCGAGGCGTCTTGCCGGGTCTCCGTGACACCATCGTTCGACGGGGTTCGCGGGAGGCGCGACGCCGGCTGCGCCAGCAGCCAGTCGATGTTCAGCACGCCTTCGAGCGGAATCTCACCTGATTCCGCGTCGTCATCGTCATCGGATTTCTTGTCAGCGTCGACGGTGGCTTCGTTGCGATCGGCGCCCGATGCGCTTTTGCACGCAGCAGCCGAACCAAGCAGCCTCAACTCCTTCAAGGCCAGCGGGTCGGTTACCGCGTACTGGGCCCCATTCGCATCGGGACTTGCCGCGTCGACGACGTGCGGATCGATCGGCGCATCGGCATCTGGATCGATATCGCTCGCCTCGCCCTTGCCGCCGGCCGCGGCATTGTCCACGAGCGACGCGAACGTGCCGTGCGCCGGTGCCGCCTCGGATGGCGCGGCGGAGGAAGCGACGCCCGGCCGTGCGGAGGGCCCGGGCGCCGACACCATGTTCAAATCGGACATCATTGAGTGAACCGTTTAACTGAGAATTACCGCTTGAGGTTCAGCGTTTCCTGCAGGAGCTCGTCGGAGACGGTAATGGTCTTCGAGTTCGCCTGGTAACCACGCTGCGCGAGGATCATCTGCGTGAATTCCTGCGCGATGTCGACGTTCGACTGCTCGAGCGCCGAGCCGATCAATGAGCCGCGGCCGCCCGTGCCGGCCGCGCCGACGTTGGCGATGCCGGCCGCCTGACTCTCACCGTACTTGTTCGAGCCGAGCTTCACCAGGCCCTTCGGGTTGTTGAAGTTCGCGAGCGCGAGCTGCCCGACCGCGATCGTCTGGCCTGCGCCGAACGTCGCAACAATCTCGCCGGACGCGTTGATGCTGATGCTCTCGATCCTGGCTGCGGCCGAACCGTTCTGGCTCTTCGAGGACGTGGCCGACGTGGACGCGTAACCCGTCAGCGACGCCACATTGTTCGCGTCGACGAGGTCCCAGCGCCACTGACTTGTCGTGGCGCCGTTGTTCCACGTCGGGGTGTTGATGATGACGTCAGCCGGCGCCGCGCCGTTGACGGTCGTCAGGACACCCGAGGCATTGAACACGAGGGTTCCCGTGGCGACGTTGAACGGCGTGCCCGCGACACCGCCCGTGATCTCGGCCCCGGGGACGGTGATGTCGTAATCCCATGTTCCGTTCGCCGGCCGCCGCGTATATGTGATCGTCGCCACGTGCGTGGCGCCGAGCGAGTCGTAGATCTGCACATCGGTCGTGTAGGTGTCGCCGGTGACGGCGCGGGCGTCGAGGTTGCTCGCGGTGCGGATCTGCGAGGTCGCGGTCGGACTGCGCAGCACCCCGGGCGGCACGATGAGGTCCGTCATGGTGCCGTCGGTGATGATTCTTCCAGTCGCAGGATTAACGGCGGTGTAACCCTGAACGCGGAAGCCGTCGGGCGTGACGAGGCCGCCGTCGCTGTCGAGGCTGAAGTTTCCAGCACGCGTGTACGCATTACCGGCGGTGTTCCGGACCACGAAGAACCCGTTGCCCTGGATGGCGACGTTGGTGGCTTCACGCGTGTTCTCGATGGCCCCCTGGCTGAACACCGGCGAAATCGACCCGGTGCCGACACCGAGGCCCACCTGCGTCGGATTGGCGCTCGTGCTGCCGACGTTCTGGCTCACGAGATCGCCGAAGGCCACCGCGCTCGATTTGAACCCGATCGTGTTGATGTTCGATAGATTGTTTCCGATGACGCTGAGGGCCGTGCCGTTTGCGTTGAGGCCCGAAAGTCCCGCCGAGAATGATCCAACAGCCATGAGTCTCCTGTCCTTCTATTTCTGATTCTTGATTCTTGATTCGTGATTCTTGAATCGCTGCCGTGGATCGGCAGAATCAAGAATCCTGAATCACGAATCATGAATGTTCCTTAGGACTTGGTCTCAGCGCCCTGCTGAGTGGTGGTCGTCGTGGTGGTCGATGTGGTCGAGGGGGTCGAGGTCGATGGGGTCTTGACCGCGAGCCCGGCCTTGATGGCTTCGAGCGTTTCCGACATCGTGGTCAGCTGCTCGAGCGAGCTGAATTGCGCGAGCTGCGCGATGAACTCGCCATTGGCCTGCGGCTGCAGTGGGTCCTGGTGCTGCAGCTGCGTGACAAGAAGATTGAGAAACGCGTCGCGTCCGAGCTGGTCCTTGCGCTGGACCGTCTGGGTGTTCTGAGTCGACGAGGTGCTCGTGGTACTCGTTGTCTGATCGATAGCCATCGAAGAGTTCTCCAGGGGCACCTGTCCGCCGCCAAAGGCGGCCTGTCAAGATGAGGCCCCGTGTGCCGATTTCCTATCTGCCCGGATCCGCGGCCCGCTGCTGCGCGACGAAACGAAGCGTGGCGAGCGTATCGAGCTCTTTCCGCTCTTCGGCGAGCGCCGCGCGCTCCCACGCCGCCGATGCCTTCTGCTTGAACCGTTCGAGCGATTCGAGCCGCTGCCTTGCGCGCAGACACGCCGCGCTCGCGGCCGCCACCTCTCGTTCGCATGCGGTGACGACCGCCGCGTGCGACGCGCGCTCCTGCTCCAGCCGAACAATCCAAAAGCGGTACCACTGCAGCTGAGTTGCAGGACCCGCCGTCGCCTGTGCGTTTGCGCACTGTGTGCGGCCGTTCTCGAGCGCCTGGTCGCGCTCGACCAGCATGTGTCGCGCGGCGCGCAGATCCGCGTCGGCCCGCGCCAGCACGCGTCTGGCCGCGTCGTACTCGCGCTGCCGGAGATCGAGCGCCGCCTGCGCTCTAAACCGGAACGGCCGCACGAGAGCTCCCGAAGTGTGCGCGCGACACGCGTCTTACAGCGCCTCCAGCGCCGCCAGCCCGTCGGTAAACCCACAGAGCATGTCGGAAGACTGACAGAGGAATGTGTCGATCGCGTCGCGCTTGCTGCGTGCCTCGTCGATCCGCGGGTTACTGCCCTGCACGTACGCGCCGACGCTCACGAGATCCTCGCTGTCGCGAATCGCCGCCATCCACTCGCGCACCTGGCCGGCCTTCCGGCGGTGCTCCACCTCGGTGACGTCCGGCATCGTCCGGCTGACGCTCTGAAGGACGTCGATCGGCGGATAGTGATGACGCGATGCGAGATCGCGGGAGAGCACGATATGGCCGTCGAGAATCGACCGGACGGCGTCGGCAATCGGCTCGTTGTGGTCGTCGCCGTCCACGAGCACCGTGTACATGGCCGTGATGCTGCCGCGGCCGCGAACCGCGCCCGCCCGCTCGAGCAGCGACGGCAGCAGTGCAAACACCGACGGCGGGTATCCCTTTGTCGTCGGAGGCTCGCCCGCGGCGAGACCGACCTCCCGCTGCGCCATCGCAAAACGCGTGACCGAGTCCATCAGCAGAAGAACGTTCAGCCCCTGATCGCGGAAGAACTCAGCGATCGACGTGGCCGTGTACGCGGCGCGCATCCGCAGCAGCGGCGGGTTGTCGGAGGTCGAGACGACAACGACCGATCGCTTCAGGCCTTCCGGTCCGAGATCGTGGTCGATGAAGCCGCGGACCTCGCGGCCACGCTCACCAACGAGCGCGAGTACGGTGACGTCGGCCGCGGTCCCGCGTGTCAGCATCCCGAGGAGCGTGCTCTTTCCCACGCCGCTTCCGCCAAAGAGGCCCACACGCTGTCCGCGGCCGCAGGTCAGCAGCGCATCGATGGCGCGCACGCCGGTTGCGAGGGGCGCGACAACGGGGTCGCGGGCCATCGGATTGAGCGCCGCCGGATGAAGAGGATATTTCTGTTCGACGCGCAGCGGCGCGCCGTCGAGCGGCCGTCCGAGCGCATCGATGACGCGGCCCAGCAGACCGTGTCCAACGCCCACCGAGACCGCGCCAGACCGCGCAACCACGCGATCGCCCGGCCGGACGCCCGCCGTATCGCCGAGCGGGACCGAGAGCACGATGCCCTCGCGGAACCCGACCACCTGCACGGGCAGCGGGGCGGTGCCGGAGCCCCCGACGATCTCGCAGACCTCGCCCACGCTCGCGCGCGGCCCCGCCGATTCGATGAGGAGCCCGACCGTTCGCACCACGCGACCCGACGGCGGGATGGTGTCGACGTGCTCCACCTTGTCGATGTAGCGGACCAGGGAGAAACCTTCTGTCATTTGTGATTGGCGATTGGTGATGTGTGATTGCTTGGTGAATTGTGATTTGTGATTTTTGAATCCGGCTCGTCGTCAAAATCACCAATCACAAATCACAAATCACAAGTGAGAGGCCTCATCCTCGCCCAGCAGCGCCCGGGCGAGCTCCTGGATCTGTCCGTCGACGCCGGCTTCCATCACACCGAAATCCGATTCCACCCGGCAGCCGCCGCGCCCCACGCGGGCATCGGCCACGACGGTGACGTTGGTGCCGGTGAACTGGGAGGCGCGGGCCGCGGCGGTGGCCTCGAACTCCTCCGGGTGCAGACGAACCGTGACGCTGGCGCTTTCACCGAGCCGGTCGAGTGCCACGCGCGCCATGGCGATGAGCAGGTCCTGGTCGAGCGAGACCTCACGCCGCACGATGCGGCGGGCCACCGCCAGCGCGAGCTGCACCATCTGCCGCTCGGTCTGGTGAATCATCTGGCTGCGCAGCGTCGTCAGCTCCTCGAGCGTCTGCGTGAGGCGACGCAGCATCGCCTCGCCCCGTTGATTGGCCACCTCGGCGCCGGCGCGTTCGCCCTGCGCGAATCCCTTGGCGAACGCATCACGCTCGAGGGCGGCCAGGTGGGCCTGCTGCTGCGCGAGATCGACGGCCGGCACGACCGGCTCCGCCACCGGCGCTGGCTCCGGCACCGGGCTCGCGGACGGATGCACGAACGGCCCGAGCGACGCTCCCCAGTCGAAGGAGGTGACCGACGGGTTCGCGATGCGTTTCGCCCTAGACGACATACGCCTCTCCCGCCGCCGCGCCGGTCACGATGACGCCCTCCTCCTCGAGCTTGCGCGCGATGGCCACGATGTCCTGCTGCGCCTTCTCCACGTCGCGCAGACGGACCGCGCCGAGGACTTCCATCTCCTCGCGGAGCATCTCCGACGCGCGCTTCGACATGTTGCCGAAGAAGCGCTTCCGGATTTCCTCGCTCGCGCCCTTGAGCGCGATGGTGAGCGCCTTCTTGTCGGCGCGCTGCACGATCTCGCGCATGCCGTTGTCGTCCACGTTGACGAGGTCGTCGAAGACGAACATCAGGTTGCGAATCGAAACCGCCAGCTCGGGCCGCTTCGCCTCGATGGCCTCGAGCACGGGCGTGCTGACCGTCCGCTCGAGACGGTTGAACAGTTCCGCCACGGCGCGAACGCCTCCGTGCTGCTCGCGGCTCGGGCCGCCGAGCGTTTTGAGACGCTGCTCGATGACGCCCGAGATTCGCGTGATGACGTCGGGCGAGATTTCCTCGAGGCTCGCCATGCGCGTCAGCACGTCCACCCGCAGCACGTCCGGCAGCAGCGTGACGAGCTGCGCCGCGTTGCTCGGGTTGAGATGGGCGAGGATCAGCGCGATCGTCTGCGGATGCTCGCCCAGGATGAACTTCGAGAGCTGCTGCGGGTCGGCCTTCTCCAGCGACGTGAAGCCGGCCGTGGACTGGAACGACCGCAGCACGCGGTCCATGATCTTGCGCGCGCCATCGGGGCCGAGCGACTTCTGCAGCACCTTGCGCGCGAAATCCAGGTCGCCGCGCGCGATGTAGTCCGCCGCGATGGCCGTCTGATGGAACTCCTCGAGGACTTTTTCGCTGAGCGCGGTCGACACGGGACCGAGCGCCGCCACTTCCTTGGCGAGACGCTCCGCTTCCTCCTCGGTGAGGTGCTTGAACACCTCGGCCGAGGCCTCTTCACCGAGCATGAGCGCGACGATCGCCGCCTTCTTCAGGCCTGAGGGTCCGGGCTGGGATGCCATTTAGCGCTCCCCTTCGTGCATCCAGGTCCGCAGGAGCTTGGCAATGTTCTCCGGCTCCTTGAGCGACATGGTCGAGACGCGTCGGGTCAATACCGGCAGCCGGAGGTTCTCCGTTACCTTCGCCTGGTGCTCCGCTTCGAGCTGCGCCTCGATCTCGTTCTCGAGGTCCGAAACAGTGCGCGGCTTGGGCGGGCCTGGCAGCGCCGCTCGCGCGGCGGCTTCCACGGCAGCGGCCGCCGCCTCCGCCTCGGCCTTCGCGGCCGCCTTCAGGGCCTCGCGTTCCCGGCGGCTCGGCTTCCGCTTCTTCTCGGGCAGCAGGCCTGCCTTGCGCAGCATCGGCCGCACCACGAGCAGGAACGTGAAGAGCACGACCAGCAGAACCCCGACCACCTTGCTGACCTCCTCGACCTGCGGGGTGAACTTCTCGACCAGATTCGTCTGCGTCGGACGTTCTTCGCTCGTGGGCTCGTCGAAGGACACGTTCTCGACCGTGAGCTGATCGCCGCGCGAGGCGTCAAGTCCCACGGCGGCGGCGACGATCCCCTGGATCTTCTGCAGCTCCTCACGCGTGCGCGGCGTGCGCGTGAGCTTCGTGCTGCCGTCCTTCTGCTTCTGCGGCACGTGGTCGTCGTCGAGGATGACGGCCACCGACAGCCGCGCGATGTCGCCGGGCGGCTGGACCGTGTGCCGCGTCAACCGGCTCACTTCGAAATTGCTCGTCTCGGCGTTGCGCTGCGAGCCGGGCAGCGTCGCGAGCGCGGCGGGCGTGCCGGCCTGCGGCGCCTTCGGGTCGGCCGACGGCGGCGTGTTGCCGCGCGCACCGGCCACGAGCGCCGGCACCTGGCCCCCGCTCGCCACATCGCTCGACGTCTGCTTGCTGCGGAGCACCGTGTTCGGGTCGTACCGCTCCTCGGTCTGCTCGGTGGAGTTCGGGTTCAGCTTGAGCGCGACGTTCACGCGCACGCGATCCTCGCCCACCACGGGCGCGAGCAGCGCGACCACGCGCGCCGACATGTCGCGCTCGATCCGCTGCTGGCGTTCGAGCTGTGCCGCGCCGAGCGGATCGTTCGCGTTCTCCTCCGGCCGCGCCAGCGGACGTCCGAAGCTGTCGAGAATGACCACGGCCTCGGGCCGCAGGCCCTCGACGCTCGCCGCCACGAGGTTGCTGATGCCCGAGATCGTCGACGTCGCAAGCGGCCGGCCGCGCAGCTTGAGCACGACCGATGCCTTGGCGGGACGCGGCTCGCCGAACAGCGAGTCCTTGCCCATCGCGATGTGGACGCGCGCGCTCGACACCTCCGAGATGGTCGCGATGGTCCGCGCGATCTCGCCCTCGAGCGCGCGCCGGTAGTTCACCTTCTCGAGGAACTCGGTCGCACCGAACGCCGTGCGGTCGAAGATTTCGAACCCGATGCGGCCCGACGCCGGCAGGCCCTGCGAGGTGAGCTCGAGCCGCAGCTCGTCGACCCGCGTGTTCGCCACGCGGATGGCATGGCCGCCCGGGTCGAGCTGATACGGCACTTTGAGCGACTTGAGCTTGCTGACGACCTGCGACGCCGTCTCCGAGTCCATGTCGGAGAACAGGAGCGCGTAGTCGGTCGAGTTGAGCCACCACGTCGAGCCGCCGACAACGGCAACGACGAGCACGAACGCGACGCCAAGCGTCGCGAGCTGCGTGCGCGTCATCGCGCCGCCGAGGCTCGTCAGTTTGTCGAGTAGTTGCTGAAAATCCAAAACGTGGTCTCGTTCTCGGGCTATCGGGCTATCGGGCTACGGGCTACGGGCTTCAGGCGGCTCCGGACTCACTTGATTGTCGTAGGCCGCATCTTTAGATGCGGCGCGCCGGGTCTAAAGACCCGGCCTACGAGTGTCAACCGAGGCCCGAGGCCTGTTCAGATCGGCATCCGCATGATGTCGTTGTACGCGGACATCAGCTTGTTGCGGATCTGCACCGTCAACTGAAAGGTCATCTCGGCGCGCTGGAGCGCGATCATCGCCTCGTGGACGTCGCCCGTCTTGTCGAGCATGTTGGTGGCTGCCGCGTTGGCCTCGTCCGTGGTCTTCTCGACGCTCTTCACGAGCTTGCCGAGCGTGTCGGCGAAGCTGCTGCCGGGATTGCCGGTCTTGAGTGCCTTCCCGGCGTCCGCGCCCGTGCCCGCCACCGAGCTGACGGCCGACGCCGCGGCGTTCAGGGCTTTCAACATGTCAATGGGCATGACGGTTTACCTTCCGAGCTCCAACGCCTTGGCGACCATGTCGCGGATCAGCGAGATGGCCGCGAGGTTTGCCTGATACGCGCGCGCGGCGCCGAGCATGTCCACCATTTCCTGCGGCGCGTCGACGTTGGGCAGCGCCACGAATCCGTCGGCGTCGGCATCCGGATGCGACGGCTCGTACCTGCGGCGGAACGGTGCCTGGTCCTCCACGACCGACGCGACTCGAACCCCCGTTGCGCTCGCGCGGCCAAGGGCCGCGTCGAAAGCCTTGTCGTCGGCTGCGAGCACGACGTCGCGCCGGCGGTAGGGTTCGCCGTTGGCGGTACGCGTCGATTCCTGGTTCGCGAGGTTGGAGACGGCGACCTCGATGCGCTTCTTCTCCGCGTTGAGCGCAGACGCGCTGGCGGTGATGGCGGCATTCAGCGTCGACATGATTTATTTGCCCTCGTTGATCGCGTAACGGACGAGACGGAACTTGGCCGCGAGCACCGTCTGCGCCGCGCTGAAGTCGCCGGCCGCGCGTCCCATCGTCAATAGCTCCCGATCGACCTGGACGTTATTCCCGTCGCGCCTCTCCTCGAGCCCTTCAATCTCCTGCTCGACGGCGCCATTGAGACCGCCAGGCGTCAGATGGAGTGGATGCGTCGTCTTCAGCGTGCCAAGCTGCTTGTCGAGCTCAGAGTCGAACTTCATTTCGCGCGCCTTGAAGCCGGGCGTGTCGACGTTGGCGAGATTTCCCGCGGACGCCACCTGGCGCGCCACCGAAATGGTCATCTGCCGACGAAGAGCCGCTACCAGGGCGGCATCAGAGATTCCGCTCATTGTTCGTGTCCCACGTATCCATGCATTCATGATTCATGATTCATGATTCGTGATTTGGAACCGCCGAGGCGTCTCTGCGATTTCGAAATCACGAATCAAAAATCACGAATCGAGAATGAAGCTGCCCGGACGTCCGGGCCGTTTCAAGTATTGGAGCGCCGCGCCGATTGGACCGCTATACGGCTCCAGACGAGAATTCCGATCTCGTAACCGCGGGAGCCCTTGGCTGGTTAGAGCGAGCCGACGCCTGGCCGGCTATCAGGCAAGAGGAATGCCCGGGACGCGGGACGAAGAATACGTATAGTTCCGTGCAGATTGGCGCCGACCGGGTCGGAAGCCCGACATGGGACGGCCGGGAGGCCGGACTAGGCCTCAGGGATCAGGCCCCAGGCCTCAGGGCTGTTCAAGGCCCAAGCCTGCCTGATGCCTGAGACAGCCCTGAGGCCTGAGGCCCGATCCCTGAGGCCTTTTAGGATCGCGGACGTTTATCGGCCTCGCATTTTCGGAGCCTCGCGATCCTTGAGCAGCATCTCGATTCGCGCCAGACGATCCTCGATGGCTTCGAGCCGCCAGGTGAGCTCCTTGGCAGGCAGCCCGCTCTCACGGCTGCCCCCGACTTGCCTCGTCAGCTCGCGGTTCTCACGCTCGAGCGCCATGCGGTCGCGGATACGGCGGAGCACGACCTCGAGCTGCCCGAGCGCGAACGGCTTAGCAAGGTAATCGTACGCACCTGCCCGAACGGCGCGAATGGCGGAGTCGATCGTCGCGTAGCCCGTGATAATGACGACGTAGCAGGATGGGTTGGCATCGCGCGCCGCCTTCAGGACCTGGAAACCATCCGCTCCCGGCAGGTGCAGATCTGTAATCACGACCCCGAATTGGGCGGGCGCCCGCTGAATCGCGCTGATTGCGGCCCGGCCGTCCTGCGCGGTTGCGACGACCAACCCCTGGCCGAGACAGAATTCCGACAGAAGCTCTCGGGTTTCCGCCTCGTCGTCTACGATGAGAATTTCCAGCGGATCTCCGTTCGTCTGTGACGGTGGCATGCCCGTTGCTCCCTCGCGGCCGAGTGTAGCCGTCTGTCGGTGAATCGGCACCCGGCTTCAAATCTTCACTAACTAAAACTCGACTGTGCGTTCCCGTCCATGTCGGATTTCCGACAGGGACCGCCGGTCTGTTGACGCCCGACTATATGAACCAGCGCATCCAGCCATCCGTTCTGATTGTCGAAGATGACGTCGATCTCCGCCAGACCATTGTCGAGTCGCTCGAAGCCAACGGATTTGCGGCGGCCCAGGCGGTCGACGCAGCCGACGCGTTCGAACGGCTCAAGGCATTTGCCTATGACGGGCTCGTCGTTGACCTCCGCCTGCCGGATGCGGACGGCATGCAGGTCCTCGACGAGGCTCTGTCCCGCTACCCGCAGATCCGGGCCGTCATCATGACCGGGTTCGGCGGCGTCGCCGAGGCCGTTACTGCAATCAAGCGCGGTGCCGTGGACTTTCTCATCAAGCCGTTTCAGCTCTCACAACTCGCCCGCGTGCTGCAGGCGTCGATCGAACAGCAGAGACTGCGGGAAGAGAATGCCGAGCTGAGAGCCCAGCTGCGGGATCGGTTCAGATTCGACAACATCATCGGGCGCCACAGCACGATGCAGCATCTCTTCTCGACGCTCGAGCTCGTCGCCCCCATGAACAGCACCGTGCTCATCCAGGGGGAGACGGGCACGGGCAAGGAGCTCATCGCGCGGACGATTCACCACAACAGCCCGCGAGCCGATCAGCGGTTCGTCGCGTTCAATGCCGCCGCGATTCCCGAGACGCTTGCCGAGGCCGAGCTCTTCGGCCACGTGAAGGGGGCGTTCACCGGCGCCGTGCAGTCGCGCATGGGACGGTTCGAGCTGGCGCACCGGGGGACGCTCTTCATCGACGAGGTCGCCTCGATGTCATGGCCCCTTCAAGCGAAGCTGCTGCGCGCGCTGCAGGAAAAGGAAATCGAGCGCGTCGGTGAATCGCGCACGGTGAAGTTCGATATCCGCGTGATCGCCGCCACCAACAGCGATCTGAAGAAGATGGTGAAGGAAGGCACGTTCCGGGAGGATCTCTTCTATCGCCTGAACGTGATTCCGGTGACGCTGCCGTCGCTCAGGGACCGGCGCGAGGACATTCCGCTGCTCGCCCAGCATTTCATCCGCAAGTCGTGCCGCGACAACGGGCTGCCCGCCAAGACGATCAGCCAGGAAGCGCTGCGGGTGCTGATGGCCTACGAGTGGCCCGGCAATATCCGGCAGTTCGAGAACGCGATCGAGCACGCTGTCGCGATGAGCGCGGCCGCGTCGGAGATTGGACCGCAGTCGCTGCCAGCGGAAGTGCGCGAGCGCGCCGGCTCGATGCTGATGCCGACCGTTGCCATCCCTGACGAGGGCATCAATTTCACGTCGGTGGTGTCCCAGCTCGAACGCGAACTGATTCTGCGCTGCCTCGAGAAGACCGGCGGCAACAAGCGTCAGGCCGCGCGGCTGCTGCATCTGAGCCGGACGACGTTCATCGACAAGCTGCAGCGGCTGAACCTGGAGGAAGGCGCGGCGTAGCGAAAGAGGCTCGAAGCCGGGCGTGGATCCGAAGAAACTTGGCGTACAAATGATATTGTCGGCCGGCCGACTTGCCGCGAAGGTCATGAAGAAAAACCAAGAGCCCTTCGTGGTCTTCGTGGCCAGAGCCTTCGTGATCGTCGTGGCTCAGTTCGCTCGCGGCAGCCGCAGCGCGAACGACGCGCCGTGCTCCGTTGTCTCGAGCACGAGCGATCCGCCATGGTTGTCGGCCACCATGCGCGAGGCGGTGAGACCGATGCCCGAGTGTTCGAGCCGCGGCCGCGTGGTGACGAACGGCTCGAAGATGCGCTCGCGGAGCTCTTCGGGAACGCCCGGGCCGTTGTCGGCGACGCGGATCAGGATCTGCCGGTCCTCGTCGGCCATCTCGACGCGAATGGCGCCGCCCCGGACGCCGGCGAGCGCCTGCTCCGCGTTGGCGATCAGATTGAGGACGGCCTGCTGAATCTGCACGCGGTTGGCGTCGACGATGAAGAGGACCTCGGGCGCGTCGAACCCGATGGTCAGTCCCGCGCGGGCGATCGAATACGCGCGGAGCGTCACGGCGCGCGAGACGATGTCCCGCAGGTTCACGCGGCTCCGCAGGTCGGCCCTTTCGCGGGTGAGCGACAGGACGTCGGACACGGCGCCCGCTGCCCGGGCGCCCTGCGAGCGGATCCGCTGCAGGCCTGTGACGATCGCGTCGGGCAGCCCGGGACGATCCTCGAGGAGCTCGGCGGTTGCGCCGATGACCTGCAGCGCATTGTTGACTTCGTGCGCCACGCCCGCCAGCAGTCTGGCGACCGTCGCGGCACGGTTCAGTAAGAGGAGGTCCTCCGGAGACAGACCCGGAGGTGACTGTTCGGCCATCAGGGTTAAACCTTTCGTACGTGATGCCGATTGCAGACCTAAGAACCGATCTGGCCCGGGGATATCAGCATGCGCTTTTTGGTCGTCGACGATTCCAGCACCATGCGCCGCATCATCATCAACACGTTGAACAAGCTCGGCTACGAGGACGTCACCGAGGCGGGCAACGGCCGTGAGGGGCTCGACCGACTGGGCGGCGAGGCGGTGGACGTCATCATTACCGACTGGAACATGCCCGAGATGACCGGCATCGAGTTCGTCCGTTCGCTGCGCGGATCGTCGGTCACCAAGGATATTCCCGTCCTCATGGTTACCACGAATGCCGCGAAAGACGACATCGTCGCGGCATTGAAGGTCGGGGTCAACAGCTACGTGGTGAAACCGTTCACGCCCGACACGATGCGGGAAAAGATCGAAGCCGTGCTCGCGCGGTAGCGTGATGACCGCAACAGCGATTGAGCCGCAACTGGTCACGGAGCTCGCCGACGCGACGCGCGAGGTGTTCCGCACCATGGTCTTCCGTGAGCTGACCGACGGTCCCCGCACCGAGCGCGCCGCGGTTCAGGCCGGCGCGAACGTGGTGGCCACGGTCGCCTTTGCGGGCAAGACGAGCGGCCTCGTCGCGGTCTACACGACGTTCGAGGCGGCAAACGAAATCACGGCCGCGATGCTCGGCATCCAGCCGGCAGATGTCGACGGCGAGCTGCCCGACGCGATTGGCGAGCTCGGCAACATGATTGCCGGCTCGTTCCGGACGCGCATGGCTGCGGTCGGCGGGGAGACCTGGGCGATTTCGGTGCCGACGGTCGTCGTTGGCAAGGATTTCTATACGAGGTACGTGAGTGACGTGCAGCGCGTGGTCTGTCCCTTCCGGATGGGACCCCACGAGGTGCTCGTCGAATTGATCGTGACACGAACGCGGTGAATTGGCTGGTGACATTCAGCGCGATCGTGTCACGAGAGCGACAGCGTCTTTTGGTCACAGCGCGGCCAACGCTGTGAAATGGTCATGTTGTGGTGCGGCATTGGCCGCGCTGTGAACGGAGGAACGGACAATGACGACCGGCCATGCCACCTCGTGGGCTGAATGGGTGGATTCGGGCCAGTGGAACAGCTCGAGCGATACGGCCATGCCGATGCTGCCGGCGCTTGCCGGCGACGTAATGACGCTCGCGCTCGATCCCGACGTGAGCGTGCTTCGTATCGCGCGCGTCATATCCAAGGAGCAGGTGCTCGCCACACGTGTGCTGCGCCTGGCCAATTCCGCGTACTGCGCGCCGATGCAGGAGATCACGACCATCAACGACGCGATCGTCCGCATGGGAACGGCCGCCGTCCGCAACGTCGTGCTCGCGGTGTGCTTTGCCTCGCGGCTGCAGGCGGCCAACGTCTACGGGCCGCAGGGGCGCGATCTGGTCGATCACGGCATCGGCAGCGCGTATCTGGCGCGGCTGGTGGCCGAGCGCGCGGGCCTCGACCCGGACGAGGCGTTCATGTTCGGGCTGTTGCACGACATCGGCAAGCTGGTGCTGCTGAAGCAAGTGCGCGACTTCATCAAATCGGGCGGCCAGGCCCCGACGCCCGAAGAGATTGATGCGTTCGTGCGCGACCGCCACGCCGAAGTCGGCGCGCGGATCCTCCGCCAGTGGCAATTGCCCGAGACGCTCATCGAGCCGGTGAGGTACCACCACACGCCCGACGCGGCGCCGACGCACAAGGACGAAGCTGCCGTCGTGTATATGGCCAACCGCCTGAGCCATCGCTACGGGTTCGGCTGCACGGCCGGCGAGGCGGATGACATCACCGAGGATCCGATCTTCACCGAGCTGCGCCTGAACGCGCAGTGGCTCAAGGACACCGACCAGCGCGCGCCCGGCCTCTTCGAGGTCGCGCGGCAAATTGTGGCTTGATCGTCAGGTCAAAGGGCAAAGGTCAAAGGGCAAAGGTCAGGTCATAGGTCTCAGGCAAGGTCCATCAGCACGCACACACCTTTGACCTGCTACCTTTCACCTTGACCCTCGACCTGGACCTTGACCTTTGGCCTCACCTTTGACCTTTGGCCTCACCTTTGACCTCACCTTTGACCTTTGACCTCACCTTTGACCTTTGACCTCACCTTTGACCTTTGACCTTTGACCTTACCTTTGACCTTTGGCCTCACCTTTGACTTTTGACCTTTGACCTTTGACCTGCGGCGCCACATTCCAGCGCCGCCGACACGTCGTCCTTGTGGTCGACACGATCCAGACATGTCCGGCGGGATCCGCGATCCGTCCCGATCGA
The DNA here is from genome assembly GCA_036005125.1 of Vicinamibacterales bacterium. Classification (GTDB taxonomy): domain Bacteria; phylum Acidobacteriota; class Vicinamibacteria; order Vicinamibacterales; family UBA2999; genus DASYQV01. The sequence goes on from DASYQV010000108.1 coordinate 16,638, forward strand.
TCCCCGTAGAACTGATCGGCCACCACGCTCAACACGGAGGCACCTGCGTCCGCGGCTCTGGCGCCGAAGGCGCGGCGATAGAACGCAATAGCGCCGGCCGCATCTTCGACGTTCAAGTACGCGCACACGGTGTGGAACCCCTCGGGAATCGCGTTGACGGCCATGCGTCCACCTCCTTGTCAGCTCCAAGCATGCACCCGGAGCCGCCCCCGGCTTCACGACGAATCCGCCGTGGCCCGGGAATCGTCTATCATGCCGGTTCCAGCCGCGTATCACGACATCAAGGAGGTATCGCGATGCTCCGACATCTTGTCGTCACGACAGCCTTGAGTCTGGTGGCCATCTCGGGACTCCCGACTTCGGCGCAGCAGCAGGCTGCTGTCTCGCGGCCGGTCACCTTTCAGGATCTCCTCGCCGGCTCGAGCGACCCGACACGGTGGCTGATGTTCGGCGGTGAGTACAGCGGATATCGCCACAGCAGGCTGACGCAGATCACTCCGCAGAACGTCGCCAACCTCCGGCTGCAGTGGTTGTTCCAGTCCCAGTTGCCGGCAACCGGACGCGGGTGGGAGTCGACGCCGCTCGTTCTGGACGGCGTGATGTACATCACCGGAAACTTCAACACAGCCTGGGCGCTCGACGCCCGGACAGGGCGTCCGATCTGGAGCTATCGCCGTACGCTGCCGGATGTCCTGCGAGTCTGCTGCGGCATGGTAAACCGCGGATTCGGGCTCCTTGGCGATCGGTTGTATATGGGAACACTCGACGCGCATCTCGTGGCGCTCGACCGGAAAACCGGCGAGGTGATCTGGGATGTGCCGGTCGAGGAGCCGAAGAACGGGTATTCGATCACGGGTGCGCCACTCGTCGTGAAAGACAAGGTCATCATCGGCATCTCGGGCGGAGACTACGCGACGCGCGGCTTCCTCGATGCCTACGACGCCGCGACAGGGGCGCGCGTCTGGCGCTTCTACACGATTCCCGGAAAAGGCGAGCCCGGGAGCGAGACATGGCCCGGCGGCGAGGAAATGGCGCGCGGCGGCGGAGCGACGTGGGTGACGGGCAGCTACGACCCCGCGTCGAACTCGGTGTTCTGGGGCGTCGGCAATCCCAATCCGGACTACTGGGGCGGCGATCGAGCCGGCGCCAATCTCTACACGAATTCGCTCGTCGTCCTCGATGCCGACACCGGCAGGTTGAAGTGGCACTTTCAGTTCACGCCGCACGACATACACGACTGGGACTCGACCCAGGTCCCGGTGCTGGCCGAGTTGAAGCTCGAAAGGGTTCGCAAGGTCGTCCTGTTCGCGAACCGGAACGGCTTTTTCTACGCCCTCGACCGAGAAACGGGCAAGATCCTCCTGGGCAGGCCGTTCACGGGCACGAAGTGGGCCCGGGAGCTCGACGCCGCTGGACGGCCCATTGTGCTCGATGACGTGGGCACACCCGAGAACTGCCTGCCGGATGCGCGCGGGGCCACCAATTTCATGCCGCCGTCGTACGATCCGGCCCGACGGCTCTTTTTCGTCACCGCGCGCGAGGGCTGCGTCACATGGACGTCGATCAAGCCCACGACCATCACGCCCGGTGGGCCGAACACGAGCGGAGGTCTCAAGCGTCACGAAGGGGGTCGTGAACAATACACTGCGCTTCGGGCCCTCGACGCAACGACCGGCGAGCTCCGCTGGGAACACCGTTTCTCGCCGATTCCATCGCACCTTCCGCTCGACCTTTCGGGCGGCGCGATGTCGACCGCGTCGGGCGTCGTGTTCAGCGGCGACCGTGAGGGCTACCTGTATGCCTTCGAATCGACGACGGGAAAGGTCCTGTGGCGATTTCAGACCGGCGCCCCGGTCTGGGGGATCTCGCCCATTACGTACATGCTCGACGGCCAGCAGTGGGTGACCATCCCGACCGGCGACACGCTGCTCGCCTTCTCATTGCCTGGTGGCAGGGCTCGCTGAATCTGCGGACGATTCCTTCGCGATGAGCTCCGTCGCCCTTTCGGCGATCGGATCGGCGATGACTTCGACCGGGCCCTCGCGCCTCGCATAGATGAGCGCGATGACGAAGATGGTGATGATGAGCCCCAGCGAAAAGACTCTCGGCACCTCGAAATGGACCACGCCGGCCGTGAACAGATACTCGAGCCCGAGCTTTATGCCGACCCACGCGATGATGATGAAGGCGCCGTCGACGAGTGCCGGATAGCGCTGCACCAGCGCGATGAGCTGCCCGACGACCAGCCGCAGCGCGACGATGCCGAGGAGGCCCCCGGTCAACACTACCCACCGCTTCGGCGACATCGCGACGGCGACCAGAATCGAATCAATGGAAAACGCGAGGTTGACCAGTTCCACCCGCACAACGGTGCCCCAGAACGCCGTCAGCCCGAGGAGCGGCCTGGCCTTGGGGGGCAGCCTTCGCTGTTCCGGATTCTCATGTCCCCAGAAATGCGTGAACGTCAGGTAGAGAAGATACGCACCACCGACAAGCTTTATCCACGAGACCTGGATCAAGTAGACGGCGAGGAGCGTGGCCGCCACCCGCAGGGCGAACCCACCAAGGAGACCGTAATGAAGCGCCTTGTGATGCTGGCGCTTCGGCAGCCCGAGCACCATCACGGCCATCACGAGAGCATTGTCGGCACTGAGCAGCCCCTCGAGGACGATGAGGAGTCCGATCGTGACGAAATCGGCGAACTGAACGTGCATGGATCGAGCGTAGTCTACGCTGTGCGCGGGTCTGAAGGCCCGCGCCTACATGTGATTCAACCGTGCTCCGGGCGCGGGTCTGAAACCCGCGCGGTGTCCGATTCATGATTCGCGATTCGTGATTCGCGATTGGCGATCGCAGGCAAGATCACGAATCACAAATCACGAATCACCTCCCGGACGTCCGAACGCGTTGTCTGTTTCATATGCGCCGAAGCGCGGCGTCGCGCGCGACACGCTCCCGCGCGGCCTGCGCCTCGGCCGTATTGTGGAACTTGAAGACGCCACGCGGATAGCTGACTGGCGAAATCACGCGATAACGGGCGCAGTGCCTCAGGAAGCGATCAAAGGCGCTCCCAGGAGCTGCCTGTACTGGCGCGGCGTTCATATCGTCGACCGAGTGAAATTTCTGAACCGGCATGCTACTCCTCGTCCGTCAAGTTGAATCGCTCCCGCAACGCCGCCGCGTCCTGTCGATCCAGGGGACGGACAGTGCCCTTTTTGAGGTGGTACAGGGCTGCCGGCGTGGCGACGTGTACGCGAATGCCCTCGATCACCTTGACCTCCGCCCGGACGGTGTCGAAACTGGCGGCATCCCCCAGGCGGGTCATGACGTCGAAGAACAGGTCGCCGGTCGGCGGATAGTATCGAATGGCCGGGTACTCTCCGAGCAGATCTTCGGCGCGGATGTCGTCCACGTGCGGATCGTCGGCATAGGCGCTCCGGAACGCCCGTCGAAGCCGTTCAACATTCTCCGACGTCGCCCGGATGAAGAGATCGATGTCCTCGGTCGCTCGCACCAGGCCGTGGAA
>DASYQV010000109.1:0-37670 GCA_036005125.1 Vicinamibacterales bacterium
CTTCGGCCGCCGCTTTTTTGACGAAGATGGTCGCGAGGATGAGATCGACGGGCGCGCGCAGACCGCTGATGGGGAAGTTGTCGACCGCGCGCGCCGTCTGGGCTCCGTAGTACGCGCCGGCAGGCACCTTCACCTCGCCCAGCGGATCGCGTTCAATGCGGAATTCCATGACGGTAGGCTAATCCCTACGCCCTAATCCCTAATCCCTGAACAAGCTTCAGTATACTGTCCTGCCATGCTGCCTTCATTCTTCGACAGTGTGCTCCAGCTGATCGTGCGGACCTCGACCGACCTGCCGCCCGACGTGCGTGCCGCGATGGGCACGGCGCTCCGCGCGGAGCCGGCGGAGACGCGATCGGGCCAGGCGCTGAAAATCATCGCGCAGAACATCGATCTGGCGGTCGACACCGAAGGCGCCATCTGTCAGGACACCGGCATGCCGACCTTCGAGGTGAAGACGCCGGTGGGCGCCAACCAGCTCGTGTTGAAGGCGCAAATCCGGGACGCCATCGCCGAGGCCACCAGGCGCGGCAAGCTGCGGCCGAACTCCGTGGACTCGATCACGGGCGACAATTCCGGCTCGAATCTGGGTCCCGGCACGCCAATCATCCACTTCGACCAATGGGAGAACGACGACGAGATCGAGGTGAAGCTGATTCTGAAGGGGGGTGGCTGCGAGAACATGAACGCGCAGTACTCCCTGCCCGCGGAGTTGCCGAACCTCGGACGGGCTGACCGCACGCTCGAAGGGGTGCGAAAATGCATTCTGCACGCGGTCTGGAATGCGCAGGGAAAAGGGTGCGCGCCCGGCGCGGTTGGCGTCTGCATCGGTGGCGACCGCACGTCGGGGTACGTGCACGCGAAGGAACAGCTTTTCCGGACGCTGGACGACATCAATCCCGATCCCCGGCTGGCGGAGCTCGAAGCGTCGATCATGGGCGAGGTCAACAAGCTCGGGATCGGTACGATGGGGTTCGGCGGTCGCGTCTCGCTCATCGGATGCAAGGTCGGCGCGTTGAACCGGTTGCCCGCAAGCTTCTTCGTGTCGGTCGCGTACGATTGCTGGGCGTTCCGCCGTCTGGGCGTCGTGCTCGACGCCCGCACGGGCGGCATCAGGCGATGGCTGTATCGCGATCCGGCGACGCCGGTGGCAGCAATGGCCGATCAGGCCGGGTTCCAGCGCACGGGACGTGAGGTGGTGCTGCAGACGCCCCTCAGCGACGAGCAGATCCGGTCGCTGAAGGTGGGCGACGTCGTCCTGATCTCCGGCCGGGTGTTCACGGGCCGCGACGCGGTGCACGCACACCTGATGAAGCACGATCCACCGGTCGACCTCAACGGCGCGGTCCTGTATCACTGCGGCCCGGTTGTCGCGAAGGAGGGCAGCGGCTGGCGCGTGACCGCCGCGGGCCCGACGACGAGCATCCGCGAGGAGCCGTATCAGGCCGACATCATCGGTCGATATGGCGTCCGCGCCGTAATCGGGAAGGGCGGCATGGGCGCGAAGACGCTCGCGGCGCTCGAGCGGCATGGCGCCGTGTATCTCAATGCGATCGGCGGCGCCGCGCAGTTCTACGCGCGAACGGTCGAACGTGTCGACGGCGTCTCGCTGATGGAATTCGGGACGCCGGAGGCGATGTGGCATCTGGCGGTGAAGGACTTCCCCGCCATCGTCACCATGGATGCCCACGGCAACAGCCTGCACAAAGACGTGGAGCAGGCCTCGGCAAAGGAACTAGCTCATTTGTGATTGGGGATTTGTGATTGGTGATTGGTTTGTGATTGGCGATTTGCGATTTGTGATTTGATTGACGATGCCAAAATCACGAATCACGAATCACGAATGGTATGAGAGGAGTCGCACATGCAAAGCGTACGTCGAACAAGCCAGCGAGGTTCTCTGATGACCGCGCTCACGATCGTGAGCGTGGCCCTGCTGGCAGTCGCCTGCGGATCCGGTGGTCCCTCCCAGTCGGCACAACCGGCGCAGTCAAAGGCGCCCCAGGCGAGCTCGGCGTCCGGTGGTGGCGGGGCTCGCGTGTTCTTCGTCCAGCCAAAGGATGGTGAGGCCGTCAAGAGTCCCGTGCACTTCGAGTTCGGCAGCGACCAGATCACGATCTCGCCCGTACCGCAGGGGACGGTCGAGACGCCCAGGCCGGGAATGGGGCACCATCATCTGGGTGTCGACACCGATTGTCTTCCGGCAGGAGAAGTGATCCCGAAGGCAAGCCCGTGGGTTCACTTCGGTGACGCAAAGACCGTGATCGACATGCAGCTCTCGCCTGGCCCGCACAAGTTCGCGCTGCAGCTCGGCGACGATCAACATCGGACGTTGCCGGGCCTGTGTCAGGTAATTACTGTGAACGTCGCCCAGTAGAGATCCAGTCGTTCTCCGTTCGCTGTTCTCACTTCTCGGTTCGTGTTCCCCTTCGGCGTTCGGTTCCGAGTTCTGGGGAACTGAGAAGTGAGAACAGCGAACAGAGAACGACACCCGCATGTTCACGTTCACGTTTTCTTGATTTCGGGCAGCGGCGGCTTCACGTACTTCCGTTCGATCGCCACGAGATCGAGATCCACGGAAGCCAGGTCTTCGATCGAGACCAGGGGGAACTGAGCGGGCGCGGCGACCTCGAGGACCTTCACATATCCGCCGCACGCGCCGCACAACTGCAGGCGACGTCCCGGCACCTGCAGATCCGGGGCGGCGGTGACGAACGTTCTGCTCCGATTCGCGCAGTAGATGCATCGATACGAGGCGAGCGCCCATCGCGCGGCGCAGAACGAGCAGCGGAGCTGATGCCCGCCGGTTCCTGCTTCGGCCAGTGCCGGCCACGATCCGCACGCGGGACAGAATCCGCGGTCCCATGCGCCGAGCGCCAGGTTCACGGCGCTCGCTGCATCGCCCCGACGCGCGATCGTCTGGGTCTGCAGAAGGTACGCAAACGGTGCGAGCGCGAGCTCGGCAACCAGCCACGCAATGTCGGGCGACACGCTCTGTTGCAGGGCCAGGAACCGGACCCGACGTTGGTCGCGTCCGAAACAGGCCGAGAGCAGCGCATCGGCGTCGAGCGCCCGGCTGTCGAGCGCCCGGGCGACGGCCACCGCGGCGTCGCCCGCACCTCCGCCCGCCAGGTGGTCGCAGAACTCACGCGCGCTCAGCTTGAGCAGGCGGGCCGGGAGGGGAATGGGCTCGCCGTGCAGGACCGGTATCCCCCGGCGGAGCTTCGCGGCGAGGTACCCCGGCGGGAGCGACAGGCCGGGGAGGCCGCCGGTGGCAATGACCTCGAGCAGGTCGATCTCACGGTCGAGCAGCACACGCTGGAGCTCTACCGCCCGGACGAGGTCGGGCCGGGCATCGGCCACCTGGTGAAGTCCCGTATCGACGAGCTGTTTGAGCTCGTCCGTTGACGGACGAGCGCCGATGGCGTTCTGGCCAGGCATGAATGAGCTTCCGTCCAACTTTATGTCACACAGTAAGATACGGCGGCAAGCCGTCTAGGCCGGTTTCCTGGTTCGGCTTGCTGCCACGCCTCGGCCGAGGCTATAATTACCGGGCGTTTCCGAGGAGAAACTGAAGCGATGATTAATGTGTCCCCGACCGCAGCCTCGAAAATCAACGAACTCCTTGCCGAGGAAGGCAAGACCGGCAGTGGTCTTCGTGTGTTCGTACAGGGCGGCGGCTGCTCAGGATTCCAGTACGGCTTGATGATCGAAGAGGCCGGCGGCATGGGCGACCAGGTATTCGAATCGAACGGCGTCAGGCTGTTCGTCGATCCGGTCAGCATCAGTTACCTGAAGGGTGCTGAGGTCGACTTTGTCGACACGGTGACGGGCGGGGGATTCACGATCAAGAATCCCAATGCCACGTCGACCTGTGGATGCGGCCAGTCGTTCGGCGTCGCCGGTGAAGGCGGCGGCCACTACTAGGTCAAAGGTCAAAGGGCAAAGGGCAAAGGTGAGGTCGGAGGTCTAGGCCTTCGACCTGTGACCTTTGACTCGGTCCTTTGACTTGGACCTTTGACCTCGAACGTTTGCTTGACCTGTAACCTTTGCCCTTGGCCTTTTGACCTTTGAGTGCCACGCTCCCTGACATCAAGCGTCTCAAACCGGTTGGTGGTAACCGGTCCAGCAAGCGGGAGCAGATCCTCGACGTCTTTCTGCGCCAGGAGGGGCACCTGAGCGCGGACGATCTCGTCGATCTGATTCGGCGGGAGGACCAGCGGATCAGCCGCGCCACCGTCTACCGGACGTTGCAGTGGATGGTGGACGCGGGGATCGCCAGGAAGGTCGATTTCGGCGAAGGGCGTTTCCGGTTCGAGCATTCCTACCGTCATCCCCGTCACTATCACCTGATCTGCAAGACCTGTAATCGCTCTTCGGAATTCCTCAGCTCCGACATCGAGGCACTCGTCGAAGAAGTGGCTGCGGCGCGTAACTTCGCGTCGTCGCAGAGCGTGGTGCAGATCTATGGCACGTGCGAGGAGTGCCGCACGGGGAAGAAGTCGACGGCGCCCGATGGCTACACGGAACAGCTCTTCGCGCGCGACGCGCTGCGGATCGCGATTGCCACCGAGCGCAGCGGCCTCGAGTTCTACTCGCGGGCGGCGCGTATGACGAAGGACGCCCGCGGCCGAAATGTCTTCCAGCGCCTTGCCGAGGAAGAGCGCCATCATCTGAGCGAGCTCGAGAGCCGATACAAGGAACTGCTCTCGCGCGATCCCCAGCTCGAATCGCGGCCTACGTTCCTCTTCTTCAAGGGCGCGGCGAACGGGCTGTTCGCCGAAGGCGCGGAGACCCTCGCGCGCGGCGTCAACGACCAGCAGGCGCTCATGATTGGCATCCGCTGCGAGCGCGGCTCGCATCGCTTCTTCAAGAAGTACGGCGAACGCTTCGAGGACTCCGACGGCAAGCAGATCTTCCTCGAGTTCGCCGACGAGGAGCGCGCGCACCTCGACCTGCTCATTCGCGAGTACCGGTCGCTCGTCAAACGGCAGGGCCGCCCGCGGAAGGCCGCGCGCAGCGTATCTGCCGCGACGCCGCGCTCCGGTGCCGCACGGTGACGGGTCGATCGTTCCACCCCCGGCCCGGGCACGTCGCGAGATGATCGATCTCCATCTGCATACGACCGCATCCGATGGCCGCTCGTCGCCCGCGCGCCTCGTGGAGGAGGCGGCGGCGGCCGGTCTGACCACGATTGCCGTGACCGACCACGATACCGTCGCCGCCACGCGCGAGATCGCCGAGCGCTGCGCGGCTCGCGGCATGCGGGCCGTCAGTGGAATCGAGATCACGGCGATTCGCAACGGTCACGACGTGCACGTGCTCGGCTACTTCCTCGACGCGACGCACGACGAGCTGCTCGCGTTCCTCGCCGCTCAGCGCCGCGACCGCATTGCGCGAGCGGAGGCGATCGGACGGCTCCTCGCGTCGGCGGGCCTGGTGATCGACCTCGCGCCGCTCGTCGACGGCGCCAGACGCAACGACGGTCGGTCGCTCGGACGCCCGCAGATCGCGCGCGCCCTCGTCGAAGCGGGGCATGTCGCCGACACGCGCGAAGCGTTCGACGTGTGGCTCGGCGAGGGACGGCCGGCCTTCGTGCCGCGAAGCGGCGCGCCTCCCGAGCGGGTGATCGAGATCATTCATGCGGCGGGCGGCGTCGCTTCGCTGGCGCATCCGGCCACGACCGCGATCGACGGCGAAATCGCCGCGCTGCGCAGCGCGGGCCTCGATGCGCTCGAGGCATACCATTCCGATCATCCGCCGGAGATCCGCGACCGCTACCTCCAGCTCGCGCGCCAGCTCGACCTGCTCGTGACCGGCGGTTCCGACTATCACGGCGATCCCGCGCACGGCCTCGCGCCAGGGTCCGTCACGCTGCCACAAGACGAATGGGCGAGGCTGGCCCTTCGGGCCAAGTTGTGAGTTGTGATCGTGATTTGCGATGTGAATCACTTAATCGACAATCATGAATCACGAGTCACGAATCACGAATCATGAATCGCGAATCATGAGATGGCGGCCGCGCTCCTGACCCTCACCGGCCTTTCCGTCGTCGGGCTTGCCGCAAGCTTTGTGATGGCGCTTGCAGCGGACGCATCTGCCGACGTGGCGCGGCACGTGCTGGTCGGCGTCTTCGCGACGATGCTCAACCTGCTCGCGCATTCGTTGATGATGTTCTACCTGATCGGCAAGGGAAAGGCCGTGCGCGAGGCGGTGACGGAGGGCGGTCTCGACGGTGATTACGTCCGCCAGGTATCTGCGCTGCGGGCGCCGGTGTTCGCGCGCGCCACAATCGCGATGGCGCTGACGATGACGGCCGCGATCATCGGGGCCAGCGTTGACGTCCGCGTGCTGCCGCCGTGGCCGCACGGGCTTCTTGCCGGTCTGGCCATCGCATCCAATCTGGCCGCCCTGGCCTCCGAGGTCGTTGCGCTCGCCGGCAGCGCGCGCGTTGTTGACGACGTCAACAAGCGCCTGTCCGACGTCCATGGTTGATTCCGGTGCGGACCCGGTGGTCGAACTGCGTGACGTTCAAAAGGATTACCGCGGGCTGCGGCCGCTGCGCATCAGGCATCTGCGGCTTCGCCAGGGCCAGACGCTCGCGCTCGTCGGGTTTGACGCGGTCACCGCGGAAGTCCTCGTGAATCTCATCACCGGCGCCACTGTACCCGATGCCGGCGACGTATTCCTGTTCGGCCAGTCCACGTCCGCCCTTGCCGACAGCGACGCGTGGCTCGCGTCGCTTGATCGATTCGGCATTCTGAGCGCGCGAGCCGTTCTCCTCGATGAGCTCACGGTCGAACAGAACCTCGCCATGCCGTTTACGCTGGAGCTGGATCCCGTCTCCGACACGGTCCGGTCCGACGTGCAACACCTCGCGGTTGAAGTGGGGTTGAGCGCCTCCGATCTCCCGCGGCCGGTTGCGGGGCTCGCACCGCTCGGGCGGCTGCGCGTTCGTCTCGCGCGCGCCGTCGCGTTGCAGCCGCGCATTCTGCTGGCCGAGCATCCGAACGCCTCCGTGCCCTCGAACGACGTTTCGGAATTTGCCGCCGACTACCGCCGGGTTGTGACGCGGCGGGGCATCGCCTCTCTGACACTCACAGCGGATCGCGCGTTCGCGGCTGCTGTGGCCGAGCACGTACTTACGCTTCAGCCGGCGACCGGTGAGCTGAAACCTTTGTCGTCCTGGCGGCAGCGGCTGTCTCGACTCTCCTGAGCCAGTCCCGGGCTCCGCCCTTTGATAGCCCGGCGGAGCCCGCAACTGTCAGCCGCTGACCCGGCCGCAACCGGCTGGACCGTCGACTTGCCGCTCATCTCTATAATTCTGTGGAACAAAATTTGATTCTCTGCCTCTGGGGTCGTGTCGCTGCGGCAGGGCTCCGCGGAGGTTAGTCGACGATGGCGAGCGGAACGATCAAGCGGTTGGTTCGTGATCGCGGATTCGGGTTCATCCGTGACGACGGCGGGCAGGAGTGGTTCTTTCACCGGAGCTCGGTGAAGGCCGGTAGTTTCGAGGCACTCAACGAAGGGCAACGCGTCAGCTTTGACGAGGAACCCTCTTCGAAAGGGCCGCGCGCCGGGAACATTCGTTCGGAAGGCTGAGGCCGCTGCCGCCGACGGGGCTGAAGAAGAGCCTGGCGGAAGCGCCTGGGAGTCGTGCCAAGTCAGCCGACGAAGGTCGGCTGCGATGCCTGACACCACGCGCGTGCGTCAATGCGAGCGGAGCGAGCATTGGCGGAAGCGCCTGGGAGTCGAACCCAGCCCCCCCGCCACGCGGGGAGCGACCGATTTTGAAGACCGGGAGGGCCACCGGGCCCCGTTCGCTTCCGATAGCGCTTGATTATGGCACGGGCGCCAGGTCATATGCCGAGCCGGAGCCAGTAGGCTACAACCTTCTGGCTTTCGAACAGCACCGACCGTACGTCGCTCCTTCTCCTCCACCAGTGTGCCGGATCCGCCGCATCATATCGGCTGCCGCGCACGATGACCTCGACGCCCATGCCGCCCACTTCGCGGCGCGCCGCCATGCCCGCCCGCCGGGTGTGAAACTTCGACGTCACCGCGATGATCCGGCGCCAGCCCCGCACCCTCGCGAGGTTGCGGAGCGTCTGCGATTCCTGCGCCGTGCTGTTATGCACGCCGGGCGCGATGACGATGGCGTCGGGCGGCATACCGAGACGGATCATCACATCGCGCGAGAATTCCGCCTCGGTCGGAATGTTGATCCCGCGGCGCGCGAGCTCCTCGATGGCGCCGTCGGCCACCTGCTCCGTCATGACGACCAGCTTCGCGTAGCCCTGCATGTACAGGTCGGCGGCGTCGAGCGCGCGCTCCATGCGCGTGCCGGCGAACACGAAAATCGCGTCGGCCTGCTGCAGCGGCTGCTCGTCGTAGAGAAAAGCTCCGAGATGATAGACAGACCACGCTATGCCCGCAGCGACGACGACCGCAGCGATCAGGAGAGGGCGGCGAACAGAGCCGCCGGAGCGGGGTGTGGATGGCGGCACCAAGTGGCGGGAACCGGCCCCCTGCATGCCGCGGGGCCGGGCCAGGGAAACCCGATGTCAGCCTTCGATCAGTGCTAGCTTTCGATCAAGCGAACGTCGCCGGCGCGCGGTCCTTTCGTTGACTCCTCGGGCGTGAATTCTACGCGTTGTCCCTCGCGCAACAGCTCGAAGACAGCTCCGCGTACGGCACTACGATGGAAGAAGTGCTCGATACCACCCTCATCTCGGATGAAGCCGAAGCCTTTGTCGATGAGGAGTCGTGCGATAGTCCCGGTCGGCATACCGATGTCCTCCGATGTGCGAAAGCCCCGAGAACATCTCAGGGCCACGGACCGCCCACATGAGCGGAGCGTATAAAGCCACGGAAGGACCTGCGGTCCGGGCGCACGTCGGTCGTCAAGCTGGGCCAGTGTAGGGAGTTGAGGCGGCGAAGTCAAGAGAACGGCGGAGCTTCCCCGACCGCCTGAACCGACCCTACCTGCCATGTCTCCTCGTCCTCCTCATCTTCTTCATCCTGCTCGATTTCCTCGTCTTCGTCCTCCTCCCGAACGTCGTCGTCCAGGTCGTCGTCGTCCTCGTCGGACGGAAGAAGCCGTAACACGTTCCGAGTCATACGAGCTCCTTCGGATCGATAGGCGGGGTCAAGGGCTGGGCGGGCCGCTTGCCGCCGGCCTTTGTGCGGTCGGGGCCGGCGTTGTCGCGCCCGGCGTGACCGGTGGCGGCGCCGCCACCTTGGGCGCTCCGGGCGCCGACGCGTACGTTGTCCAGAAATGCCGGCCGCATCGCGGGCACACCCAGAACTGCTGGGGCGGCCACGGCTGGCCGGGCGCGGGTTCGCGCAGATCCATCTGCTCGCCGCATCGTTGACATCGGAGCTGGAGACCAACGTCAGGCATACGCGGATTCTAACGCACTAATGAGCCAGAGGCCGCGTATATCGGCCGAACGCGCTAGCATGAGCTATGATCGCGCCGATCGTGCTCGCCGCCGGCGAGTCAACGAGGATGGGCTCGCCCAAGGCCTTACTGCCGGATCGCGACGGCCGGCCATTTGTCGCGCGCATCGTCCGGACCTGCGCCGCAGCGGGGTTCGACGAGGTGACCATCGTGACCGGCAGCCTCCACGCGCGAATCGTGGCCGCCGTGGCCGCCGACTATCCGCCGATCGTCGTCCGCTTCGCGCGCAACCCGGACCCGTCGCGCGGCCAGTTGTCGTCGATCTGGACCGGACTCGATGCTGCCGTGCGCCCGGAGACGAGCGCCATCCTGATCACCCTCGTCGATGTGCCATTTGTCTCGAGCGCAACGGTGCGCGCTGTCGCCGACGAGTATCGACGCTCGCGTGCGGCCATCGTTCGCCCCGCGCTCGATGGCCGCCATGGTCACCCGGTCGTGTTCGACAGAGCTCTGTTCGACGCCTTGCGACGGGCCGATCCGTCAGCAGGCGCCAAGAGCGTGCTTCGTGCGTACGCGGACGCCATCGTCCACGTCGCCATCGACGATCGCGGCTCGTTCGATGACGTTGACACGCCGGAGGAGTACGAACGGCTACTCCACTCGTGAAGGATTCGAGAGAGGTGCCGGCGGGTTGCGAGCGGTCGCACGAGTCAATCACGCGAATAATGAAGATTCGATGACGCGACGCGCCGAATCAGTGCTTCATGTACCAAATCATCACCGCGTGAACGATCTGCCTGCTCAGCTCTTCAACTGACGGCCGATCACGCCGGACGCCTGTCGGTTCGTATCGAGAAGGCCTCCCGTTGACAGCGACGGCCCGCACCGATAAAGATTACGCCCCTCAGGCTTTTGCAGAGGTTGTCCTCCCGGGGCGGGGACGCGTCGAATGGCGGCGACCCGGCCCAGCGAGGCATCAGTCAGCAACGAAGCGTGAAGGAACCGCGTGCGTGCGGCTCCGTTGCTCGTGCTCACGGTAATCGCGGGCGTGATGAGAACCACGTCACTCTTTGAGCACAATTTTGGTCGACTCGGAGTAGGATTGGGGCTCGCTCAGAGCAGCAGCAGGTCCAGTTTCGGATCCGGTCCGAGTGAGTGCGGAACCGGGGGCCTCGGCCGAATGCCGCGGCAGTGTCTTGACAGGTACATGCTTCGGGGTGTATAGCCCGCAGCGCGTAGTGTGTGTCCGCCCGGTGTGGTGTTCGCGCCTCGCCGAGGCAAGCTCGATAACAAGGTCTCGAGAGGAGATCAATCCATGGCGAAGCGGTTCTTGCCGGCATTGTTCGTGGTGGCCGTGATTGCTGGCGCGGCGTGGCTTGCGACGACACCGACCGAGGGGCAGACGCAGGCGGCTCGGCCTTCGCGTACGGCCGATGGGAAACCCGACTTTAACGGTATCTGGCAGTCGATGAACACGGCGAACTGGGATATCCAGGATCATGCGGCCAAACAGGGCCCGATCGTCGCGCTGGGCGCCGCTTTCAGCGTGCCGGCCGGACAGGCCATCGTGGTCGGGAACGACCTCCCGTACCTGCCCGCGGCGCTGGCGAAGAAAAAGGAGAACGCCGACTGGGTGAAGCTCGATCCCGAGGTCAAGTGCTACATGCCGGGCGTACCGCGGGCGAACTACCAGCCGTACCCGTTCCAGATCGTGCAGACGCCGACTCACTGGCTGATGGCGTACGAGTTCGCGAGCGCCAGCCGCATCGTTTACGTGAACGGCAAGGACGAGGCGCCGGTCGATTCCTGGATGGGCCATTCGAACGCCCGATGGGACGGCGACACGTTCGTGGTCGAGGTCACCGGCAACAACGATACGACATGGTTCGATCGCGCCGGCAACCATCACAGCGACGCGATGAAGGTGACCGAGCGGTACACGCTGACCGACCGGAACACTATCAATTACGAAGCCACGATCGAGGATTCGAAGACCTTCTCGCGACCGTGGAAGATCAACTTCCCGATCTATCGCCGTCAAGAGAGGAACGCGCAGCTCCTCGAATACAAGTGCGTGGAGTTCGTTGAAGAGCTGATGTACGGCCATCTCCGCAAGAAGAGCAACTAGAACCCGAGGTCACGCCCGTCAGGACCACGCGGAACGCCTGGCTGCGCGGGTCGAAAGACCGGCGCCTACAGGTACAGAATCGGGGCTGAAGGCGCGCGCGTGCAGGCGATCACCTGCATCCGAACGGCGTCGGATATCAGGCGATGGCCGATGCGGTGAATCTCGAGTGGCTGAACGGCGCCGGGATTCCGCGAACGGGAAGCCGCTGACGTGAGAACGCGGTTGCTCGCCCGTGGAAGGTGGCTCGGAACGTCTAGAAGAGAAGAGTCTAGAAGAGAAGAGAGGGCGTGTGACATGAGTCATCGGTTCCTCGCCTCGTATGGTCTGCTCGCGGCCCTTCTTGCGGTCGTCCTGCTGGCCGTGGCACCCCTCGCAGGCCAGGCGCCGCCAGCAGGCGCCAGGAACACGAGCGGTTCGGCAAAGAACTGGACGCCGCCTCGAACAGTGGATGGGCAGCCGGACATCCAGGGTGTGTGGGCGAACAACGTGGCAACGCCGCTCGAGCGGCCGCAGGCGCTGGCCGGCAAACAGGTTCTGTCGGATGCGGAAGTCGCCGCCCTTCAGGAGACTGCGCGCCAGCTCTTCGACGGCGAGACCGACGCAGCCTTCGGCGATAGTGTCTTCGAGACAGTCCTCCAGAAGGCCAAAGGCTTCACGTCGAGGGATGCCGGCACCGGCAACTACAACCACTTCTGGCTGGTCGAGCGGAATTTCGACAACCGGACGTCGCTCGTCACCGACCCGCCCGATGGGAGGCTTCCTCAACTGACGCCCGAAGGGCAGAAGAAACGGGAGGCTGCCCGAATCCGGCGTGGCCGGCCTGCCATCGGCCCGGAGGATCGCGGCCTGGGCGAGCGCTGCATTTCGTTCGGCTCGCCGAGGCTCGGGGCTGGATATAACAGCTACTACCACATCCTGCAGTCGGCCGGGTACGTGGCCATCGTGATGGAAACCATTCACGACGCCCGGATAATTCCGCTCGACGGGCGTCCGCACGTGGGCAAGAATATCCGGCAGTGGTTGGGGGATTCGCGCGGGCACTGGGAAGGCAACACCCTCGTCGTCGACACCATCAACTACTCGTCCAAGAGCGACGTCGCGGGCGGGGGCGAGAATGCGCACGTTACCGAACGGTTCACCCGGATCAGCGCGGACACGCTGCAGTACGAGGTCACCGTCAACGACCCGGCGACGTGGACGAAACCGTGGACGGCCATGGTTCCGATGAGACGGAGCCAGGACAAGGTGTTCGAGTTTGCGTGCCACGAGGGGAATGCCGGCTTGCATGGTATCCTCGCGGGGGCACGCGCACAGGAGAAGGCTGCCGAAGAAGCCGCGAAAAAGAGCTCGCGGTAGACTTCAGCAACCTCTTGAACAAAAAGGCGACAATTGATACCGTCTACAGGACAAGAGCAGGAAGTAGGAGGGGAATCCGATGCGTAAGCTAGCGTTCGTGGCAGTCGGTCTGCTTCTGGCCGCAAGGCCGCTCGTGGCGCATCACGCGTTTTCGGCGGAGTTCGACGCGAACAAGCCGATTCAGCTCACGGGAACCGTCACGAAAATGGAGTGGATCAATCCACACGCCTGGATCCACATCGACGTGAAGAAGCCGGATGGCACCGTCGAGAAGTGGATGATCGAGGGAGGGACGCCGAATACGCTGCTGAGGCGTGGCTTCACCAAGAACTCCCTCACCGTCGGCACCGAAATCAAGGTCGATGGCTACCAGGCGAAGGATGGGTCCATGAGGGGCAACGGTCGTGACCTCACGTTGCCGGACGGGAGAAAACTGTTCATGGGCTCCTCCGGCACGGGCGCTCCGCGCGATGGGAAGGATGCCACCGAGCCCGGCAAGAAGTAGCTCTGGCATTGTAAATTGCGTGTTGCGGATTGCCATTGCTCGACGGACCGTGTCCGTCGAGCAACGACAGTTTGGTCTGCAGCACGTTGTGCACCACCAACTGAGAAGCCGATCCAGGGGTCCCGCCCCGAACCTGCTACGTGTGCCTCGTTGAAATCGATCCTTTGATTGACCGCGTCTGAAAGATTCAGCCTCTCGAAGCGATCTGCAGGCACCACTTCGAATTGAAGCGGCTGCATGTGGAGTCTGCGGCGACGGCCAGTCGTACGCCGACTGCCGCAGTGGCTGCCAACACCACATACATGACCATTCCGAACGCCCGGATGTCGAAACGCCAGCGCCGCGACACGCCCGGCAAGTGGTCGAGAGGCTGGCGCGCTCGCGCGGCCGGCCGTCGAGCGCGCGGCTCTAGCCCTGCGAGATGAAGACGTCCCCGCCGGCGCCGGCAATGGCCGCATAGAGGGCCGCAAACCAGACAGGCGGCAGCATCGCGTGAGAGGCGCCGACGTCGAGCGCGTTCCTCACGAGTGACGAGAGCACCGTGGGAAGGAAGAACAGGACTTCGACCAACAGAACGACCGTGACGATCTGCAGCACCGTGCCCAGCCATGCGGCCGCGTTCGGTCCCGCGCAGAGCGCAACGACGCCGCGAATCGCCACGAGCGTGAAGAAGACGAACAAAGGCAGTGTTCAGCAGCCGCCGCACGGCGCCGGTCGAGAGCAGGCGGAACTGTCGCGAGTCCGGGGCCCCCACCGCGCGTGATGTGCGCGGTGGGGTGGGGTTGCGATCGGGTGACGAAGGAACCCCTGTCATGACGCCGCGACTTCGGCAAGCTCGCGGCCGATTCGATCGACGTCCTGATTGACCGCGAGCGTGGCAAACACCTGCTCGAGCGACGCCGCGCGGGAGAGCTCCCGCAGGCGCGTCACCGAATCGTGAGCCACTACACGTCCCTCGTGGAGGATAAGGACCTGCTCGCAGACAGGAGAAAGGACGAAGAGCGCTTTTTCCTTCTTCCTCCTACCTCCTTCCTCCTGCCTCCTGCGTTCCCAGCAGCTCGCCCACGAGTGTCTGCGCATCATAGAGCTTGGCCAGCGCCTCGACGATCGCGGCAACGTGCACCGCAATGGCGCGGCTGCCTTCGGCTTCGTCGATGTATAGATACCGATTCGGCAGCTTCTGCTGGTTGCTGTCGAAGTTGAGGCCGACCAGCTCCGCGTTGCGGTTGACGATGGGACTGCCCGAGTTGCCGCCGATCGTGTCGACTGTGTACACGAAGTTGAGAGGAGTCGCCAGGTTCAAGCGGTCGCGCCCCGTGTTCCATCGCGCAGGTAGATTGTAGGGCGGTTTCTCGCCGAAGCCCTCCGCCCGGTCGTACAGACCGTAGAAGGTTGTCTTCCAGGGGACCAGCGTGGTGTCCTCTTCGTAGCCGAGCACGCGGCCATAGCCGAGCCTGAGGGTGAACGTCGCATCGGGATAGACGGTCTTTCCGTACGCGGCAAAGCGCGCCGCCGCGATCTGCTGGCCGGCGCTCGTCTCGACGCTCCTGAGGCGCTGGTCCTGCCAGTCACGCAGCTCGCGCAGCACGGGCTCGACGCGGCGCGCCAGCGCGATCACTGGATCCTGCGATCGCCGGATCGTGTCCGGCCCGCCATCGAGCAGCGCCTTGCGCTCGGCTACGTCCACGAGCTTCGTTCCCTGAGCCACGGCGCGCGCCACCTCCGACGCAGTGTGGCCGTCGAGCGCCGCCTTGACGAACGGATCGGCGGCGCCGAGCGTGCGCTGCGCGTCATCGAGCCAGCCTGCGAGCACCGCCTCCTCGAGATCCGGATAGATCGGCGCGGTCGAGAGCAGCGCGAACCGCACGCCTTCCAGCCGCGAGTCGCGGAACTCCTCGAGCCGCTTCTCGTTCGGCCTGCCAATCTCCTCCGCGTAGCGCACCAGGGTTGTCGCGTAAGCACCGAGCCGCGATACGCCGAGCGTCGAAAACGCCAGGCGCGGCGCCCGTTGCGGCAGCTCGCCGTATATCGCGTCAATCCGGCTCCACGCGCTCGCGTACGCCCGTTGCCACTCGGGGTTGTCCGAGACCCTGGCGCGGAGCGCCCGTTCCTCTGCTTCCTTCTTCGCGATCATTCGCGGGTTCTCGAGACCCTGCTGCTGTCCGACGAGCCGCTTGAGCGAGTTCTCGAGCGAGCGGATCGTTCCTGCCGCCCGTCGTGCCGCTTCCGGGCTGCTTTTCCCGTACCTCGCGAGCGCATCACGTCGCGACTCCCAGACTTTCTTCTGCAGGGGATTGCCGATGTCGCGCTGGTATGTAATCTGCGTCAGGGTCAGCAGGCGATCGGTTGACCCGGGGTGTCCGGACAGCACGACGAACTCACCATCGGACGGTCCAGTCGACGACCAGTGCAGAAAGTGCTCGGTCCGGGCGGGCACGCCGTTTTCGTACACGCGGAGGAACGTGACGTCGAGATCGTGCCGTGGAAACGTGAAATTGTCGTAGTCGCCGCCGTAGTACCCGATTTGCTCTTCGACCGCGAAGACGAGCCGGACGTCCGTGTACCGTTTGTATCGATACAGCCAGTACTCACCGCCGCTGTACAGCGTCACCACATCCGAGCGCAGCCCTGTCTTGTCGAAGGACTCTTTTTCGATTGTCGCGATTGCCGCACGTCGTGCGGCAGCGGCGTCCGCATCGCTCGCACCGGGCCTGGCGGCCGACTGGACGCGTCTGGTCACGTCTTCGTACGACAGGAGCACGTTGGCTTCGAGGTCGGGGCACTTCAACTCGTCGGCACGCGTGCGCGCGTAGAATCCGTCGCGCACCAGATCGCGCGCGGCCGTCGACAGCTTCTGAAGCTGACCGCCCGCCACATGCTGGTTCGTCAGCACGAGGCCGTTCGCCGAGACGAACGACGCGCTGCCGCCCCCGCCGCCGCCGTCGATGAGGCGGACGGACGACAGCCGGAGATGATCGAGCCACGCGTCGGTCGGCTCGAAACCATACCGTTCCTTCCAGAGCTTCCGCGGCGCGTTGTCGAACGTCCACATCCCCTCGTCCGCGCGCGGTCCGGATGCGCACACGAGCGCCAGCAGCAGCACGCCGCCACAACGGTGAGGCCAACGGATCGTCATAGGCCGCTCCTCGGCCAATCATACAGAAGTGGATACGGAACCTACTTGTGATTTGTCCCCGTATGCACGTGGCGTGGTCCGAAGAGGCTGAACAGGTAGGACAGCGCGGGCAGCAGTATCACGGCCCCTATTGCTACGACCTGCAGCAGCAGCACCAGCACCTGCCTGGGCGCCGAGCTCGACTGAATGGTGACGTGTCCCCAGATCAAATACGGATACTGCGCGAGCGCCCACCCCCAAACGATCAGAGCGACTTGAGCCGCCGCGGCCACGCGTGCCGCGCGGAAGCGGCGCATCCACAACATCATCGCGGTCGCAAAGGCGGCCGCCCCGGTTGCCACATGGAGCGGGACTGCCCACGCCGACCGCGTCAGGGACGCCCTGACATGCGGCGCCTCGCCCGCCAGCAGGAATACGATCAGGGCCATGACACCGGCGAGCGCGCCCGCGGTCAGGGCTCGTGCCCGGAACAGATCACTGATATCCCGAGTGGCTTCCAACGTCAGATAGACCGCGGCCAGATACGCAAACAGTACCAACGCGAAGAATCCGACCGAGATGGCGAAGGGTGTCAGCCAGGGGGCCAGGTACATCGATCGAAAACTCGATGCTTCGGGATCGAATCGTCCCTCCGTGATTGCGCCGACGATGATGCCGAGAAGTACAGGGGTGATCGTGCTGGCGCCCGCGAAGACGAGCCCCCATCGGCCCGAGAAGCGTTCGTCGCCCGGTCCGTAGGCGCGGAACACGAACGCCGATCCTCTCAGGACGATCCCGAGCAGTGTCAGCATCAACGGAATGTGCAGGTGCACGCTCAGCCAGCCAAACGCTCGTGGAAAGGCCGTGAAGAGAATGGTGACGACGAGGATGAGCCACACGTGATTGGCTTCCCATACAGGTGCGATGGCGCGCGAGATCGTCGCGCGCTGTTCGGGCGCGCTCCTGCCCGTGGCGAGCAGATCCCACACTCCACCGCCGTAGTCTGCACCTCCGAGAAGCGCGTAAGCCGTCAGCGCGAGAACCATGACGACGGCGAGAAGAAAAGCGGGATCCGGCACGGTCACCTCAAGGGTGGATCTCGATGACTTGGCGGCGAATCAGCGCGGCGACGATCACCGCCAGCGCGACATAGACCGTCGTGACGGCGACGAGCGATACCACCAGGCCCGGCATGGGTGTCACCGCTTCCGACGTGCGCATCACACCCTGAACGATCCACGGCTGCCGTCCAAGTTCGGTGACCATCCAACCCGCCTCGATGGCCACGAATCCGAGCGGCGTCGACAGGACGAGGATCCCCAGAAATGGACGCGAGTTGAAGACGCGGTGCCGCCATGCCAGCCACGCACCCCATACCGCCACGGCGGCCAGGAACACGCCGATGGCCGCCATCAGTTGAAACGCAAGGTGCACGAACACGACAGGAGGCCAGTTCTCCCGCGGAACGTCATTGAGGCCGGTCACCGTTCGGTCGGCATCGCCGTGCGCGAGCATGCTGAGACCGCCGGGGATCTCGATGGCGTACGGCGTCCGACGCGTGTCGACGTCTGGCACGCCGCCGAGGCGCAGCGGCGCGCGTGCCCGGGTCTCGAACTGGCCTTCCATGGCGGCCAGCTTCGCGGGCTGCGTGCGCGCCACCACGCGCCCGGCGAAGTCGCCCGACACCGGCTGCAGCAGGGCCGGGATCAGTCCGATCCACAACGCGACGGTCAGCGCGGAGCGATGCAGCGCCTGTTCGCGACCGATTAACAACAGTCGTGCATGAATGCCGGCAACGGCCAGCCCTACTGCCATGTATGCGGCCATCAGCATGTGCAGCACCTGCGCGCCGGCCGCCGGGTTCAGCATGGCTGCGACCGGATTCACGTCGACAACCTGCCCGTCGACAGTGCGAAACCCGGCTGGCGTGTTCATCCACGCATTCGCCGTGACGACGAACACGCCCGAGAACGCGCCGCTTGCGGCAACGAGGATACCGGCGCTCAGATGCACGCGGCCGCCGACCCGGTCCCACCCGTACAAATAAATGCCGAGGAAGATCGCCTCGAGGAAGAACGCGAACCCCTCCAGCGAAAACGGCATGCCGATGATCGGTCCGGCGTACTCCATGAAGCGCGGCCACAGCAGGCCGAGCTCGAACGACAGGACAGTCCCTGATACGGCGCCCACCGCGAAGAAAATCGCCGTCCCCTTCGCCCAGCGCCTGGTCAGATCGATGTAGGTGGCGTTGCCCGTCCGCAGCCACAGCGCCTCGGCGACGACCATCATCACCGGCATCGCCATCCCGATCACGGCGAATATGATGTGAAACGCGAGCGAGACGCCCATCTGCCAACGGGCCGCGAGGAGCGAGTCCATGTCGTAAATGGTGTTGTTGAGCGAGCGCCGATCGAATCGGGTGGCGCCATTCCGATCGTACTTGCGGTTGACGTGCTCACGACCTGTCGCCGCGGCGTGCCCTGGTATCGACGTTATCGATGACCCAGGCGCTTGACCGTAATCGGCGCGCGAGAATCGCGAGAAGTTCCTACCGCCCGCACCCCGCGCCGAGCGTCCACTCGCCGCTCGCAGCCTGTCGCCAGTATCGAACGCGTGGCGCAGGCGCGTCGGTGTACGCGGGAACGTGGACGAAGCTGTAGCAGGGCGGCAGATCCTCGGGCGAGAGCGAGCGCAGCAGATCCCGGTCCGACAGCCCGCGCTCGGTCTTGAGACGCTCCAACTGCACCGGCGTAATCGTGCGCTGCCAGGCGCCGCCGTTCACCACGTTGGGTCGCAGCGCCCCGCGAACCGGCGAGAACCCCTCCATCGGAATCTTCAACAGCCCGCCGCTGATGAAGTTCGCGTTGTCCTGCGCGCGATCGGGCAGATGGGTATGGCCGTGCACGAAGACCAGCGGTTGCGTTTTCGTCGGGAGCTGGCCGGTAACCGCCTCGATGTGGCGCATGTACATCAGATCGCGCGATCGCCAGAAGTAATCGAATATCGCACCGCGCGTGTCCGGTGAGCGCGGACACTCGGCGATCACCGGGCCTCGTGGCTGGAACTGGGTGACGAGATGTTCGAAGCGGCGGCGCGAACGACGCAGCGCCGCCCGGTAGTCGCAGATCACCGTGATCTCATCGTCGCTCATCTCCTCCATCGATCGCGCCAGATGCCCGTCGGCCAGGGCTCGCGCCGCCAGGGGTTTGAAGGGATCGTCGTCGGGGAGCGCCGAGACGAGAAAGGAAGCGCCCTGCCCGCGTACCTGCGCAAGATCCCACGTCGGCGGCTGCACTTCACCGCCGTCGAGCTCCATCCTGAACTGCTGCCACGACGTCAGCGACAGCAGGTACCGGAGCAGCATTGCGCTCGCGCCGCCGGCGTCAAAATCCCTTTCGGCGGCCAGAGCATACTTCACGCCCATTCCCGAGAAGGCGACGTTGTCGATAATCGGATATCGCTCTTCGAGGCGGTTGTAGATGTCCTGGATCGTCCGTTCGCCCCAAGGACGGGCGAGACGGTCGCGCCCGTCACGGCGCACGATCACCTGCGGCCAGTGCTCGAACCTGTGCGGGCTGACGCCGATCTGATGACCGTGCTCGGCGTAAACCTTGCCGTCGGACGACAGCCAGTACCCGTGAGCCGCCACCTCGACGCGGCCTGCCGGTGCAGCCAGCGCGCTCGCGACGCGGCGGCCGACCGCGCGGAAGACCAGCGCCACATCGTGGTCGCCGGGCACGAATACCACACGGTTCGATCCGGATCGCGCGAACTGTCCGAGTGCACTGATCTCCGCATCGTGCGCCGCCAGCACGCGCTGGAGGCGCGCCATCGCCTCTGCTTCCGTGCATCCAAGGTCCGGAATGGAGCCGCAGGTGATGCGGCTCGATTGCAGCAGCTCGAAAGTGTCCCCGTTCAGGATGAGATCGACGGCTCCCTTTCCGTCCTCGTCAATCGTCTTGAGAAACCCGGCGAACTCGGCGGGCCACCTGAAGTCTTCGTAGGGATGCCACGCGCCCGAGCCGTCGCGTCCTTCGCCGAAGTGAAGGTCGCTCACCACCACGATGGCGCGCGGTCGTGCGGCCGGCTGTCTGGTCATCCCTCCGGCGGCGACCGTGACAACGGCGATGGCCGCGGCTGCAAAAAACGGGGCGGCGAGGCGTCGCGCCATCAAGTCACGACCCGGCGGCCAGCGAGAACCGCGCAATCTCGTTATCGTTGCGGACGACGATGTGGCGGTTGGCGTAGGCGGCATGCGACCACAGAACATTGGAAAGCTGTCGCCGGCGCACGTAGGGATTGGTCGGCTCGATCAGCTTCGCGCGGCTGATCTCCTGGAAGCCGGCTGGCAAGAGCTTCGCGATCACCAGTTCGCCGCGATCGTTGTTGATGAAGTAGCGATCGCCATTCCGGACGAAGAACGCGGTGCCCCACGTGGCGTGCTCTTTCAGGAGCGCGTCGGTCTTCCACACGAGCTTGCCCGTGGCGGCCTCGAGGCAGCGAAGCTGCCCGTTGTTGTCGATGCCGTACACGTAGTCGCCGTCGATCACGGGCGTGCTGATCACCGAGTTGAGGGTGTTGGGCGTGTCGTGGGTCATGCCCGGGTCCTGCTCGCCGGGGCCGCCCCACAGGAGCTCGGCGGCCGGCCTGGTTTGATCCAGCTTGAGCATGCGGGCACCGCCGTGCTGCGATGTGAAAAACAGGTAGGGACCCCTCTGCACGGGCGTGGCAACCACTATCCCCATCTGGACGCGGTGCGAGATCTGCCAGTAGACCTTCCCGGTTGCCGGATCGAGCGCGGCGAATCCCTCGGGGTGGAAGAGAATCAGTTGCCGCGCGCCGCCTGCCTCGATGATCACCGGCTGGTTGTAGCCAGGCTCCGTGTCGGACGACAGCGAGCGCCAGATCTCCGCGCCGGTGACCTTGTTGAGCGCGATGACCTTGCCGTCAGGCTCGCCGCCTACCAGGCAGATCAGCCGATCGCCGTCGACGAGCGGCGCGCCGGACATTCCCCACGCGGGAACGGAGGCATTGAAATCCTTGACGTAGTCCTTCTGCCACAGCACGCGGCCCGATTTCACATCGAGCGCGAACAGCTGGCCCATGGCTCCGAGCACGTAGACGCGATCCCCATCGACCGTCGGCGCGGCGCGCGGGCCGATGGCATAGACCAGTTGCAGGCCGCTGTAGTTCGTGTCCCACTCGTGCGTCCAGAGAATCTTCCCGGTGGTCTCGTCAAGGGCGACCGCGCGTTCGATCGCCTGATTGGCTTTGACGCGGCGCGAGTCGGTGACGAACACGCGGCCGCCCGCAACCACAGGTCCCGAGTAGCCCGCGTAGATTGGCGTACGCCATGCGGCCGTGAGCCCGCCTTCAGGGAACTTGTCGAGGATGCCCGTCTCGCTCCAGACCCCAAGACGGCCCTTGCCGCGCCACTCCGGCCATTCGTCGGCTGCCAGCCGCACCGCTCCCGTGGCGATCAGCAGGACAAGAGACAGGAAGGCCGACACGCGCGGTCGGCAAGACGCGCCGAACGAGAACACCTGTCGACGCATGCGCCATCCCCCGTTTAATGAGACCATTCTTGATTCGTGATTCGTGATTCTTGATTGGGGGTCCGATCGGAAATCAAGAATCATGCATCACGAATCATGAATAATCCGGATTAAGGCATCGACAACATCACGAGGCTGGGCAGTATATCAAGGCTCGAGGCTCGCGTCGGGCTTGTGAGAACCAGCCAAGGGGCTCCGCCCCTTGATATCTTCCACCCCAACGCGCCAAAAACGCGCGTTGGGGACCCCGGACCGGGCAGAGCCCCTCGGCTGGTTAGACCGGCGTCTTTTGGCGCGCTTCGCGCTAAACGTGCCGCGCGGCCGCGGGAGGAGTGCGCACATGCATGATGCATTGATGATCTATTTCAATGGGGAGAAGAACGCCGGACTGTTTCTCGCGGGAATCGGCCTCGCGGAGCTCGCTGCCGCGGCGCTTCTGTTCCGACAGGACCTCCGCTCGCTGGCGGCGACGATCGGTGTCCTTGCGCTGGCGGAAATCGCCCTCGGTGTCGGCCTTTACCTGCGCACGGATCCGCAGGTCGGCCGACTCGTCTCCCAGCTCGGTGCGGAGCCGGCGCGCTTCTATACGGACGAAGGCGCGCGTATGGCCCTCGTCCAACGGAATTTCGTCATCGTCCAATACGTCGAGCTGGCGGTCGTCATCGGGTCGGCGATCGTGGCCATCGCTCAAAAGGCGCGGCCCGGGCTCACCGGCATCGCGCTCGGCCTCGTGGTCAGCGCCGCGTTCCTGCTGGCGTTCGACGTCGTGGCGGAGAGCCGGGGCGAGGCCTACCTGGCTGCTATTACGGGGGATGCGGAACGTTATTCCGCGTCACATCCGGGGTAAAATCCGCTGCCGGAGGGCGCTGAGACGGCGGAGGGCGCCGAGTGAGAAGGCGGAGTGCGCTGAGACGACGCTCACGCAGGCGATTGCAGAGGAGCAGAGATCGCCGGGCTCAAACCTTCAACTTAAGCCTTTGACCTAAACTTATGACCTAAACCTTATGACCTAAACCTTATGACCTAGACTTATGACCTAAACCTTTGACCTGACCTTTGCCCTTTGACCTTTGACCTTTGAATGGGAGACACATGATGCCGAAGTTCGGTCGATGGTTTGTACGCCTTGGCCCGGCGCTGGGCCTGATTGTGCTGATGACCATGCCGGTCGTCGGGCAGAAGGCGCAACCGCAGCGCCCGGGTGAATGGCCTACGTACGGCGCGGATTTGAAAAGCACGCGCTATCGGCCCCTGGATCAGATCAATGCCAGCAACTTCAGCAAGCTCGAAGTCGCGTGGCGCTTCAAGACCGACAACCTCGGGCCGACTCGCGAGTTCAATCTGCAGTCGACGCCGCTGGTGGTCAACGGCGTGTTGTACTCGACCGCCGGCACCAGACGCGCCGTCGTCGCGCTCGATCCCGCCAGCGGCGAGCTGAAATGGGTCTACAGCTACGATGAAGGGCCGCGCGGCGAAGCCGCGCCTCGCCGGCTGTCCGGCCGCGGTCTCTCATATTGGAC
Source organism: Vicinamibacterales bacterium (assembly GCA_036005125.1). GTDB lineage: Bacteria > Acidobacteriota > Vicinamibacteria > Vicinamibacterales > UBA2999 > DASYQV01. The sequence continues at coordinate 23,583 of DASYQV010000109.1, forward strand.
CGACGGCAAGGAAGAACGCATCATCTACGTCACGCCCGGTTATCACATGATCGCGCTCGATGCGAAGACGGGTCGTCCCATTCCCAGCTTCGGCAAGGGCGGCATCGTCGACTTGAAGCTCGAGGATGATCAGGCGATGGACCTGATCACCGGCGAGATCGGGTTGCACGCCACTCCTCTTGTCGTCCGCGATGTCGTCGTGGTCGGGGCCGCGCACCTTCCCGGCACCGCGCCGAAGAGCCGTCGCAACGAGAAGGGATTCGTTCGCGGGTACGACGTGCGGACGGGCAAGCGGCTCTGGATCTTCCACACCATTCCGCGCCTCGGCGAGTTCGGCAACGAAACGTGGCTGGAGGAGTCGTGGTCGTACACGGGCAACACGGGGGTGTGGGCGCAGATGTCGGCCGACGAAGAGCTCGGCCTCGTCTACGTGCCCACGGAGGCGCCCACCGGCGACTACTACGGCGGCCATCGTAAGGGATCCAACCTGTTTGCCGACACGCTCCTGGCGCTCGACCACAGGACCGGCAAGCGCGTCTGGCACTACCAGTTGCTTCATCACGACATCTGGGATTGGGACATTCCGTGCGCACCCATCCTGGCGGACCTCAACGTCAACGGGAAGGTCATCAAAGCCATCGCCCAGCCCACCAAGCAGGCGTGGGTCTACGTGTTTGACCGCACCAACGGCCGGCCCGTGTGGCCATTCGAGGAGCGGCCGGTCGAGCAAGGCACGGTGCCCGACGAGTGGTACTCGCCCACGCAGCCGTTCGTCACCAAGCCTCCTGCGTTCGACCGGCAGGGCGTGTCGCCGGATGATCTGATTGACTTCACGCCCGAGTTGCATGCCGAGGCTGTCGAGATCGCGAAGCTGTACAAGCTCGGGCCAATCTTCACGCCCCTCGTCGCCAGCAAATGGGAAGGGCCGCGGGCGACGCTGATGCTGCCGGCCGCAACCGGCGGCGCGAACTGGCAGGGCGGCGCGCTCGATCCCGAGACGAACATGTTCTACATCTTCTCGAATACGAACATCAGTGCCCTCGGGCTCATCAGCGATCCCAAGCGCTCGGATATGAACTTCATCGGCGGCCAGGCGCGAAATCCCAACCCGCCGCCGCCAGCTGAGGGGTCGACGCCGCCCGCGCCTGGCGCCGGTGCTGGCGGTGGCGGAGGCGGCGGTGGCGAGGGCGGCGGCGCCGGGGTCACCGTACGCGGCCTGCCGCTCGTGAAACCGCCCTACGGACGAATCACGGCGCTCGATCTGAACAAGGGCGATCTCGTCTGGCAGATTGCGCACGGTGATACGCCGGACAACATCAAGAACCATCCGGCGCTGAAAGGGCTGAACATCCCGCGCACCGGCCGTCAGGGACGGATTGGGGTCCTGGTGACGAAGTCGCTCGTGATTGCGGGCGAGGGCGGTTTCGTCACGCTGCCGTCCGGCCAGCGCGGCGCAATGCTGCGAGCGTACGACAAGGCGACGGGAAATGAGCTCGGCGCGGTGCCGATGCCCGCTCCGCAGACCGGATCGCCGATGACATACATGATCAATGACAAGCAGTACCTCGTGGTCGCTATCGGCGGCGGCGGGTACTCCAGTGAACTGGTAGCGTTCACGCTGCCGAAGGAGAAGGTCACGCAATGATCACGATGGCGGGTCCGCTGATCGACGAGCTGACGCGCGAGGCGGCGACCACACGACGGGTGCTCGAACGCGTTCCCGAGGACAAGCTCTCGTGGAAGCCGCACGCGAAATCGATGTCCCTGGGCGAGCTCGCGTTGCACGTCGCGCAGACGCCCGGGGGCGTGGCCGAACTTATCAGCCGGCCTGAAGCCGAGCCTCCTCGGTTTCAGCGGCCCGAGGCGAAGTCGCGGGCCGAGCTGCTCACCGCGCTGGATGAGAGCGTCGCGACGGCACAATCGAAGCTCGCGGCGTGGAGCGACAGCGATCTGCTGGCCGAATGGAAGCTGAAGGGTGGTGGCAAGACGCTGATGACGGTACCGCGGGTCGGCATGATCCGTTCGATCATGCTCAACCACTGGTATCACCATCGCGGCCAGCTGCTCGTGTACTTGCGGCTGCTCGACGTGCCGGTGCCGTCGGTGTACGGGCCGAGCGCTGACGAGAATCCGTTCGCCTGATGTCGGACCGGGGGTCTAGTCCAAGGCGGCAAAACTGCTCGGGCCCAGTCGCCAGCAGCTCTACGTACGGCTGCGCCAGCACGGTCTCGAATAGCGAACGATGATGCCGGCAGTGTCGGGCAGCGGATTCAAGACGCTCGACGATGTGGGGCCGGAAGACAGGCCGTCGATCGGCGGCAAGGCGTTCAACTGCGCGCTGTTGCGGCAGGCGGGATTCCCCGTACCGGATGGCCTCATCGTGCCTGTCACGGCAAACGACGAGGCGCTGAAACAACTGGAGGTCGATCCCTGGCTGAACGCATTGCCTCCCGACGCGCTCTTTGCCGTCCGCTCGTCCGGCATCGAAGAGGACAGCCAAGGACAGTCGTTCGCGGGTATCCATGAGACGCGTCTGAACATCGACCGGGCGGGGCTGCCCGAGGCCGTGCTCGCGTGCCGGCGATCGGCCGGATCGCCCCAGGCACTCGAATATCGCCGCGCGCGGGGACTCTCATCCGATGCGATCGGCATCGGCGTGCTCGTCCAGCGCATGGTTGCGGCGGTGACCTCGGGCGTCGCGTTCACGACGAACCCGGTTACCGGGTCCGACGAGCTGGTCATCAACAGCTCCTGGGGCCTTGGTGAGGCTGTTGTCGCCGGCCAGGTCGATCCCGACGAGTTCATCGTGCGCAAAGCCGACCGGGCGCGGCTCGCGACGCGCCTCGGCGCGAAGGGCGGCGCCGCCGCTCCATCGTCGTCCTTGACTGACGCGCAGATCGAGGCGCTCGCGGCGCTCCTCGTTCGGATCGAGCAGCATTACGGCGCGCCGCAGGACGTCGAATGGTGCCACGACGAGGAGCAGTTCTGGATCGTGCAGTCGCGTCCGGTGACCACGGCTCGAACGTCGAGTGCGTCCGAACCGACCCTGGCGGAGGCGGATATCGAGTGGACCCGCGCGAATCTCATCGAGGTGTTGCCGGATCAGACTTCGCCTCTGGCCCGGGATGCCATCGCGGAGATGCTCAATCTTTCCTATCGACGCTACATGGGACGGCTGCTCGCCCCCGAATCGGTCCTCGGGCCGATGGTGAAAGCCTTCCACGGCCGTCTGTATTTCAACCTCTCGCAACAGCGTCACCTGTTCACGGTGAGCCGTTTTCCGCCGGCCGACCTGATGCGCGCGCTCGGTCACGGCGAGCGGATTCGACCGGAGGACGAGATCGTCCCGCGCGTTCCGCTCGGCAAACGGCTTCGATATCTGCCGGACATGGTGAGAGTCGGTGTCGCGACCTTGAGGGCTCCGCAGATTTTCCGCCGCCACCAGGAGCGCATGCGCCAGGTCGTTGCCCGTCTGGGTGCGGGTGATCCTCGAACGATGTCCGATCGCGAGGTGTGGGATGTCATCGCCTGGTGGAAGGACGCGGCGCCGGATCACATCGAGGTCGTTTTCGTCATGGGCTCGGTGGCCTTTTACCACACAGGAGTGAGGAAAGCGTGCGAGAAGGTCGGGTTCCCGCACGAGCGGTTGATGTATTCAGAACTCGCCGCGGGCGAACGCTCTGTGAGCACCGAGCAGGCGATTGCGCTCGTCGCGCTCGCCGAGCTCGCACGCCACGAGCCGCGAAGCGCCGACTATCTGCGGACGGCCACCACGTTCGCGGGATATCGCGAGGCGCTCGCCGGCACGCGGTTCCTCGACGCCCTGGATCGTTTTCTCGATTCGTACGGCCATCGCGGGAGGTACGAATCGGATTGGGCGCTGCCGCGGTATCGCGAAGATCCCTCGCCGCTCTTGTACGCCGTCGGGATGCATCTGCAGGGCCCGCCTGAAGATCTGAGCGCTCGCGACGCGGCTCGAGCACGTGAGGCCGCCGACGCATGGCGCGATTTCGAATCCCATCTCACCTGGTGGCAGCGCCACACGCTGCTGAGACGCGTGCGCCGCACGATACGACGGCTCAAACAGCACTACCTGTGGCGCGAGCACGTCCGCTCGGATCTGGCTCGGGCACTGTGGTACATCCGCGTATGGCACCTGACGCTCGCCGATCGCTTCGTGCATCGCGGGTGGGTCGATCGCCGCGACGACTATTTCCTTCTGCTGTCGCACGAGATCGGCGCGGTGATCGATGGGCGGTCCGACCCCGATCGATTGCGGACGATTGCGAGCGAGCGCGCCCGGGAGCTCGCCGACCGGAAGCACGTTCGGATGCCGCTGTGGATGCGGGAGTCGGAGTTGCCGGCGCTGCTTCGTGCGCCCAACGTGCACGCATCGGGGGACGAGGAGCTCGTCGGCCTCTGTGTGAGCCGCGGGTGCGTCGAGGGCGAGGTTGTCGTGATGCGCGATGCGGCAGAGTTCGCGCGGATGAAGCGAGGCGCCATTCTCGTGGCGCCCGCCACCGACCCGTCGTGGACCCCGCTCTTCACGCTGGCCGCCGGTGTCATTGTCGAGATCGGCGGCGTCCTCTCGCACGCCTCGACGATAGCCCGTGAATACGGCCTGCCCGCCCTGGCCAACGTGAAGGACGCCACACGGATACTCCGCGACGGAGACCGGGTGCGACTCGACGCGAGCGCCGGCCGCGCGGTCCGACTTGGCACTCGTACGCCGGGTCTTTAGACCCGGCCCGCTTGAATCACGCGCGCAGTTCTGAGGGTGTACGCCTGGGACGCCGAAAGCGTTATACACAAATGGGTCCGGACCGGCGCCGCAGGTGTGCGAAGTTCGTCAACTGAGCTGAGCCGTACGCTTGTGGCCGGGAACGCGGTAACATCACCGGCCGGTGGGCGCCGCCCTGGCGTCGGCGGGGTTAAACAGTACGTAGGCCGGGTCTTTAGACCCGGCGTCGCGGCGTCGTGCGCCGCATCTAAAGATGCGGCCTACGAAAAACCGATCAATGAACGGGAAACAGAATTCGGTTGTCGCCTTGATCGAGTCGGTCGCTGACGGCGGCTCGATCGATTGGGAAGCGATAGAGGCATCGGCGGCCGACGAGCAGCAGCGTCGGCTCATCGGACACCTCCGTCTGGTGGCGGGCGTCTCGGAAGTACACCGGTCGACGCTTTCAGAGGAGTTATCGGTCTCGCCTGTACCATCGCTCCATGGCGTGAGGGGAATGCTCCAATGGGGGCATCTGCTGCTGCTCGAGCGGATTGGCGAGGGCACGTTCGGCGAGGTGTACCGGGCGCGGGATCTGTGGCTCGACTGCGAGGTTGCGCTGAAGCTGCTCAAGGCCGGCAGCGGCGGGCACGTGCCTGCCTCGGGCGTGCTCGACGAACCGCGAAGGCTGGCCCTCGTGCGCCATCCGAATGTCGTCCGCGTGTATGGTGCGGACATGCACGACGGCCGGGTCGGCCTCTGGATGGAGTTCGTCCGCGGCCGCACCCTGAGCACCATGCTTGCCGAGCATGGGCCGTGGAGCGCGAACGAGGCGGCAGTTGTCGGACAAGAGATCTGCCGGGCTCTCGCCGCGGTTCACGGCGCCGGTCTCGTCCACGGCGACGTCAAGGCGCAGAATGTCATGCGCGAGTCGGGCGGCCGTTTCGTCCTGATGGACTTCGGCGCGGGCCGGTTCAGCGACCGACATCCCGGCCTCGCGCGCGCCGCCGGCACGCCGCTGTATCTGGCCCCGGAGGTGCTCCTGGGAGGTCATGCCACGGTTCAGAGCGACCTCTACGCTCTGGGCGTGCTTCTCTATCTGCTCGTCACCGGCTCCTATCCGGTCCAGGGTGCCTCGATGGAGCAGCTGATCGCGGCGCACGCCGGCGGCCAGCGGCGGAACCTGCGCGACGCACGACCGGACCTGCCCGATTCATTCGTCGAAGCCGTCGAGCGCGCGCTCGAACCGGACTCCGGTCGCCGGTTCGCTACCGCCGGAGACATGCTGGCGGTCTTCAGCCGCGCCGACTTCAGGCACACCTCGGCCCACAGCTCACCGGCAACCCCTGCGGCACCATCACGTGTCCGGCGTTGGACCGTGTCCCTGGTCGCGGCCGTCTGCGTGCTCGCGCTCGCCGGCGCTTTCGGCTACTGGTGGTCGTCTCGAACGGATTCGGGCGTCGCGCACGCGGCGGTGCAGCTTGTCGCGGTGCTGCCATTCGAAGATCTGAGCGGCACCGACGCCTATCTCTCCGACGGGCTGACGGAGGCGCTCACACAGGAGTTGTCGACGGCGGGCCCGCTCAAGGTGACCGCCCGCACGTCGGTCGCGCGGCTGGTCGCCCAGAACGTCACCCTGCCGCAGATTGCGCGAACACTGAACGCGGACGCGGTGATCGAGGGGTCCGTGTTGAAAACGGGGCCCGATGTGCGCGTCAACGTCCGGGTGATTCACGCGGGCAGCAACGCCGCCATATGGGCGAGCACGTTCGACCGGACCTCGTCCGACCTGGCCTTCCTGCAGCGGGACATCGCTCGCGCTATCGCATCGGCCTTGCAACTGGCGCTCTATCCGCGAGCGGTGGAGCGCTGGCAGCAGCAGGGCCGCGTTGACGAGGTCGCGTACGACGCGTATCTTCGCGGCCGGTTCGAACGGCGCAAGGCCACGCAGGCCTCGACGGAGGCCGCGCTCGAGCAGTTCCGCCGATCGGTGACCCGGGATCCGAAATATGCTCCGCCGCGCGCGGCAATGGCCGAATGTTACCTGCGACTCGGCGAGGACTTCGCCTCGATGCCGGCGGCCGAGGCCGCCCGCCTGGCGAAGGCCGCCGTCGCCGATGCGCTCGATATCGACGGGAACCTCGCGAACGCACACAGCGTGCTTGCCACGATCAAATATCAGCTCGATTGGGATTTTGCCGGAGCCGAGCAGCAGTTCGAGCGTGCGATCCAACTGGATCCGAGCGCGGTCGAGACGCGTCTCGAGTACGCCACGTTTCTGTCTTCCCGCGGGCGATCGGCCGAGGCGCTCGCGCACCTCTCGCTCGCACGCGAGCTCGATCCGCTGTCCGCCATGGTCGCTGACACGGCAGCCAAAGTCTACTATCACGCCCGGCAATACGACCGCGCCACCTCCGAGCTGCGGCGCACCATTCAGCTCGAGCCGACGGCAAACTCGGCGTACGTCGGGCTCGGGCGTGTCTTCAGCGCCATGGGGCGTTACGACGAGGCCATCGCCGAGTACAAACGCGCTTCGGCAAATTCGGCCGGCCACCCGTATTTCGAAGCCGAGATCGCGCAGGCCGAGCTCGCGGCCGGCCGCACGGCACAGGGACGCCGCCGCCTGGCGGCGCTGCGCGCGGAGTACGGACGCGGACCGTCGCAGATCACCCCCTACATGCTCGCACTGACCTACGCGCGGCTCGATCGCAATGAAGCGTTCGCCTGGCTGGACCGTGACTTCGTGGCCCGATCATCCCGTGTCCTGACGCTCAAAGTCGATCCACGCGCCGATCCGCTGCGGTCGGACCCGCGCTTTTCCACGTTCATCAAAAAACTCGGCCTGGAACCGTGAGGAGTGGCGGTATCATGCGCGGCTGGAGGACCGCATGGCCGACGCTCCGTATCAGGGTTTTCGCTTCATCGGAACCGAGATTGAGAACCTCATCGCGCGGATAGAAAAAGAGAGAGAACGGGTCCGTACCAGCGCGCAGACGGTCAAAGCCCTGGATGACGCCATTTCCAAACTCAAGGAATGCAGCCAGGCTATCCAACGCGGCCACTTCGAGCCAACGTGGTTCATGCTTCGCTAACGTGTGTGGAGGTTGTGGCTCATGCCCGTAGATCCGTCTAAGAAAAGTTTCCGTTTCATCGGCGACGAGATTGACAAGATCATCGAGCGGGTTCAGAAGGCGCAGGCCCGCCTTGGCGACGACGCTCAGGCCCGCAAGGCTGTGAAGGCGACGGTGGCCGAGCTCAAGGCGTGTCGCGCCGACATTCGAAAGAAATTTTTCCTTCCAACGTGGTTCCTCCTCCGATAGCGTGTTTCCGCCGGGTTCGGTCGCTCGCCTGCTACTGGAATGACGGGCGATTTGTCGCCCAGAACTACACCACGCGACTGTCCACGCCAGCTCCCCCGCTGGCGCTCGAAATTCTCGAATTCTGCGGGAGCTGGCGCACCTACGAGGAGCTCTTCGCGAGGTTTCGCTCGTGTCCGCGGGCGCCGCTGAAACGCCTGATCGCCCTTCTCGTTCAACGAACGCTGATGGAGCGCCGCGCCGATCGTCAGGCGGCTCGTGATCGACCGGACCTCATCGCATCGTGGGACCGATGGATGCCGGAAGCGGCGTTCTTCCACTTCGCGACCAAGGACCAACGATACGGATCGCAGCGCCAGCTTGACGAGTACCTCGTGGCAAAGGCCGCGACGGACCCGCCGCCGCCTCCCACGAAGGCGTATCCCGAAACACCTCGAACCCCGCTGCCGCCGGCGGCTTCGCTCCCGCCGCTCTCGGAAGTGCTCAGACAGCGCCGGACGTGGCGCCGTTTCGGGTCCGGACCGCTCGAGTTGGAGCAGATCGCGACCCTTCTCGGCCTGACGTGGGGCGTGCAGACGTGGGTGCAGACCCGGGCGGGTCCGTGCGCGCTGAAGACGTCTCCCTCAGGTGGGGCGCGTCACGCCATCGAAGCGTACCTCCTCGCGCGCAAGATCAAAGGCGTTGCGCGAGGCTGCTACTACTACGATCCCGATGCGCACGAGCTCGCGCTCGTCAAACGCGGCTTGACGGCGTCGCGTCTCGAGCAGTACGTCGCCCGGCAGTCCTGCTATCGCGACGCGGCAGCGGTCGTGGCGATGACCGCGGTGTTCGCGCGGTCGCAGTGGCGCTACGGGTTTCCGCGCGCCTATCGGGTGGTGTTGCTCGACGCGGGCCATCTGTGCCAGACGTTCTGCCTGGTCGCGACGGCTCTTGGTCTCGCCCCGTTCTGCACGGCCGCCCTGGGCGACTCGACCATCGAACGCGATCTCGGACTGGACGGGGTCACAGAGTCCGTGCTCTACGCGTGCGGCGTCGGCGCGCGTCCGTCGGGTGTCGAGTGGGCCCCCTGGCCCGACAGCCCGGAGTTGCCGCCGCTCATTCCTCCGAAACATCAAACGCGCCGCTTGCGCGCAGACAGGCCGTCCCGTGGACGGACGAGGAAGCCTGGGCGGTGCACAGCCTCAAGTCGACACATCAAGACAGGAGATTGACCAGCGGCTCGCACAGTGAACGCGATTGCCGCATCCTTCCCTGGCTCTCCACCCTCCGTAGACGTGACCTCCAATTCCTTGTTCAGGATCAGCACATAAGGTACGACGCCGCTCGCCCGCACGCTCCGAATCATGATGCCGGATCGGGAAAGCGGCGACATCTCATTGGACGACCGTCCAGCCGGCAAGCTCCAAGGAAGCCGTCGTCAAATTCACGCTCGTGCCGGTGGAACGGTTCGCCGCGCTCGTGCTGGACCGCATGATGCCCGGTACGCAGCTTTGAGTTTCATCCGGCGGGAGAACGCTGATGTCTCAACCTTTGGCGCCGCCGAGAGCCCTGGTCAGCCGATACACGAACTGGATTCCGTCGTAATACGAGCGGACGAGAATGCGCTCGTCCCTGCCGTGCGACCGCACATCCTCGACGTCGTAGGCGATGCCGGTGACGCCATACACCGGCATTCCCGCGTTTCGCAGAAAGAGCCCGTCGGTTGCACCGGTGCCCATGACGGGCACGATGGGAATGTTGCCCCACATCGCTTTCGATACTGATTCGATCACCGTGAACACCTCGGGCGCCAGCGGCGACGGAGGGCTCGGCACAGGGTGCCCAACCAGTGCGACGGAGATCTGCGGATCGGCGAGCGCGCGCTCGAGTGCCTGCTGAACGTCGGACGAGCGCTCGTCTGGCAACAGGCGGCAGTTCACCGTGGCCTGCGCGGTCTGCGGCAGCGCGTTCTCCGCGTGACCGGCCTGCAGCATCGTCGCTATGCAGGTCGTCCGCAGCAGCGCGTTGTAGAAGGCCGAGGCCGCGCTCAGCCTGGCTGCCGCCGCCTCGTCAAGCGCCTGACGGGCGACCGCCTTCATGTCGTCAGCCTCTTGTCCGGAGGACAGGTGCGCCATGCGGGAGAAATAGCCGCGCGTGATCTCCGTCGTGCGGGGAGCAAACTCGACCGACGCGATGCGCTGCAGGCCTGCCGCAAGCCTGTAAATGGCATTCTCCTTTATCGGCAGCGAGCTGTGACCGCCCGGGTTCTTGACGGTCAGCGTGAACGACGCATACACCTTCTCGGCCGCCTGCACTTCGAGGGCGACCAGCGTCCCGTGGCGTAATTCCCCTCCGCCTACATCCACGTTGATGCAGTAATCCGCGCCGATCAAATCGCGGCGATTCGTGAGCAGCCACTGTACGCCGTTGTTGTTGCCGCCCTCTTCGTCCGCGGTGAGCGCGAGAATGAGGTCGCGGTCTGGCACGAACCCTTCCTGGCGCAGCCGCACGAAGGTCGTTATCAGCGTGGCGGCGCCGCCTTTGACGTCGAGTGTGCCGCGGCCGTAGAAGAATCCGTCCCGTTCGGTGAGCACGAACGGATCGAACGTCCAATCCTCGCGGCGCGCGTCGACGACGTCGAGGTGAGCAAGAAACAGAATCGGCTTCCGCGCTCCGCGGCCGCGATAGCGTGCGACCAGGTTGCCCTTTCGATCGGCGCCCCCCACCACCTGCACGTCCGCGCGCGGAAAGCCTGCTGCCACGAGACGCGAGGCCACGCGCTCGGCCGCCAGCGTCGTACTGCCGCTCGTTTGCGTCGTATCCGTTTCGACGAGCTCCTTCAGAATGTCGCGGCCAAGCCGCTCGTACTCTGTCGATCTGCCTTGGCCGGAAAGGGATGCGCACACCATCAGCGCCGCGACGGCATTCAGCGCAGCATGCACGCGTGTCCTCATGAGGGCAGCGTATGGGACGCGTCCGCCGTTGTTCCGCTCACCGCCGCGTCGAGTCTCGCGGCGAGCGGGGCGAATGCAGGCGTCGGGCCGTTCCAGCGCAGATCATCCACCGACTCGAACAAGGAGATGTCGCTTCGGAGCGTCGCGAGATCGCGGAACAGGAACGCGCGATCCCGCTCCCGGGCCAATGTCTGGGCGAGCGCGTATGCGTTGGCGGCGTTGACCTGCCATGTCCGCCAGTCGGACGGGATCGCTTCGATATGGCCCCACCGGGCGAGCACCGCCGCTGTGGATTTTGCACCCCAGCCCGGCAGACCAGGATAACCATCGGCGGCATCGCCCACGAGCGCCAGGTAGTCGGGGATCGACGCCGGCGGCACGCCGAACTTCGCGACGATGCCTGCTTCATCGCGGATGGTGCGCCTTCGACGGTCCATCTGCACGACCCGCGCGCCGCGCACGCACTGCGCCAGATCCTTGTCGGGGGTGCAGATCAGCACGCGATCGACGCGCGCATCGCGAGCCGCCGCTGCCGCGGCGGCCGCCAGGGCGTCATCGGCCTCGAATTCAACCATCGGCCACGTTGCGATGCCGAGCGCTGATACCGCCTCTTCGAGCAGCGGGAACTGGGCGAGGAGATCCGGCTCGACTCCAGCACTCGTCTTGTAGCCCGGCCAGAGTCGATTGCGGAACGACTCAATCACATGATCGGTCGCGACCCCGACGTGCGTCGCGCCGCCGTTGATCATTCCGAGAACGGACGCGAGCACGCCGCGGACGGCGCCGACTTCGCGGCCGTCGGCGTCGCGCGCGGACGGAAGCGCGTAGTAGTGCCGAAACAGCTCGTAGGTGCCGTCGATGAGGTATACGTCCATCGCGAGTGTGCAGCGGTCTCCAGTATATCGGCCCGTGCCTGCCGCCGGTGCGCCGGTTCCATTTCCACGGCGACTCGCGTGTGGAACCAGATTCGGTTACTATCCCCCCTTTACGGGCGGGTTTTTCGCCGGCGACCCTTCGTTCGAAGCGTGAGAGGAGATGAGGTCATGAGGAAAGCAAGCCTCGTGGTGATTGTGGCTTTTGCACTGGTCGCCGTGGCCCCGAGGCCGACCGAGGGCCGTGTGGTCCGGTTGGTGGTCGAGCAGACGCGGACTTTCGCGGACGGGAAGAGCTTCGGTGACGTCGGCCCGTATCAGCGCCTCGACGGCACTGTGTATATCGAGGTCGATCCTCGCGATCCGTTGAACTCGACCATCGTCAATCTCGACAAGGCGCCGAAGGGGGCCAATGGCAAGGTCGCCTTGTGGTCGCCCTTCTTCATTCTGAAGCCGCTCGACATGGCTCGGGGGAACCGCAAGATCTTCTACGGCGTCAACAACCGCGGGAACAAGCTCGATCTGGTCTGGCGCACGATGCTGCCGCAGACTCCCCCGAACAGCAACAACCCGCTGACGGCGGGCGATGCCGGCGACGGCCTGCTGTTCCGGCTTGGTTACACGTACGTGGATGCCGGCTGGCAGGGCAACGTCGCGCCGGGCAACGACCGGCTCGTACCGAATTTTCCCATCGCCTTGCAGTCAGACGGTCGTCCGATTGTGGCGAAGGTGCGGGTCGAATATGTCGACGCGGACGGGTTCACACGTCCGCTCGAGGGCAGCGCGAACTTCCGTCCGTACGAGCCCTCGGATCTCGATACCAGCCGCTCCACGCTCACGGTGCGCAGCAGCTCCGCGGGACCTCGGACGCCGATTCCCTCCGATCGATGGGCGTTTGGGCGTTGCCAGACGGGGAAGGCGAGTCTGATTCCCACCCTCACCGATATCTGTCTCTTCGATGGCTTCAAGGCGGATCGTATCTACGAGCTCGTCTATCCGGCGAAGAATCCGTGGGTGATGGGGCTCGGGTACGTGGTGACTCGCGACCTCGCGTCGTTCCTGCGGTACGAAGCGCGCGACGAGGCGGGGAATCCGAATCCGCTCGCGCTGGCCCCCGATAACGTGGGCATCCGCCGCGCGTACGGGAGCGGCATTTCCTCGACCGGAATGTACATGCGGGACTGGTTGTATCTCGGGTTCAACGAGGACGAGGCCCATCGGAAGGTCTTCGATGCCGTTCAGATCGTCATTCCCGGCACGCATCGCCTGTTGGCCAACGTCGAGTTCTCCGACCCGAACACCTACTCGCGTCAGGACACCTGGCACGATTCGCTTTCTTACTCGTATCCGCCGCTGACGTTTGCTGTCACGACCGATCCGATCTCGGGCATTCGAGACGGGATTCTCAAACGCCCGGCGACCGATCCATTGGTCTTCCAGGTCGACTCGTCGAACGAGTTCTGGCAGATGAACGCCTCGTTGAACGTTCACGATTCGGCAGGCAAACCGGTCGCGATGGCCGAGAACGCGCGGCTCTACCTCGCCTCGTCATTCCAGCACGGGGGTGTGGCTGGCATCCTCCACCCCGCGCGACCGGCCGGGATGTGTCAGAACCTGGTGCAGGGCAGCGGCTGGGCGCCGACGTTGCGCGCGCTTCTGGTCGCACTCGATGACTGGGCCGATCGCGGCGTCGCCCCGCCACCGAGCAACTACCCGACCGTGCAGGACGGGACACTCGTCACGCTGTCGGAAGCCAAGGCGTTGTTTCCCGCGATTCCAGGTGTGAACTTTCCGACCGTGATCAACGAACTCTCGCTGCCGAATTTCGGCGGGGGGTTCCAGTCGCGGGGCGGTCGGGTGACGCAGCTTCCGCCGACGTTCGGGTCGCGATACACGCTGCTGGTCCCCAAGACCGACAACGACGGCCTGGACATCGCGGGTATCCGGCCGATGGAGGTCGCGGCGCCCATTGCGACCATAACAGGGTGGAATGTGCGTGCGTCGGGCCACCGCGATCCGGATCTCTGTGCGCTGAGCGGCTCGTTTATCCCGCTGCCGAAGACGAAGGTGGAACGTCAGGCGAGGAGGGACCCGCGGCCGTCGCTCGAGGAGCGTTATGGCGACGCGGCCGGGTTCGTGAAGGCCGTCGAGGCGGCAACGCGGAAGCTCGTGCAGCAGCGCTTCCTGCTGCAGGAGGACGCGGACAGATACATTCAAGCCGCCCGGCAGTCGAATCCGTTCGTCCA
>DASYQV010000110.1:0-6288 GCA_036005125.1 Vicinamibacterales bacterium
AAGCAAGCCTCCGGGGGCGCTAGACCGACGACGCAGGATCGATCGAAGGCGAAGAAGGCAAAGGCCGCTCGAAAGCCGACGAAAAAGCGTACGTAGGCCGGGTAGTACGTAGGCCGGGTCTTTAGACCCGGCGTGTGCCGCGATGCGGCCTACCTCAGAGATGCGGCCTACGTCCGCGGCGTGGTTCCGTGCCCGTGATGATCCACGTCCTCGTGGAACACGTAGATCTCCCAGAGCAGCTGATCCGGATCCGTGACCCAGAACTTCGTCTGGAGCGCGTAGCAGCACTCCACGCCGTCCTCGCGCTTCGTTTTGAACCCTGCCTTCTCGAGACGATGCTGCACCTGCACCAGCTCCTCGGAGGTTCGAACCCTGATGCCGGCGTGGTTCAAGTTGCCGCCATCCACCGGCGCCTTCGGGACCAGTGACAGCACCACTGGAGGCTCGTCCAGCTCGAACTTCGCATAGTCGCTGTAGCTCTTCGCCGGTTCGATGCCGAACAGCTCCTTGTAGAACGCGATCGATCTGGCCAGGTCCGAAACGTTCAGCGAGGCGTGGAACTTGCGCACGGCCTGTTCCATGCGAACGCTGCCGCGCGGGTGAAGCGGAACGATCGTGGTGCTCATAGAGGGTCTCCTGAATGGACCAGCGCCGGCGACGCGTCCGGGGACAATGTTACGCGAAACGCCGAATCGTTGGAGCGCGAGCCTGGTTCGCGATCAGAGCGTGGCGGCCTCGCCGAAGGCGAGGCGTTCGAGGGCCAGGTTCTTCACGACCTCGGTCGTCGATCGGGGCTTGTTGAGGGTATAGAAGTGCAGGCCGGGCGCTCCCTCACGCAGGAGCTCTTCGCACTGCCTCGTTGCGTATTCGATGCCGAACTCCGCCACGGCCTGGTCATCGTCGCCGCGCCGCTCGAGCTCGCGCAGCAGCGGCTGCGGCAGCGCGGCCCCGCACAACGCGACGAACCGCTTGATCTGGGAGGTGCTGAGAATCGGCAGCACGCCCGGAATGATTGGCACCGTGACGCCGCGGTCCGCCAGGAAATCGCGGCACTCGAAATAATGCCTGTTCTCGAAGAACAACTGCGTGATGACGAAGTCCGCGCCGTGATCGATCTTCGTCTTCAGTCGCCGCCAGTCCTCGTACTTGCCTTCCCGGCAGGCAATGTGGCCTTCGGGAAATCCGGCGACGCCGATGGAGAACGACGCGAACTGGCGAATGCATCGAACGAGCTCGTATGAGTACTCGAAGCCGCCTTCGGTCCTGACGAACTCGGTGACGCCGTTGGGCGGATCGCCGCGCAGGGCGAGGATGTTTCTGATCCCGAGGTCCCGCGTCTCTTCCAGGATGGCGTGGGTGTGTTCGACCGTCGTGTTCACGCACGTCAGATGCGCCATCGCCGTGATCTGGTGTTCCCGCTGAATCCAGTCGACGATCGAGAGCGTCTTCTCGCGGGTGCTCCCGCCGGCGCCGTACGTCACCGAGCAGAAATCGGGATTGAGCTCCCGCAGCGCGGGAATCGTCCGTCCCAGCAGCGCGCGTTCCGCTTCTTCAGACCGCGTGGGAAAGAATTCGAAGGAGAGCACCGGACGGCGGTGCACGCGCGCGCTCTCGAAGATGTCGCGTATGAGCTGGATCAAGCGAGCGCTATGGTGGACCAGGAAAAAGAGCCGGCGCAAGTGGCTATTTCTTTTTCTGTGTCAGGCTGCCCGGCGAAGCGGGACGAGCGCCGGGCTCGCCGATTCCATACACGTGTTTGAGCGTCCGGATGACGATGACACCGTCGGAAATTGCCGGCGTCGCCATGACCGCCTCGTTCATGATTCATGATTCATGATTGGCGATCTGATTTCACGATTTGGAATTTGTGATGTGAGCTCATGTGAGCTCGTGATTCTCGATTGCGACGCGCCCGGCTCGAGTGCAAGCCATCAAAATCACGAGTCACCAATCACCACTCGGAAAACAATCACGAATCGCAAATCACGAATCATAAATGGTCGGGCGACCGAGCCGGATTATCCAGCGGCTGGGACCTTCACGAAGATCCCGGACTTCACCGTGGCCACCGGCACGAACTGCTGCCGCGCCACGCGCGTCTGTTGCCTCTGGTCGCGCAACTCGAAACTGCCCTGGGCAAGATCCAGGATCGCGACGTCGGCGGTCGCACCGGGCGCCAGCGTGCCGATCTTTTCCGGATAGTTGAGCATTTTCGCCGGGTTCACGGTGACCCGCTCGACGACCTGCTCGACGGTCAATCCCAGGTGCAGGAAGGCGGTCATCGGCAGCAGAACGCTCGCGGGCGTCTTGTCCGGGTTCCTCGCAACATCGGTCGAAATCGCGTCCGGCAACCAACCCTGGCTCATCGCCTTCTCGACGACCTGCCAGTCGGTATGCGTCGTCGCAGCCTGGCCGTCGGTCCAGATGCCGCGGTCCTTGAGCGCCAGGATCTGCGGCAGGACCTTGTCGCCTTCAGAGGGTTCTCCACCGATCAGATTGGCCCAGTTCGGCGACGGCGGGTTGAACGGATGCGTGAGGATGTCGCCTCGTTTCAAGACGGCCAGCACCTCCGGCTCGTTCGTCCAGTGCATCATGATCGGGACGCCGGTCGCATCCGCGACCTCTCGCGCCGTCTTCATGACCGACACATCGTGCGCCACATCGCTCTTCTTCCCCCTCACCCGGACCTTGATGCCCAGAATGAGATCGCGGTTCTCGTCGATGACGCGTCGGGCGGCCTTGGCATCGACCAGTCTGGGGTCGAGGTAGATCTCGTCGAGACAGCAGCCGGCCGTCGAGATGTTCAGGAGCGCGTAGATCCGGGTTGTCGCGCCCTGAATGACGAACTTGCGGAGTCCCAGGAACATCGTCGCGCCCGTGGACCCGGCGTCGACGACGGTCGTGACACCCGACTGGATTCCGACGCGATCCGAGCTGACGCCCAGAGGCGTCTGCCCGTACTCGTAGACATGGGTATGCAGGTCGATCAACCCGGGCGTCACGATCTTCCCCCTGGCCTCGAACACCTGACGAGCCTGGTTGCGGGGGATGTTCGGAGCGAGGCTGGCGATCCTCCCGTGCAGGATCGCGACATCACGCTCGGCAGACAGGTTCTGCGACGGGTCGACGACACGACCGCCCGCGATCAGCAGATCGTAGGTTACCGATGAAGCCGCCGCCTGCGGCGATGATGACGCCAGGGACGGTTCGGGACCGACGTGGACGGGCAGAGCGCGCAACTGCGGGATGACGAGCGCCGCCGATCCGAGCTGCCGTAGAAAGGACCGTCGATTTGAGGTCGGCATGTTCACTCCGGCCTAGCGAGGCGGAGCCTCGCTAGAAATCCACCTGTACGCCGAATTTGGCGAA
Organism: Vicinamibacterales bacterium; assembly: GCA_036005125.1. Classification (GTDB taxonomy): domain Bacteria; phylum Acidobacteriota; class Vicinamibacteria; order Vicinamibacterales; family UBA2999; genus DASYQV01. The sequence goes on from DASYQV010000110.1 coordinate 3,370, forward strand.
ACGGGCGGGCAGGATGATAAACGGCTGCTGCCAGGCCGGTCCATAGCGCTGGTTCAACGATGTGACGGGGCTTGCGTTGAACAGATTGTAGAGATCCACGATGGCTCGCACGTTCGTCGAGCTGATGCGGAACATCTTCATCACGCGCATGTCGACCTGATTCAGGCGACCGCCGAACAGCGTTCCGGGCTCGACGAGTTGCAGCGTAGCGATGCCGGCCGTGCCGGCCGCGAGGTTGCGACCGAGCGAGGGCGCGATCTGGGAATTCGCGGCGATATACGTCGCCGCAATCTCGGGGCCTGGAATGCTCTGCAGCGTGCCGCTCACCTGCAGACGCCACCATGGAAGCGGGTATGACGCGCTGACCTTCATCTCCGGCCTGAACGGTGGAGTCACGCGACAGAAAAGCCTGCTCGGCGACGGCAGACCCGAGAGGCCCGGAACGAGCGAGCTGGCGCCGGCGGTGCTGTACGGCAGGACGGCCGCCGCGATATCGGCCTTGTCCACGATGTCGCACAGGTCGGTCCTCTCGCGGCCGAGGTTCAGCCCGCCCTGCACCAGCGCGCCCCCCGTGAGCCGCGCATTCACCGAAAGATCGACGCCGTCGTAGACATCGTCCACGCGCCCATACTGCTTCGAGAACGTGACGTAGTTGTCGATCCGTCCGAATTTCGCTGGATTGATGTCATAGAATCCGCAGAGCTGATTGCCGCCGCCTCCCGGCAAACGCGAATCCGCCGGGACCGCGATGCAGAACGGGTCGTAATCGGACGGATTCACGGCGCGGTTGTCGTTCACGAGGAAGTTGCCGAACCAGCGGTGGAAGTACATCGCGCTGACAGACACGCGGGGGAACAGCTCGTGCTGAACGCCCGCCGACGCCTCCCAGTTGTAGTGCCGCTTGCCGTAGCCGTGGAGAACATTGTCGTCGTATGTCGTGCTGGTGAGGGACGGCTTGCCGAAGTTGCGGTTTGACAGCGGACCGCATTCACCGTTTTCCTCCGGGTTCAGCAGATCGCAATCCGGGACGTAGTTGGCGTTCCCATCGCTCCACGCGCGCGTCGCCGTGCTGTCAACGAGGCTCGCCAGGTTCTTTCCGTTGGCGGCCCCGGGTCCCTCGCCGCCCAGATAGCGGGCAAGGTTCGCCTTCAGCGCGGTCTTGCCGTTGCCAAACAGGTCGAACGATCCGCCCAGGCGCGGCGTAAGGTCGTGCCAGACCGCCACGTCACGAACCTCCGCGTAATCGCGTGCCGGAACAAACGATCCCGCCGGCTCCAGCTGACGCGGCACGTACGCGTTGAGATATGTATAGCGGACGCCCAGATTGAGCGTCAGCTGCTTGATCGTCCACTGATCCTGGGCGTAGGTTCCAATATCCGCTTTCACCCGATTCTGGATTCTGAGCGGCGTCGCCCGCAGGACCACCGCACGCGGCAGCCCGTCGAAGAATTGATAGTTGCGATCTGCGTTGGTCTGGACGTCGCCATACGGCTGCGCGTGCAGCAACAGGGTGCCCGCCCGGAACGAGTGCGACCCCGTGACATACGACGCCGCGAACATGCCGAAGTTCGTCGACGCGTAGACCGCGTCATTGTGCCGGCGTCCGTTGAACACGGTCGGCGATCGATACGTGAAGTTGGTTCGGAGCTCGGTGACCGAGACCACATCGGACCCCACGCCGGGCTGCGGGGCGGAGTTCCAGTTCATCATGTTCCAGGACGTCCCCGCCTCCAGCAGCAACTTGTTGCTGACCGCGTTCGTCCAGCGAATCTGTCCGTACGCATTGGGAGATGAATTGATGAAGTTGGAGGCTTCCGGTGACACGTTGCCGATTCCCCCATAGCTTCCCAGACCCGAATAGCAGATGCACTGATCCTGTCGTTCCCCCGCAAAGGACACTTTGTTCTTCGTATTCACCTGCCACGTGAGCCGGAAGTTCACGCTCCGGTGCAGGTTCTGCTCGTAGGCCGGCCGGCTGAGATCGTCCGTGTGCGTCCAGGCGAGGGGATCGACGGCGAAATACCGGCTCGCCACATAGTTTTCGTTCCCCCATCGTCGATACGAGCCGTGAAACCACAGCTTGTCACGTTGGATAGGGCCGCCGACCGCCGCGTTCAGATCCCACATGCCCTTGATCGTCGTCACCGACTGCAACCCACGGGCGCGGAGCTCATTGGATAGATTGTTGCCCTGAAAATCGCTGTTGGTGCCGTTCACGATCACCATGCCTCTGAAGACGTTGCCGCCGTCCTTGGGAATGGCGTTGATCACCACACCGCCGGTCTCGCTTTGGATCGCCAGGTTTCCGACCTCCATGCTGATTTCCTGGATGGCTGCCGGATTGAAGAAGATGGACTGCGACGCACCGCCCCCGCTCCCGAGGTAATTGAGGTTGTTCGTGCGCATGCCGTCATAGAACATGTGCTGGTCGTTCGCACGGCTGCCGTGAATCGCCGTGCCGATCGGCTGATCGCCAACCGTGCCGCCCACGTCGTGGTTCTGGAGTCCCGCCGAGAGGCCTGGTATGAGCGCGGTCATGCTCTGGATCGATTTCCCGCTTGGAAGGGCTTCCAGGACGTCCCGTGTTATCACCCGCTGCTGCACGACGTTCTGGATGTCCACAACCGGACTCTGGCCCGATACCGTGACCGTCTCCTCGAGGCCGCCGACTTTCAGCTCGGCGTTGACGGTCGCCGTAAAGTTGCCCGTGAGCTCGATGCCTTCCCGCTTCACCACCGTGAAGCCTGGCAGTGTGAACGTCACACCGTAGATGCCCGGCCGCAGGTCGACGATGCGATAGACCCCCTGATCATCGGTGATGACGGTACGAGCCTTTTCGATGAGCGCGGGACTGGCGGCTTCAACGGTCACCCCTGGCAGAATCCCGCCCGACGTGTCTCTCACCACCCCCGCAATCGC
>DASYQV010000111.1:0-3079 GCA_036005125.1 Vicinamibacterales bacterium
CAAGCCGTACAGATGGCGCGAGCCGGATTACAGGCGATATACCTGTCGGGCTGGCAGGTTGCGGCAGATGCCAACACGTCGGGCCATACCTACCCGGACCAAAGCCTGTATCCAGTCGACAGCGTCCCGGCCGCAGTGCGCCGCATCAACCGGGCGCTCCAGCGCGCCGACCAGATTGAGTGCGCCGAAGGCAAGCTAGGACGCCACTGGTTCGTTCCGATCGTCGCGGATGCGGAAGCGGGTTTCGGCGGCCCTCTCAACGCCTTCGAGTTGATGAAGGCACTCATCGAAGCGGGCGCGGCAGGCGCTCACTTCGAGGATCAGCTCGCGTCCGAGAAGAAGTGCGGTCATCTTGGCGGAAAGGTGCTCGTACCGACCGCTCAATTCATTCGCACACTCGTTGCAGCCCGCCTCGCCGCCGACGTGATGGGCGTGCCGACGATCATCATCGCGCGCACGGATGCAGACAGCGCCAAGCTGCTGACGTCCGACATCGATCCCCGCGACCATGCCTTCATCGCATCACGGCAACGAACACCCGAGGGCTTCTACCCACTCCGGTGCGGCCTCGAGTGCGCAATCGCAAGGGCCGTGGCTTATGCGCCGTACGCGGACATGCTGTGGTGCGAGACGTCCACTCCCGACCTCGACGAGGCGAAGCGATTCGCCGAGGGCGTGCACCGGGAGTTCCCGGACAAACTGCTCGCGTACAACTGCTCGCCGTCATTCAACTGGGGAAAGCTCCTCGATACGTCGACGATTGCGAGATTTCAGCGGGAGCTCGGCGCAATGGGATACCGATTCCAGTTCGTCACGCTCGCGGGGTTCCACGCGCTGAACTACGGCATGTTCGATCTCGCCCGTGGGTATCGCGAGCGTGGGATGGCAGCGTATTCGGAACTCCAGGAGCGCGAGTTCGCAGCGGAGCCGGAGGGCTACACGGCGACCAGGCATCAGCGTGAGGTCGGCACCGGCTACTTCGATCGCGTGACGGACGTGATCACCGGTGGCGCCGCGTCGACCAAGGCACTGGTGGGGTCGACGGAGACCTCGCAGTTCGGATAAGCAGGGGCCAGGCGCTCCGAGTAAAACGCCGGAGGAACGAACATCTGAAATCTGGCGACGCGACGAGCACGACTTCACCGACCGGGAGTAAGCTAGGCGGCGACTGCTACTAACAGGAATGCGGGCAAGCGATCGCGCCGGCTGCATGCGTGCCATGCCCGTGGTTTCTGGGTGGCCGGGCGCCCAGCGGAACGAGGAGGCGAATTGTTCGAGCGGATCGATCCGAGTCCAGGCGCTCCCTCGGGCCTCCCTCCATCCGTCCGGCGCGGCCTCCGCTACGTACTTGCGCTCCTTGCGTCGGCAGCAATGTCTTCGTCGCCAACGTCCGCACAGCGGGCGGGCGGCGGCGATGGCCAGGACGTCTCGCTCGATACGATCGCACCGGCATTAAAGGTGCGCCTGGTGGGCGTGGAGCAGGCGCAGGGGGTGCTGTTCAACGCGCTGTCGGCTGGGAAAGGCAAGGTTGACGAACCAGAGGTCCTGAAGCGCATGATGCGCCGGCTCTCCGAACCGGCGTCCAGCGCACGCGATCCGGAGGCGGACAGAGGATTCGACGCGCTCGGCTCACGCGGCGCGCAAGTCATCCGGCGCGCGTTTGCCTTTCATCGCGAAGTCGTCGCGATTTACGCGAGCCGGTCGCCCGCCGAGCGGAAGGACGCGCTCGACGCGGCTGTCCGAAGGTACCGGAGCACGGGTCTTGCCTTGCCCGACGCCGCGAAGGACATGTCGATCCTGTACGACCATGCGTACACGTCCTTCGTGCCACCCACGCCGCCGGAGACGCAGCCCCGCCGCGCGTTGCCCTACCCGACGCTGACGGGTGTCCTGTGGGCGGCGCGCTGGTACGAGTTGGCCGTGCTGGAGCCGCTCGAGCCGTTCGACGATACGGTCGAACGCAATCGTAATCTGGCGACAGTCGCCGAGCGCCTCAGAGGCAAGCTTTCGTTCGGAACGCCGCCCAATGCCTTTCCAGAGGAGCTACCACTGGCGCCGGCGATCGCGCCGGGGCTGGTGCTGTTGCACGACCGATCCGCGTCAATCATCGACAACCTGAACATGATGCTCGACGTGCTGACCGACGTGCTCGTGCATCCCAAGGTCGCGAATCGCCGCGTCGCTGTGGACGAGGTGATTGCGCAGTTCACCGATCGGCAGTATCGCTGCGTCCAGATCGACGAGTGGATCATCCTCGCGCTGCGGCACAGCATTTTCGCGCAAGGCGGACCCGCGCTGTCGACCATGAACACGTACGAGCGAAACGGGTTCTCTGGCGCACACGGTCAGCACTACGGACCACGTCGGCCGCCGCCGTCGTGCGACCCGGAATAGGAATGCGCTGCCCACCCTCAGGTGTTCCTCTCACATCGCTCACGGTCCTGGTTGCGCCTGGATTGCATCGATCTGCCTCGACTGGCACCAACTGTGATGTTGATCGCGAAGAGGATGTTCTATGCTCGCATTGCAACCTGGACCGCCTGTTTGCATTATGCGGGCTCTTGTCCCGGATTTCCGATTTGACGGGTGGGCGCCGATCTCGTGCGCCAGTCGGTGTACAGCCGGCTGGCTGGATACGAAGACCTCAACGATGCGGCAGGGCTCGCGGTCGATCCGGCGTTTCGGTTGATCGGGGTCGCCCAAGATGTGGGACCGTGGCGCCGCGCTGACCTCGATGTTGCACTGGTTCGAGACAGAGCTGCTGACCCGCGAGGAGAACCTCCTCGGCCTGATGGCCGTGAATCGCGAGGTCGTCGCGCAGGCTGACGATGGCGCCGACCGTGTCGTGCTCGACATGGATTCGAGCGAGAGCCTGGTGCATGGGCAGCAAGAACGGAGCGCCTACAACGGGCACTTCGCGTCTGTCTGCGACCATCCGCTGTTCCTGTTCAACGACGCGGGCGACTGCCTCGCGGCGAAACTGCGTCCCGGCAACGTCGCCAGCGCCGACGACGGGGACGAGCTGCTCCTGCCCGAACTCGAGCGCCAGCAGGCGGAAGGCAAGCACGTCGCCTCCGGG
>DASYQV010000112.1:0-8377 GCA_036005125.1 Vicinamibacterales bacterium
CGGCCGTCCAAAATAGTTCACGATTCCGCTCTGCTCCGACCGTGACCACTGATACGCGGCGCCATCGCCCGCCGGCGCGAACGGGGCGACTCCCTGCGCCGCGAGCGACGCCGGATCGGGCCATGCCTTCGTCCGCGCCCGTTCGGACTCGGCGGCCGACAATCCTTCCCGAATCGCGCGGAACACCCGTTGATCCGGTTCCGGCAGGGTGCGCGCCAGCGTTTGATATGGAAGCAGGCCCCTCGAGTCGTTGCGGCTACCGGTCGCGTTCACGGCGAGGTACACCGCGATCACGCTGATGATCCCGCCGGCCAGCGCGAACACGCCGGCGCGCTCCCGCCACTGCTGGCTACCGGACTGGATCAACCGAAGGTGATGGGACAACATCAGGTCTTCGACCGCGATTTTTGGGGCCGTTCCATCGGACGGCCCGCTTTACATTCGAAGGTACACTCCAGGAGACCGTCCGGATGACTCGATGGTTCCCGTCGCCATCACGCCTGCACGGCATCCGTCAGCTGATCCGGGCGATCGTGGATCCGTCGATGTCGCAGCGCCTCGATCCCAACCACCAGCGCGACGACCGAAACCCAGCCGAGCGTCAGCAGCTCGAGCGCGTGTTCGGCCCCGAATGACCCCGTTTGTGCTATGGCATGACCGCGGTCGACCACACGGTGCACGGCGTTGTGTGCCAGCAGCGCCGACGCCACGACCGTGACGATGCGCCCGGGCACGCCCAACCCATCCGCCCAGGTCCGGGTCGCCCACATCAACGCGGCCCACCAGAGCTGTCCGGCCATGACGACCACGAGAAAAGTCAGGAGGGCGACCTCGCGGTGCGAGCCGGCGAACTGTTGCGCAACGACGAGCGTGTTGCCGAACGTCAAGCCATTGAGCACGCTGAACGCGATCGCCAGGGGGCCGATCCATTCCAGGCGGCCGCCGATGATGTTCTGAAGCGCCGCCATCACAATCGTGGACGCGCCGACCATGCCGAGCACCGGGAGCCATGCGGCGGCCGTCGCGGGCCAGAGAGAAGAGCTCACGACGGCGACGGCATGTCCGACCATCATCGCCGCGAACAGGCTCGCGGCAGTTCGCGCCCGCCGCACCGCAAGCACCAGGCCGATCAGGAACAGCAGGTGGTCGCCGCCGTCGAAGACCGCCTGCAGCCCGCGGCCGATGAATTGCTGGACCGTTTCGAACGCGTCTGGATCGAAGAGGACGCGTACGGGCGTGCCGGTCACGCTGACGCGGTATTCCCGCTGCGGCGACGGGTGAAAACGCGCGTCGGTGCGCACGGGCTGGCCGATTGCCTGAAACGCGTTCAGCCTCGCCGAGATTCCGGCGGTACCCGCATGAATCGGATACGTGAGGTCGACGTCGATCGACTTCCGGTCCGCATTCACCGTCGCGATCGCGGTCGGCGCCCCCAGACCCTCGTCCGCCTGCTGGATGTCGAGGTTCCGCGCAATGTGGGCGGCGAGAATCCGCAACGGCTCGTCGATGGCGGCCGTGTTGAGCGTCCCATCTTCGAGATACGGCAGCTTCGCGTCCGGAACGACCGCCGCCGGGACGTGCACGCGCACCCGGAGACGATCGCCCTGTACCTGGACGAACATGTCCACGACCTGCTCGACCACGCCATGGGCGGCGACCAGCGCAATTGCTGAGATGCCCCGGATCACGGCGCCGTCCTGGTCCCACATACGGCCGAAGCATGGCCCGGCTGTCCCGTGGAAGACGTCTATAAGATCTACGCGGAGAGCTTCCGAAGCCCCGCTCATCTCGACAGAATCGTCCTCGACGCACAGCGGATCGTCGACGAGGCGCTGGCGGTGGCGCGATAGGTCGCTGCGCTCAGCGCGGCGGTGCCGCTCATCAAGTTAGTGCGCAGCGGAGCGCCGTTCCCGCTTGCAGTTGACCGCAAGATTCGCTACGGTGTCGGCCGCCGCGAGACGGCACGGTCTTCGAACCCTTTCACAGTCTCGACCTCGCGTGACGTCGACACGTCACGATCCGGCCGACATGTAAGGCGTAGCACTGCCCAGACCTGACACATCGACCACTGATTACGAGGAGGAGACCATGAGAATCTACTTGAGACTCCTGGCAGCCACTACTCTTGCAATTGCGCTGAGCATCGCCCTGCCTGTTGCGCTGAGCCCGTTCAGCCAGACAGCAGAAGGCCGCGACGACACCAACGCCGTGACCACCGAAGCAGATCTCTTGCGCTGGTTCGACGAATTCTCGAACAAAGGTCGCTGGGAGAACGTCGGGCTCGGTGCGGCCAACCTGATTACGCCCAGCAAGCGCCGCAAAGCTGCGGAGCTGGTGGAGAGGGGCATCACGGTCTCGATGGCCCATAACGTCCCGCAGGAGCCTTGCTCAGGCCCTCCCGCCACCCCCGGCGGCCCCGCGACGTGCCTCGGCGACCAGGACAACACGTATCTCAAGCGAACGGTGCTCAACCCTCAGATGGGGCCGTTTATCAGTGACAAGTACGAATACCAGGGCACGTATCACGGCTCCACGCACAGCCACCTCGATGCGCTGGGCTGCCACGTGCACTTCGAGGGCGAGGGTTGGAACGACCGGGACATCGAGGTGACCCAGGAACACGGCTGCCCGGCCGAGCAGGGTGGCATCACGGCCGTGAAGGACGGCGTGTTCACGCGGGGCGTCCTGATCGACATCGCGCGATTCAGGGGCGTGCCATGGCTCGAGGCGGGCCAGGGCGCCACCGGTGCTGAAATCAGGGCGTGGGAAAAATGGTCGGGGGTCCGGATCCGCTCGGGCGATGCGATTTTCCTGCGCACCGGGCGATGGAAGAGGCAGGCAGCGCTGGGCCGCCCCTACCAGGGCGGATTCCCGGGCTGGCATGCCAGCGTCATCCCGCTGCTTCACCAGCGTGACGTGTCCTACATCGGAAACGATGCCATCAACGATGTGTTTCCGGTCGGCGTGGCGACCACACGGTTCATCCTGCCGGTTCACCAGATCGTCATGCCGTCGATGGGGATCAACATTTTCGACAACCTGGACCTCGAGGCCGTCGGCGATCTCGCCGACCGTTTGGGCCGATACACCTTCCTGCTGACTGCCGGACCGTTGCGGATTGACAGGGGCCTCGGGTCGCCGGCCAACCCGCTCGCGACGTTCTGAAGAATGACACCAGGCCTCCGGGCTACGGACTTCGGACTTCAACGCAGAGCTCGCGGAAGCCGCAGAGATTTCCTGAAAAATCCTTTGCGTGCTCCGCGCGCTCGGCGTTGAAACCGTCTCCGCGGTCTCGGCCGATCGTCCCGCAAGCGCCGTGACAGTTCGAACGTTCTTGCCGGAGCCCGAAGCCCGAAGCCGTTACTTCGGCGGGTAACGCAATCTCGCCTTTCCCCCGAGCATCTTCTCGAGCTGCCGCGCCATCCGGTCGAGACCGGCTTTCGGCGCGATCTCGCCTCGAACAACCCGTGACAGTTCGGCGGACATCGCCCTCGCAATTTGATCGGCCTCTGGAATCATCATCGTGGGCACGGCGCCTTCGATCAGGTTGGGGAACATCCACATGTGCAGTCGCAACGCCCGTTTGACCGCCTGATCCTTATAGACCGATGGCCTCGCCGAGAACCCGCCGTTCAGCGTCAGCGCGAGTTGAACATCGTGGGTGAGCGCCCACTGCATCAACTCGAACGCCTCGCGCGGATGCGGCGCCGATTCCGGAATGACGAAGAGGTCAGTCTCCAGGAGGGTGACCCGTTTTCCACCAGCCGTGGGCAAGCGGGCATAACCATAGCGCCCGGGCAGCTTCGACTCCCGGCTATCATCGACGCGTGGAGCGAGGTCGTGCCACATGACGCCCGTAGCGGCGCGACCTTCCTGAAACGCGCGCAGGGCGTCCTCTTCCGTGTACTTCGCGGCATCGGGAGGACTGAATCGAAGCAGCTTCACGTAGAACTCGGTGGCGCGCACGGCCTCCGGCGAGTTGACGACGATGTCGCCGTACTCGTCGGGGGCCGCGGCATCCAGAATCTTTGCCCCGAAGCTGTGGGCGTACTGGGTCCAGCGATACCAGAGGGCGTCCTCCGGAGCGCCGACGACGACAGCTCCGTAGCGTCCGTTCTCGGGCTGGTGCATGAATTCAGCGATGTGCTCGTATTCGTCCCACGTCGTCGACGCGTTCATCGGGTGGCGGTACTTCCTGTAAAAGGCGTCGGCCTCTTCTTCATCCGACAGATCGGATCGATACCAGAGCGACATCACCCGAGCGAGGAACGGATAACCATAGGGCTTGTTGCGGTACCACGAGGTGGCGCGCCACCATCCCGGGAACAGATCCTTCTCCGGATCGAACCGCTGGTTTTCAGACGGCGTGCGATCGCCGAGATATCCCTCCAGGGACCTGATGTGCCCGCTCTCGACCAGTCTGCCGAGCACATGGTTGGGAACGACGACTGCGTCGTACGCGATACCGCCGGGCGCGACTCCGCGGTCGACCTCCGCGAGCACGTCTTTCATGTGAGCGCGCCTGGTGATGTCGACGCGTACACCCGCCGCGGCCTCGTGCCGCGCTTTGAGGCGTTCGAGCGCGACGAGCGATCGCGACTCCGGCGCCAGGACGTGAAGGATCGGCCCTCGCGGCGAAGGTGATTGTGCGGCCTGGTCGTCCCGAGCCGGCACTGCTGCGGAGCGGGACTCGTCGAGTCGGCCCGACGAGCACGACGAGAGAAGCAGCGCCGCCCCTGTCAGCCACGCCAGCGCACGAATGCAGGCGTTGCGCGCGCACCGGCGGATGGTGTCAGCCATCGGAACTCCATTGTCGACGCATCGATCCCCGCGATTCAGCGAGGTGGATGCCGAACAGCCGACGGGCCGACGGCATAGAACTGCGTCCATCCTTCGGTCTGCGGCGAACGGGTAACCCGGGTTGCGACGCGGCTGTCGGCATGAGCCCATGTCGAGACGTGCAGCATCACACCCGTGATGAGCCGGTGATGCTCTTCATCCTCGTAGGTCTGATCGGGCGGCACACCCGGCTCGGGTTCCTGGATGAGAACCAGCCACGCCGGCGCATTCGATTCGCGCGGGATGCCGAGATAGTTGACGACCGTGCCGCTCTGGATGAGGCTCCAGTCGTATCGGGTTCCCCTCGCCGTCGGATCGAGCGCGAACGGCGGAATGCCCTCGTCGGCAAGCGCGGGGACGGCGGGCCAGGCGCCGGTCATCGATCGTCGCGCTTCGGCCTCCAGCAATCCTTCCTGCAGCTCGCGAAACATCCGCTGCTCGGTTGGCGGACGATCCCGGACCAGGACCTGAAACGGCAGCAGATTCCGATTGGCGGTGACGGTGCCGGGGTCGCGGAACGTCGCACTGTTGGTGATGAGATACATCAGCGCGACGGTCATGATCGCCATGGCCGCGCGCGCCACACTCTGGAGCTCGGCGCGAGCCGAGAACGGTTCGACGCGCGTGCGACGAATCGACGTGGTTGTGGCAATCATGCCGGACCGCGCCGCCCCATCGAGCGCGCCATGAGCGTCAGGAAAAACATGGCGGTCGCCGCGAGCACGACCGCGCCGCCCGTCGGCACCAGGAAACGGGTCGAGATGCCAAGCCCGCCCGCGCCGGCCACGAACGCGACAGCGACGCTCCAGATCAAATAGCTGCGGGTGCCGCGCGCGACATTTCGTGCTGCCGCCGCGGGCACGACGACGAGCGCTTCGACGAGCAGCGCGCCGATGATCTTCAGGCTGACGACGATCGACAGCGTGAGAAGCAGCGCAAAGAAGTACTCGAGATACGCCGGCTCGGCGCCGGTGACCCTGGCGAGCGGCGGGCTCAGACTGTCGAGCAGGAGGGAGTTGTATTTCCGCACCAGCATGAGCGCGACGAAGATGCCGATGCCGACGAGCAGCAGCAGGTCGCCGTCGGTGACCGTGAGCAGGCTGCCGAAGAGGACCGACTCGACCTGGTGCACGTTGAACTGCCGCGTGAGCGCCACGAGCAGACAAAGTCCGAGGCCGAGCGTGAGCGCGTGAAAGACGCCGATCAACGTATCTGGAGGAAGCGTGGCGTGCCGTTTCACGTAGACCATGGCGAGCGTCGACAGGAGGCAGAAGCCGAACATGCCGCCATACGGCGCGTTGAGCGGCTCCCCGAGCAGCAGCCCGAGGGCGACGCCCGTGATGGCCGCTTGACCGAGCGCGGCGCTGAAGAACGCCATGCGTCTCGTGACGACGAGATGGCTCATGCCGCCGAGAATCGGCGCGATGATGAGCACGCACAGGAAACCGCGGACGAGAAACGGATACTGAAAGTCGCTTGGAAGGAAGCCCTGCAGCGCCAGCCCGCCGATCCACGTGTAGAAGGCGTTCATGCGCGCACGGCCCTCCGCTCGCGAACGGGAAGAAGCTCGCGCACGCCCTCTGTCGACAGGATGTCAGGCGTGCCTTCGATCACGACTCGTCGATCGAGCACGGTCACCCGATCGGCAAGCCGCCGCACCAGCTCGAAATCGTGCGAGACCATCAGGACCGTCGTGCGCCCCGTCCGCTTCGCGTCGAGCACCAGGGCTTCGAAGATTCGAGCGGCTGACTCGTCGAATCCCGCCGTCGGCTCGTCGAGGAGCAGCAGCTCCGGCTCGGGGTCGAGCGCATGCGCGAGCAGGACGCGCCGGAGCTCTCCGCCCGACAGCACGGCCAGCGGACGCGCCTCGAGTCCGGACAGACCGACCCGGGCGAGCAGGCGCGCGACCTCGGCACGCACGCGCCGGGTCAAGCCGAGACAGATGGGACGGCGTTGCCGTGTCAGGGCGAGAAAATCGGCAACGGTGACCGGCAGCGTCGGATCGACGGCAAAGATCTGCGGAACGTAGCCGATCGCGCCCGACCCCGCCCAGTTCAGCACGATCTGACCATCAAAGGGTATTTGATTGACCACCGTGGACAGAAGGGTGGTCTTGCCCGCGCCGTTCGGGCCGACGAGCACGTGAACGCTGCCCCGGCGGACGCGCAGCGTGACGCCCTCGAGCAGCGCCTCGCCATGCCGGCGCACCGTGAGCGCATCGATTTCGAGCAGCGTGGCCGCGTCGCCCTCGGTCATGCTTCGGTCATCAGCGCACGAATCATCGTATCGACGTTGCGCTGCATCTCACGCTCGAACCTGTCGGGCGTATAGGCTCCTGACGCGATGTGCGTGATGGTGTACACCTTGACCCCCGCCTCGTCGCGCAGCACCTTCAGCATCGGTTCAGGAAAGGTCTCCTCGCTGAAGACGACGCGAATCCTGTCGCGTTGCAGCATCTTCACCATGTCGCGCAGCTCGGCGGCCGATGGCGTCAATCCATGGGCCGGTTGGACCACGCCGGCCACCTCCAGTCCGAACTCCTGCAACAGGTACCCGTACCCATCATGGACGGTGACGACCCGCGTAATCTTCGCCTCGGCGAGCTGCTGCGCAGCCTTCGACTTGATGAGGCGCAGGCGGCGAGCGTACTCGGCGGCGTTCTGCTGCAGCGCCGCCGCATCCTGCGGACGCAGCGCCGCGATCGCCTTCTGAATCGCGTAGGTCTGCTGAATCGCGTTGGTGAAGGAGATGAAGGTGTGCGAGTTGACCCCGGTCCCGCGCACCGCGTGAATCTGCGGCGTGGTCTCGTTGGGCCGGATGATGACGACCCGTTTGTTGCCCGACGCCTTGAGCATCGGCATGATGAAGTCGTCGTGCCCGATGCCGTTGATGACGATGGCGTCGAGGTCGACGAGCTTCTTGATGTCATCCGGCCGCGGCTGATAATCGCCCGCGTCGATTTCGCCGGGGAGAATCGATCGGACTTCGTACCCGGGCAGCTTGCCGACAACGTTCGCCGTCCACGAGTAGTAGGGGTGAAGGGTGACGCCAATCTTCAGCGTGGGTTTCGGTTGCGCGTCGGCTGCGCTCGTGATCCCGACGATCGCAGCGCACGCGAGCGCGACCGTCCACTCCGACAGGCGAGTCATGATCATCTCCTGTTGTAAAACGCCAGATTCGGCGGCGTCGAGAAGACCTCGATCCAGCCGCTCGTCTGCGGCTGACGGACGAAGCCTACCGGTACTTGTCCCCCGAAGCGATGCATCCACACGTAGATGTGCAGGGTCGTCCCGTCGGGCAGACGGTGGTGCTGATCGTCGAGGGGCGCGGGATCGGGCCGCATGCCCGGCTCGGGCTCCTGAATCTCGAGCAGCCACGCGGGCTGCGAAGGATCCCGCGGCCGTCCAAAATAGTTCACGATTCCGCTCTGCTCCGACCGTGACCACTGATACGCGGCGCCATCGCCCGCCGGCGCGAACGGGGCGACTCCCTGCGCCGCGAGCGACGCCGGATCGGGCCATGCCTTCGTCCGCGCCCG
>DASYQV010000113.1:0-16023 GCA_036005125.1 Vicinamibacterales bacterium
GGAGCCGCATCACAGACCCAGCCGCACCGACTCCCCGAAACGAAGCATTCGGAATCGAGATGGCGGGATGTTTCGTGCGCGGCACGCATCCGCGAGCGCGCGGAGCGGGTCGTCGATCCCCTCGGTGGTCAACTGGAACGTGCCGAAATGCATGGCGACGCTCTCGGATGCCTCGAGGTCCAGGTGCGCCTGCACCGCCTCGGCGGGATTCATGTGAACCGTCTGCATGAACCAGCGCGGCTCGTAGGCGCCGATGGGCAGCAGCGCCAGATCGATCGGCCCGAGCCGCTCCCGGACGTCGCGGAAGAAGCGGGCATACCCGGTGTCGCCGGCGAAAAATATGCGCGGCCCTCCCGCCACCAGCATGAACCCTCCCCACAGGGCGCGGTTTCGATCCAGAGGACCCCGCGCGGAGAAGTGCTGAGCCGGTGTCAGCACGATCGAGACGGCCGAGGTCTTCGCTTCCTGCCACCAATCGAGCTCCTCGACCCGGCGGATACCAGACGAGCGTACAAGCTCCCCGTTCCCCAGAGGCGTGAAAACGATCGGATCGAAGCGCTCCGCGAGCATGCCGAGGGTACGCCGATCGCAGTGATCGTAGTGGTTGTGACTCAACAACACGGTCGAGATCGGCGGCAAGTCGTCGAAGGACACCGCCGGCTGCCGCACGCGCCGCGGTCCGAACACGTTCAGCGGACCGGCACGCTGTGAGTACATCGGGTCGGTCAGGATGTTTCCTGCCGTCGTCTGAATCAGAAACGTCGAGTGACCGATGAACGTGACCGCGGCCGCGGCCCCGTCCAGCGCGGGCGGCCTTCGCGGAGGAGGCTCGTCCACGCGCGCCGGCCACGGTGTCCGGCGCTCCAGCAGCAACCGCGGAATCGCCGAGAACGGCTGTCCCGCCGCGCCGGTGGGATTGACGAATCGCCTTCCATCGAAGTGATCGCTCTTCTCCGGCGTCATCGCGTGGCGCTGGTAATCCGGGCGCTCCGTTCGTTCGGTGGTTTCGGGCATCGGCAGGTCGATCCGGGTCGATCACCGCATCTGTCGGCGAGCGTCGCCTGTATCGATCTTTCCCTTGATGACCGCGCCGTCGGCCACGACGAGCCGTGGTGAACGGATATCGCCTTCGACCGAGCCCGTCGCCTGCAGGTCGAGCCTGTCGGTGGCCGTGACGTTTCCGACGACGGCGCCGCTGATCAGAATCGATTTGGCGACGAGATTCGCTTTGACTGCAGCGTTTGCGCCGAGGATCAGTCCATGGTTGCCGACCTCGATCGTGCCCTCGACCTTGCCGTCGATCCTGAGATCCTGGGCGCTCGTGATTCTGCCCTCGACGATCACGCCTTGTCCGATCCATGCGGTGGCGCGCCGTTCTTCGCTGACCGATTCAGGGCGCGGAATGTCTTGAGCCGGCATTCAATGCTCCTTGATCAATCGTGCTCACCTTCAGGTGAGAATCCTACTTTCCGGTGCGTTCCTGCCATCCCGTGAGTCTACATTTGATCATCGGCTATATCAGAGTTGATCATCGCATTGTTTCATCGCGGCATTTGATCAGCTCGATCTGATCATCTCATTGCTGCATTGCGCATTGGACCGATTCATCAATAGATGACCGAATCCGCAAATGATCACATACGATGAGCAAATCTGATATAGCCCCGATGATCAAATGTTCCAGCCCGACGATCACATGTTCCAGCTGCTACTCACTGCGAAGAGCCTCGGCTGGATCGGTGGTCGATGCCCGGTTCGCAGGCAGCACGCACCCGACGCCGGCCGCCGCAATCGCGATCAGCGCAGCACCGACCGTGGAGTACGGGTCATCGGGTCGCACGGACACCAGCACACCTCCCACTGCGCGGCCGAACCCGAGCGCGCCAAGGAACCCGAGCGCGCTTCCACACGCTGCCAGCCGCATTCCTTCGCCCAGGATGTCTCGCCGAAGCCGGCGGGGGCTCGCACCAAGCGCGGACCGGATGCCGAGCTCGCGACGGCGAAGCGACACCATCAGCGAGAGGGACGCGCCCAGGCCGACCGCCGCGAGGACTGCAGCGAGCCCGCCGAACGCGGCCAATACCCGCATCGCAAAACGCCATGGCGCGCCCTCTCTGGACACGACCTCGCGCATTGTCGTCGCGCCGCCCACGTGGACGTTGGCATCCAGCTCCCGAGCCGCCGCGCGTACGGCGGCAGCCAGTTGCATCGGATCCCCGGTAGTTCGAACGAGGACGTGCTTGACGCGGAGCGTGGACTGCCAGGCAGGCAGATAGACATCAAGCCGCGGATCGGTCAGTCCTCGATAGCGGATGTCCTCGACGACACCGATCACCGTCTGCCAGCGTGGCTGCTCACGCGTGCCGGGCTCACGTTGCGCTGGCACGACGAGGACCTGGCCGATCGGATCCTGGCCGGGCCAGTAACGGGCCGCCGCGGATTCGCTCACGATCAACACTTGCGCGGACCGTGACGTATCCGCCGGGTCGAATGAGCGGCCCCGGAGAAGACGCGTCTTCATCACCCGGAAGTAGTCATCGGTGACGGATTCGAGATTCGCGAGCGGGTTCCGGGCCCACGTCCGTTCGTCGGGCTGCCCGCGCAGGACGGGACGAACATCGTTGCCGATCGGCCCGCTGAGGGGGCGCAGGTATATCGCGGCCGCCGACACGACCGACGGCAGCGCCTCGATGCGCGCGAGGAGCGCGCCATAGAACGCGTCCCACCGCTCCTCGCCCGCCGTATCGGGTTCGACATCGATCGCCAGGAGATTCTCGGGATCGAAGCCGAGCGCCGTTCGATCGAGCTGCCGCACGCTCCGCACGAACAGCCCCGTTCCGGCGAGGAGCACCACCGCAACAGCAACCTGCGACACGACGAGCATCCGCTGGAGGCGCCGTTCGCGCCGATTCGCGGCGGCTCGTGCACCGTGCGCCAGTACCGACCCGGCGTCGAGGCGGCCCGCAAACATCGCGGGCCACAGCCCGCTGAGAATCGTGGCCGCGCCGACGAGGCCCACATTCATTGCGAAGACACCGGGCGCAACCAGCGTGATCGACGAAAGCCGCGGGACGTCGACCGGCGCGGCCAGGATCAAGACGTGGCTCGTCAGCCATGCCACCAGTCCCGCGCCGACCGAGCCGGCCACAGCGAGCAGCACGCTCTCGCAGAGTGACTGTTGGACGAGTTGCGCATGCGACGCGCCAAGGGCCAGACGCGTCGCGAGCGCGCGATCCTGCCGCGCCGCCCGAAAGACGTGGAGGCCCGCGATGTTCGCGCACGCGATGGCGAGCATCAGCACGGCGGCAGCGAGCACTGTCCAGAGCACGGGTCTCGTCGGTCCGAGCAGATACCGGTCGATGGGCAGGACGGTCGCATCCGGTGCCGCTGCCGATGCGCGCGCGGGCTGGAGTTGATGGATCACGGACGTCAGCTCGTGCTGCGCCGTCATGGCGGACACGCCATCACGCAGACGGCCGAGCGCATAGAAGATCTTGAAGTTCGCGACCATCTGATCCGGATTGCCGAAGCGCTCGCCGATCTCGCGGAGTCCCGGCGCGGCCGGCAGCCACAGCCCGGCACCGCGGGGAAAGTCGAACCCGGCGGGCATGACGCCGATGATTTCGAGTGACCGCATCGGTTCGTCGGGCTCCAACTGAACCTCGAGGCGCCGTCCGACGGCTAAGGGGTCGGCCCCATACCGGCGCATCCACAGGTCATGGCTCAGCACCACCGTCCGCGCACGCGTTCCGAGCTCGTCGCCGGCTTCGAAGACGCGTCCAAGCAGCGGCGGCGTACCGGCCACCGAAAAGAACGGCGACGACACCACCGCGTACGGCACGCGCGCTCTCGCGCTGCCGTCTCCAATGGTCAGTTGAAGATTAACGGAGCCGAATACGGCGAGCGACTCGAACGATTGCGAATGCTGTCGCCAGTCGTCCACTTCACCGAGCGCCACCTCCACGACCGGACTGTCGCGCCCGGAATAGCCTTCCCAGATCACGACCAATCGGTCCTGCCTCGCGAGTGCAAACGGCCGGAGCACGATGGCGTCGACCACGGCGTAGATCGCAATTGTCGTTCCGATGGTGAGGGCGAGAAGTGCGCTCGCCAGCAGCGTGAAGCCTCGATCTCTTGCGAGCCCGCGCGCCGCATCACGAACAGCTGGCAGCATGTCCGGTTCGCGAGCTTACCAGATTGAATCGCGTGCAGGCGCGGGTCTTCAGACCGGCGCGCGGCTGAATCCCATGAAATCGCCCGCCGGCGCGGGTCTTTACATTGCCGTGTAACTGGCGCCACACGATTCGTATATCCTTGCGCGCGGTCTGCCGCCAAGGAGGTGTCATGAGCACGATCACAACGACGGATGGCACACGGATCAGGACGAGAGACGGCACGCAGATTTACTACAAGGACTGGGGCAGCGGCCAGCCCGTTGTCTTCAGTCACGGCTGGCCGCTCAGCGCCGACGCGTGGGACGACCAGATGATCTTTCTCGCCTCGAACGGATACCGCTGTGTCGCGCACGACCGGCGCGGCCACGGCCGATCGAGCCAGCCGTGGAACGGCAACGACATGGACACCTACGCGGACGACCTCGCCGAGCTCGTTGAGGCGCTCGATCTGCGCGAGGCGATTCATGTGGGACACTCGACTGGAGGCGGCGAGGTCGCGCGCTACATCGGCCGGCATGGCAGCTCGCGCGTGGCCAAGGCGGTGCTGATCGGTGCGATTACTCCGCTCATGCTGAAGACCGCCGCAAATCCCGGCGGCCTGCCTATGGAGGTCTTCGATGGGATTCGCGCGGGGGTCAAGGCCGACCGTTCGCAGTTCTTCAAGGACCTGAGCGGTCCGTTCTATGGCGCCAACCGACCGGGCGCGAACGTCTCCCAGGGGCTCCGCGACACCTTCTGGCTCCAGGGCATGCAGGCTGGGATCCGAGGGGTATACGAATGCATCAAGGTGTTCTCGGAGACAGACCAGACGGAGGACCTCAAGAAGATCGAGGTGCCGACGCTCGTCATGCACGGCGACGACGATCAGATCGTCCCGATTGCCGACTCGGCGCTGCTCACGGTGAAGCTCGTCAAGAACGCGACGCTGAAGGTGTACCCGGGCGCGTCGCACGGGCTGACGGCGACCCTCAAGGACCAGATCAACGCCGACCTCCTCGCGTTTTTCCGGTCCTGACAGCTCTCGTAGCGACCGACGCGGCATGCGGCCCGTGCCGCGTCACTCGCGCCTCACGCCCCCGCCTCGAACGCAAACCAGTCAAGGGCTCTGCCCTTGATATCCCGGCAGAGCCCTCGCCTGGTTAGTCGACGAGCGCGAGCCTACTGTGGCCAGGCGGCGGCCGGGTCGAAATTGATCATCGATTGTGATGTCGCCTGTGGAAGCACCGGGCGGAGGTACGGGCGTCCGGCGCTCTTGTGGCACGCGTAGCAGCTCTCGAGCATCGTCTTGTAGGCGGCAGCGAACTGCACGCTGTCTTTGTTCTCAATTGCCGTCTTGACGGCGGCCAGGCTGCTGGTGTCGATGCCGTCGAAGATGCCCTGCAGGTCGACGTCCTTTCCGTCCGGTCCACGCGTGGTCGGCGATTTCTGGATCAGCCACCGGATATGATTGCGCGACTCGTTGAAGAAGTACTGTGCCAGCGGCCAGTTCCTCTTTCGGGCCGCGAACCACAGATTCATCCAGTGGAACTGCACGTCCATCATGATGTGCGAGTTCGACGGCACCAGCGTCTTCAGGCGAGCGACTTCCTCCGGCAGGGTCTGCAGCGTCGGCAGCGGCGGACTCTTCTGCTGCGCCGCCACCGTTGTGATGCACTCGCGCTGCCAGCCACGATCGATACCGACGCCGAGCACAATGCCGCATGCGATAAAGAAACCACTCCGGATCCAGGTCCTCTTCGTCATATCACACCTGATAGTTATGTAGGGCCGAGATACTATAACGGACTGAACACGATCGGGGAGCCGACACCCGCGGCCGTGCCGAACACTGGAAAGGGAGAACAGGATGCGAGCGCGCTTCATTGTCCAAGTTCTGAGTACCGCTGCCGTCACAGCGTGGCTTGCGCTGTCGACGACGGTTCAGGGCCAGCCGGGGTCCCCAACGCGCGTCTTTCATGTCGCGGTCGCTCGCGACCGCGACCGGCCAGCGCTGGTTTCGCGGTCCGCCCGCGGCGGACCGCCGGGGTGGAGTCCACAGCGAACGGCGCCCTCCACTGCACAAGCCGCGGCCGCCGACTGGCCGCTTCACAATCTGGATTTGGCCAACAGCCGCTATTCGCCGCTCTCCGAGATCAACGTGTCGAACGTCGGCCAGCTGCGGCAGAAGTGGTCGTACCCGGCTGGTGTGAACATCGGCGAGGTCACGCCGCTCGTTGTCGACGGGGTGATGTACTTCAACGCGGGCTCACGGCTGTTCGCGATCAACGCCGCGACCGGCACGCTCCTGTGGGACGTCGCCGTCCGTACCTCGTTCCCTGGCAGCGGCCGGGGACCGGCGATCGGCGATAACCGGGTGTACGCGTATGGCAGCACCAGCGTCTACGCGGTGGAAGCCAAGACGGGCGCGCCGAGCGAAGCCTTTGGAGACCACGGGGTGCTCGCGATTGTCAGACAGGCGATGGACTTCAAATATCCCGGCAAGTATCCGCCTGAGCTCGATCCGAAGGATCTGGGCTTCCGGCCGCTCACGACCCCACCCACGTATTATCGCGGCACGGTCTTCGTCGGACTGTCGCATTCGGACAGCCATATTCCCGGTGGTTGGATGATTGCCGCCGACGCGACGACCGGCGCGATCAAGTGGGTCTTCAACACCGTCCCGCAAGGACCGGCGGACGAGGGGTGGGAACTGGCGAAGGATACGTGGGTAGGCGGCATCCGTCATGGGGGCGGCATATGGACCGCTCCCGCCATCGATCCCGAGCTCGGTCTCATCTACTTCAACAGTACGAATACTTCGCCGACGTTCGACGGTTCGGCCCGCAAGGGGATGAACCTCTTCACCAACTCGATTGTGGCGCTGGACATTTCGACGGGGAAACTGAAGTGGTTCTACCAGACGCTGCACCACGATATCTGGGATTGGGATCTCGTGAGCGGTCCTGTGCTTTTCGACGTGACGCAGGGCGGGCGAACGATTAAAGGTATCGGCGCGCCGGGCAAGACGTGTTACCTCTATCTTCTGGATCGCGCGACCGGCACACCGATCAATCCGATCGTCGAGTCCCCGGTGCCCACGAAAACAGATGTGCCCGGCGAGGAACCCTGGCCGACACAACCGATCCCGTACACGTCCAAAGGCATCCCTCAGCAGCCTTTCTGCGCGATATACCCTGCCGTCACCGACAAGCAGTTGCTCGATCGCGTCCGTCCGATATTCCATCCCTACATGGCGAACGAATTCGTCATCACCTCTCCGGGGAACACGGGCGGCGCCAATTACGGCCCGCCGTCATTCAGCCCCGGTACGGGTCTCTTCTATGTGACGGGGAAGAACGACGCGTACTCGATCAAGGTGAAGCCGGTCGGCAGCGCGATGAGCTCGGTGCCCCCTCCGGGTACTCCTCCTGATCGAGCGACCGCGATCGCGTTCGTTGGGACGATTGCCGCGCAGGGGCAGACCAGCATGACACCCAGCATGTCGGTGAGCGCGTACAATCCGGCAACCGGCGACCGGGTGTGGCAGGTCGAGATTCCGAAAACGACCAACAGCGGCAATCTCGTCACAGCCGGTGACCTCGTCTTCCAGGGCGTGGGCACCGAGATCTATGCGTTCGACGCGCGATCTGGCAAACAGGTGTTCCAGTCGACCGTGACCGGAGGAATCCGGGCGAGCCCGCTGACATACCAGGCAGGCGGAAAGCAACACGTCGCGATCGTTTCGGGTAACACAATCTTCAGCTTTGCGCTGCCCGATCGGGTGTCGCCGGAGCGTTAGCCGGCAGAGGGCGCCAGAGACGATGCGAAACGCCGAGCATGCGGAGGTCCCAGAGAATTTTCCAGAAAGACTCTCGGCGAGCTCGGCGGTGAAACCCGTCTCTGCGTCGTCTCCTGTCTGGGTGCACGCCGACGCAGCAAGAGATCGCAGAGACCAATCTCAACACCGAGCACGCCGAGGTCGCAGAGCATTTTTCCAGGAAGACTCTCGGCGACCTCCGCGAGCTCGGCGTTTGAAATCCGTCTCTGCGTCCTCTCCTGTCTCGGCGCACGCCGACGCAGCAAGAGATCGCAGAGACCAATCTCAACGCCGAGCACGCCGAGGTCGCAGAGCATTTTTCCAGGAAGACTCTCGGCGCGACCTCCGCGAGCTCGGCGTTTGAAATCCGTCTATTGCGTTCTCGTCGCACGCGGAGGGTTTTCCCGAGGTTTTCCACGAACGCGTCTCCGTGCGATCTCGGCGTTGAAACCAGGTGTCGGCAGCCTCCGCTGACTTCCTACGATGACTCACCCGTATCGAACAACCTGACCAGCTCCTCCTGCGCATGTGCGCCGGTCTTGCGAAACATCGTCTTCACATGGTGGCGGACGGTTTCGACGCTGATGCCCAGCGTCTTCGCAATCGAGCGCACGCGGACGCCGCCGGCGGAGTACTCCGGCCAGTGGCCGAAAAAGGCCACCATCGGCTGCGGCCGATCGAGAACGAAGATCTGGTCCTGGCCTGACGACAGTAACCGCGGCAGCCTGACTTTCATCGACACAGGGCGTTCATCATCTGCCGGTGTACGTCGAAGTGCTCTTTGACGGCCAGCAGAAACGAGGGCGGAAGGGGTCTCGGCAATAAACGCAACCACTCTTCGATTCCGAAATGGCGTCCCGAGTGTTCTCGATCCGGCGAACTGCAATAGACAAGCGCGGGAAAGAATGGTGTCGTCACGCGAAACGACCTAAACGGACGTAGCGGACGCGCCGCCAGAAATAGTGCGCTCGTCGCCGCCGATGAGTTCCCGCCTCCAAGATGGGCGCCTCCGCTGGGCTATCAAGGGCGGAGCCGGTGACTGGTTGAATCCGGACTACAATTGCTCTCCGGCTTCATCCGAAGGCGCGCGGAGCGCGCCGTGAAGAGAGTCGAACCAGCCAAAGACTCTGTCCCTCACTGGTTCGTGAGTTTTCGACCGTGTCAGCGGCAGTTCCCCCGGCTGGCCAGGAGGCTGAAATGCATCATCGACATTTCGCGTCATCGGCGACGATGGCGCTCGTAGCCGCGGCAGTAGTAGTCATGTTCGAGCCTGCCGCCGGACAGGTTCCAACGCGTGAGCCGGTGAGGCTCCGGCCCTCGACAGGGACGCAGCCGCGCACACCGTGGGGCGACCCGAATCTGCAGGGCGTGTGGACGAATACGACCACGACGCCGTTCGAGCGACCGGACGCCTTCGCGGGCAAGCAGGTATTGACTGAAGAGGAGCGGCTCGATCTGGATGATCAGGCCGTTCGCAACGCGGATCGGGCGCCGAAGTCGGGCGACCCCGGAACCTACAACGACTTCTGGATGGACAGGGGCAAGCGGACGAACCAGACGTCGCTGGTCGTCGATCCGCCCGATGGAAGACTTCCGCCGCTGACGCCGAAGGCCCAGCAGATGCAGGCCGAGATCAGCAGGGTGCGGCGAGCCCCGCCCTCTTCATGGCACGACGTGAGCCTGTTCGAGCGGTGCATCACGCGCTCGCTGCCGGGCGCGATGATCCCGGGGTTCTATAACCACAACTACCACATCATGCAGGCGCCCGGGTACGTCGTGCTTGCCGTGGAGATGATCCACGACGTGCGGGTCATCCCGACCGATGGCCGTCCGCATCTTGGATCGGCCATCCGCCAATGGCTCGGCGACTCGCGCGGCCGTTGGGAAGGCAATACGCTCGTCGTCGAGACCACGAACATCAGGCCGGCGCTCGAGCTGAGACCCAGTCGAACAGTCTACGGTGGCACCGAGCAATTGAAGGTGGTGGAACGCTTCACACGCGTCGACGCGGATACGATCGACTATCGGTTCACCGTCACC
The DNA here is from genome assembly GCA_036005125.1 of Vicinamibacterales bacterium. Lineage (GTDB taxonomy): Bacteria > Acidobacteriota > Vicinamibacteria > Vicinamibacterales > UBA2999 > DASYQV01. The sequence goes on from DASYQV010000113.1 coordinate 10,012, forward strand.
GATCCGGGGATGTTCACGAAGTCCTGGACGGTGTCGACGCCCATGAGCAAGACAAACATTCCGATCTTCGAGTACGCGTGTCACGAAGGGAATTACGCGATCGTGAACATGCTTCGCGGCGCGCGCATGGCTGAGCAGCGGAGCAGCGAGGGCGCGAGGCGATGACCAACATCCGTCCGTGGATCTCGTCTACGGCGGCCTTGCTGATCGTTGCTTGCACCTTCCTGAGCGGCGCGGCGCCCGCGCAGAACGGCGGGAAGACGGATGTCGTCGCCCAGAAGAACGGCGTCACCTGTCGCACCGAATACGTGGCCATGCGCGACGGCGTGCGCCTCGCGACCGACGTGTATCTGCCGGCCAAGCCGGGACGGTACCCGGTCATCGTGCAGCGAACGCCGTACGGGCTTCGGCTCGGGCACGGCTGCTTCGATCGCCTGAGCGGCAACATGGCGTTCTGGGCGGAACGCGGCTACGTCGGGATCACGCAGGACTCGCGCGGCACGTTCCGCTCGGAGGGAGAGTTCCGGCCGATCGTCCAGGAGCAGGCGGACGGATACGACGCGATCGAATGGGCCGCCGCGCAGCCGTGGTCGACCGGCAAAGTCGGACTCACGGGGACCTCGTACTTCGGCGTGACCCAGTGGCAGGCGGCTTTGACGAGCCCGCCCCACCTCTTCGCCATCTCGCCCGGACAGACGGCCACCGATTACCACGACCATTGGACGTACGTGAACGGCGTGTTCGACCTCTGGTTCGCGCAGAGCTGGCTGCTGCACTTCTTCTCGCCCGACAACGTGAGGCGCCAGCACATTGCAAAAGGACTTGCGGCCGAAAAGGCGCTGCAGGTCTCGGATGAATATGAGGGCCAGGGCAAGCAGCACATCTTCACGAAATGGTCGTCGCAGGTGCCGTTGAACAGCTTCGCGGAGTACCGCACGGTCGCGCCCTACTACTACGACTGGCTCGCCCATCCCAACTACGACGACTATTGGAAGAAGGTAGACGTCGAAGCCCACTGGGACGCTGTGAAGGTTCCCGCCCTCATCACCGGCGGCTGGAGCGATCTCTTCGCCCTTGGCTCGGTACGCGGCTTTGCCGGGGTGAGGGCGCACGGCGGTTCGCCCGAGGCTCGCGCCGGAACGAAGCTGATCATGGAGCCGGGCGGTCACGGTGGCCATGGGGTGATTGATTACGGCCCGGCACGCGATTTCGATCTGCGCGCGCTTCAACTCCGGTTCTATGACCGCTACCTGAAAGGCGTCGACAACGGGTTCGAGCGGGAGCCCGCCGCGCATCTGTACGTGCAGGTTCCGCCGGATTCCGGCACACGCGGGAGCGGTTTCTGGATTACCGCGGACTCGTTTCCGCCGCCCGGGGCCGAGCCCGTCAGGTTCAACCTGCGCAGCGGCGGCCAGGCGAACTCGCGCCGGGGCGACGGCGTCCTCGACGCCGAGAAGCCGCCGCACGGTGTCGATGATACGTTCGTCTACGATCCGAAGCAGCCGGTGCCGTCATACGGCGGCGGACTCTGCTGCCTCTCGCTCGGCTCGTACTTCGGGTCCGGAGCTCAGGACCAGTCCGTGATCGAGCTGCGCGACGATGTGCTGGTTTATACGAGCGCGCCGCTGACGAAGGAGCTGGCGGTCGTCGGGCCCGTCAAGGTCAGCTTCTGGGCCACCTCGACCGCACGCGACACCGATTTCACCGCAAAGCTCGTGGACGTGCACCCCGACGGCTTCGCGCAGAACGTCCTCGACCGCGTGATTCGCGCGCGCTTCCGGAAGGGCTCGAAGCTGCCGCCGTCGCTGATAGAACCGCGCACGCCCTACGAGTACACGATCGATCTCGGATACACGGCGACCGTCTTCAAACCCGGCCACCGCGTCCGGCTGGACATCTCGTCGTCGAACTTCCCGCACCTCGCCCGCAATCACAACACGGGCGACGATCCGGCGAACGACGCACGCTTTGTCGTCGCGACACAGACGCTGCTGCACGACGAGAAGCACCCGTCGTATGTGGAGCTGGTGGTGGTGCCGAATATCAAGACCCTGCAACGGTAGACTGAACCGGAGTTCGCCGGAGCTCACTTGGGTGACGTAGGCCGCATCTTCAGATGCGGCCCATGCCGGGTCTGAAGACCCGGCCTACGTATTCCAACTCGGTGAACTCGAGTTTCTAGCGGGTGGCCCGCGTCCTCAGCGAAGCGGATAGCGAGCGACGCGATCGCCGCGGACGCTGCCGATCCAGATTTCTTTTCCCACCTGCAGCGCGGCCGTCGCCCCGAAGAACACATCGCTCGAGGGATAATTGACGATCTCCTTCGCCTTCATGGTCTCAGGATCGAGCCTCGCCACTCTGGCTGCCGCATCGGGACATTTCTTCCGCAGACACTCGGTGGCCTTTTCGATCGTCGGCGCATAGTGACCGGCAGTAAGCAGGGAACCATCTGCCTGCCAGCGTATGTTGTCCGGATGGAAGGTCACGTCGATGACGTCCTTCTTCACCGGCGTCTGCCCTCGGGAGATCCGCACCACCTGGCTGGCGGGCCACAGGTTGATGTACAGCCATTTCCCGTCCTTCGACACCTCGATGCCGTTCGGACCGCGCCCTTCGCTTCCAGGAATCATCGTCCAGCCAGCGGACGAGTGCCATTCCCAGACCTCGCCGCTGTTGGAGCCGGCGATCGCAAGGTCGCGCGCCTTCGGCAACGTGCGGCGGTAGGGATTCGTCACCACGAACCCGTCGCCGGGCAGCGGCGCCACCGCGTTTCCGGCCACACTCTCCGGAGCCACCACGCATCCCACCCAGGTCAGGGTCGGCGCCTTCGTCTTGACGTCCAGGTCGAACACTTCGATCGATTCACGGGCGCCGTGATAGACAAGGTACAGCGTGTGAACTCCGCCGCGACCCGGACGCAGGTTGATGCCGTGCGCGCTGATCTTCTCTTTTCCAACGGCGTCGAGCGGGCCCGGACACGAGGAGTACGTTCGCGAGTCGAGCTTTTCCTGCGCGCTCGCGGATGGGAAGATCCGCGTTGCCTGATGGTCGTGCGTGTTGACGAGGTGAATGCCGCCGCCGTTCATTCCAGAGACGACGACCCAGTCGCCCCCCGGGACCGCGACGAGATCTTCGGGGTTGACGGTGCCGCACACGAACTTGACATTGCCGTCCGGGGCGCAATCCGCGGCCCGGGTTCCGCCCGTCGGCAACACGCAGGTGGCGAGAGCCAACCCAAGCAGCAATGATCGAGCTTTCATCGGAGCCTCCAACACGGGATTCTCGATTCTTGATTCTTGATTGAAAACCGTTCATCACACGTCCAATCAAGAATCATGAATCATGAATCATGAATCGTGAATCGTGTCACCTCGTCCCGGGGCGCGCCACAACGACGGTCACGTCGACCGGAGCGGTGTACATGCGATTATCGGCAACGGCGCGAACGACGTACGTCCCGGGCTCGCTGAATCGCACGGTGGTTCGTGCCTGCCCGCCGTCCGAATTGACAGGAACGGCCTGGGGGTCGAAGGTAATCTTTCCAGGCCCGCGGTAGTGAAGCCACGAGACCGCGAGTCCTGTTTCCTGAGCCAGGCGCCATTTCACCATGTCCTGAGTGACGGCACCCACGCGAAGATCGGTCCAGGGCACACCGTTGATGCTCAGCGTTCCCGGCGTGGGTTCGGGCGGCGCCTGGGACGCGGCGCGCTGCGGCCGGCGGGCCGGCTCCCCTGCACCGCTGGCCGACACGGTCAAGACGACATTCTCCGGCAGCGTGACCTTGACCTTGTCATCGCCGACGACGTGGATCGACGGAGGACGACGAGCGCCAACCGCAGTTCCAACCGGCCTTGCGTGGATCTCGCCGGTACGGTTGGCAAGCCAGACGAACTCATCGAGCTCCCAGACCGGCCACAGGCGTCCGACCGCTTTGGACGTGCGTCCATTGTGAGTCACCGTCCAGACGAGATCGGTCTTCTCGCCCCAGTCCGCGGGCACCTGCACTTTGAACACAAACGATTGCCGTCTGGGATAGAAATGGGTGGGCTGTCCGCGGTCGGCGGGGCCCGGCGCGAACGAGTTCTCCGGGCCCACCGGAATCTCCAGTTCCTCGATATAGTTCCTGTTCAGATACCCGAACACCATATTGAAGGTTCCATCCGGATTTCGCTCCCACCCTTCAAACGCGGGCTGGACATTCTGAGCAGAGGAGTAGGTCGTTTGCGCGGTGCCCGGTATCCCGGCGGCCGACACGAGCAGCGTCACAGCCACGACGCGGAGAACACCACCGAGGATACGGGCTCTCATGGCTGGTTGCTCGTCCTGACGCCCGCCGTGGCCTGACGCGCCCTGACCTGCTCGCGGAATTCCTCATCCGTCAGCGTGTACCAACTGACGTGCGCGAACGCCATGTCATCACTCGACCGTCTTCCGAAGCCCACCCAGTTGTCCGGATCCGGATTCCATTTGTTGGCTTTGGTGTTGTCGTGCCAGCTGATCACGTGCAGCATCGTTCCCTTTGCCAGCAGCGGCTGCACGTCGTCCGCGTAGTTGTAGGCGATATGCCAGCCGAAGTCCCAGTTCACGCAGCTCAATGTCTCCTTGCGACCGTTCGGATATATCGCCTCGAGGCATTGTCGCTTTCCGCGGTTGTGAAGGTGGGGCTGGAACACGGTCATCCGGATGTTGTCCTGCAGCAGCAGATAACCGTCCGTGCGGATATTGTCCTCGCCTGCCGGAAGGTCGAGATCCTCGGTCCACCCGACTCGCGATCTGATGATCTTGTGCTTCGGCTCGTACCCTTTTGGATAGAACCACAGGGCGAGGCTCGTTCGATCCGTGGTTCGCCTGCCGTTGGCGGCGTAATGCATGTTGAACTGGATTTTCGTGCCGGCCTTGATCAGAGCGCCCGTGCCCTCGGGAAAGATGTCTCCGGTCTTGCCCAGCGCGTACTCGGTGCCGAAGCCCTCCCCGCTCGGGAGACCCGACTCGGTGAACATCGCTGTCGTGGCGTGGTGAACGACGGGGAATCCCTCCAGGGAGGGCTTGGTCTCGTGCGCCATGATCCAGCGGTCCTCCGTCAGGCGCGAGTCGGTGACGACGTCGATCCACGCATTTGCGCCGGTGGGCGGAACGACGATCGGTTCCGCGAGCGGGACGATCAAGTCCGGTTGACGGCCGAGCGCGTCGACCAGCGTCCACTTGCTGTTGTCCGAGAATTCGAGCGGCCTCGGCATGTCGGCCGGATTCCCCCGCGGCGCTCCGCTGTCCACCCATCTCGTGATGGTGGCGATGTCCGCGGCGTTCAACGACCGATCGCCCTTGAATTTCTGGATCCCCACGGTCCTGTCGATCGTCCACGGCGGCATGGTCCGCGCGACGACCTTCTGCCTGATCGACCGGGCCCACGGCCGCGCGTCCTCGTAGGTGAGCAGCGACATGGGCGCAACCGAGCCGGGCCGGTGGCAAACCTGACACGAGCGTTGAAAAATCGGCGCGACGTCTCTGGTGAACGTGACCTCCTGTCCCGTCGCTCTTGCCGCATCCTGCGGCTGTGCCGCCGAGGGGGCCTGGACGAGACCGATCACGGCACCGAATGCAATCGGCGTCAGCAGGCGCACACCGATCGACCGAAGCAGGTTCGCCGTACGCATGGTCGTTACCTCCTCAACCGCCAACGAACGAACATGGTAGCTCTGTTCAAGTCCGACGGCTCGCTAAAGTTGCGGGGAGGCGGCTATCGGTGCGAAGGGCCGGAGGGCAGAGAGGGCCGGAGTACGAGGACGCCGAGCGATGTTAACGCCTGGCGTTGCAGAGGAGCGCAGAGACGGATGTGAAACGCCGACCGCCCGAGAACGCAGAGAATTTTGAAAACATGCTCGGCGGTCTCAGCGAGCTCGGCGTTAAAACCCCCTCCGCGGACTCCGCTGACGCTGCGCGCCCGGGTCGCACGGGCGCCACCGGCCTCAACGCGTGCTCGAACGCGACTTCGAGCTCGATCTCTCCTCCGCC
>DASYQV010000114.1:0-4924 GCA_036005125.1 Vicinamibacterales bacterium
TCGAAGGAATCTCTCCGCGAACTCGGCGTTTAATCGTCTCCGCGCGCTCGTACCCCGGCGGGCGCCGAGCATGCCGAGGCCGCAGAGACGGTTTTAACGCCGAGGGCGCTGAGGCCGCAGAGTCTTCAAAGCGTTCTCGAAGGAACCTCTCCGCGAACTCGGCGTGCTCGGCGTTTAATCGTCTCCGCGCGCTCGTACCCCGCAGGGCGCCGAGCATGCCGAGGCCGCTGAGACGGTTTTAACGCCGAGGGCGCTGAGGCGCAGAGTCTTGCGTTCTCGAAGGAACCTCTCCGCGAACTCGGCGTGCTCGGCGTTTAACCGGTTAATCGTCTCCGCGCGCTCGTACCCCCGGAGAGCGCTGAGGCCGCAGGGTCTTCAAGGCGTTCTCGAGGGAACCTGTCGCGAACTCGCTACGGTTCGCCTTCCAGCTTGCGAAGCCGGATCTCCACCGGCACGCCCTTCAGGCCGTCGACGAATTCCTGCAGGTTGGCGCCGCGATAGTGATACGCGTAGACAACCTTCGGCCGGATCGCGTTCACGCACTGAGCTGCCTCGATTGCCGACATGATGCGCCGCGGATTCATCGCGACGAACGCGATGCCGATCTCCTTCAAGGCCTTCATCTCCGGCACGCATTCCGTGTCGCCGGAAAAGTAGACGCGCGTATCGCCGAAACTCAGGATGTATCCGCTGCCGACCCCCTTGTGGTGAAACGGCTTGCCCGGCGCCGAGCCCTGGACGAGGTTGTACATCGGGACCCCCTCGACGCCTATCCCCATCACGGTCTTCTTCTCGCCGTTGGCGACGATCTCGAGGCTTCCGCACGCCGGCGCGCAGTTGAGCGTGTCGGCGACGGCCGGCGGCGCGACGATGATCGTGGACGGCTTGTGCAGCCTGTCGATCATCGACCGATCCAGGTGATCGGCATGCGTGTGAGTGATCACCAGCAGGTCGGCAGGCGGTAAGCCGGTGTAGTCCGCCTGGCTCCACGGGTCCACGTGGATCACCTGTCCGTCGAACTCCAGCATCACGCTCCCGTGGTAAATCGGCATGAGGCGGAGGTCGCCGGCCGAAGTACGGGCGACGTCGGTCTGCCTGTTGGACGGGTTGGCGGCGCGAAGACGCGGAGTCGGCGCTGCCAGAGCCAGGCAAGCGGCCAATGCAAGCGGGAGGGAGATGGATGTGCGCATGTCTTCCTCGCTGGACGGACGTTATACCCGATTCGAGGAGGAAGGAGGTAGGAGGTAGGAGGTAGGAGGTAAACGAGGAAGAGTGCACTCTACCTCGTCATCAGGACGATGATTCAGAGGGGCATTACACGCGCCGCGTCGCTCGCGGCCCGAGGAAGACAACGTTGGGAGTCCGTCGCTCCATCGAATACATCGCCGGCCTACGAAAAGCCGTACGTAGGCCGGATCTTTAGGCCCTTATGCGGCCCGAAACGCGAATTTTGTACTCGTTGTGCGACCGCATAACGGGCGAGGCGCGCTGGGCCGCATCTAAAGATGCGGCCTACGTACTGTGTGAGAGGCTGGCGAGGGGCGCATGATCTACTTCAAGAGCGTTGTTGTCGGGATCGTGGTGGCACTGGCCGCGTCCGCCGTGTGGATACTGGTCGTGTTCCTGCTTCCGCTCGCAGTCCCGGTCCTCGTGTCACGACGACCCGGCACCGAGGGAGGCGCAGAGGTGGCGGTGGCGTACCTCGACTCCGCTTCGATTCTGGCCGTTGCGCTCATCGGCTTCATCGTCGGGTTCTACTCGGCGTTTCAGAGAGCTCGACGAACCCGTCAGAACAGATAGGCCCGATTCGTATAGGATCTGAGCTCGTTGCCGTGTGACGGCCGAGCGGGCCGCACGGCGCAGATCATGGTTCACACAGGACGTCATTTCCTGCAGATTCCGGGCCCCACCAACGTCCCGGACCGCGTCCTCCGGGCGATGGCCCAGCCGGTCATCGACCACCGTGGACCCGAGTTCGCACGGATGACCGGTGAGCTGCTGGAGAACATCCGCGCAGTCTTCCAGACGAGAGGGCCGGTCGTCATCTATCCCTCGTCAGGCACCGGCGCGTGCGAAGCGGCGTTCGTCAACACGCTCTCACCGGGCGACCGCGTGTTGATTTTCGAGACGGGATGGTTTTCACACATCGCCTGGCGCCGCGTGGCGGAGAAGCTCGGCCTCACCGTCGAGTACGTGCCGGGAACGTGGCGACGAGGCGTCCCGCCTGCCGACGTCGAGGCCAGGCTCGCCGAAGATTCCGAGCACACGATCAAGGCCGTCGCCGTCGTTCACAACGAGACGTCGACCGGCGTGACCAGCCGCATCGGTGAGATCCGTCACGCGATGAATCGCGCGCGTCATCCGGCGCTTCTGATCGTGGACACGATCTCGTCGCTCGGATCGATTGACTATCGCCACGACGAATGGGAAGTCGACGTCACGGTCAGCTGCTCGCAGAAGGGACTGATGCTGCCGCCAGGTCTCGGCCTCACGGCGATCTCCGAGAAGGCGCTCGCGGCAAACCGGACGGCGAAGCTGCCACGCTCGTATTTCGACTGGCAGGAGATGCTCAAGGCCAACCAGAGCGGCTTCTTCCCCTACACGCCGGCAACCAACCTTCTGTACGGCCTGCGTGAGGCGCTCCAGATGCTGCAGGAGGAGGGGCTCACGAACGTGTTCCGCCGACACAGCCGCCATGGCGAGGCGACGCGCGCGGCCGTGCGGGCGTGGGGGCTGGAGATCCTCTGTGAAGAGCCGCTCGAGTACTCGAGCTCTCTGACGGCAGTCCGGATGCCGGACGGCCACGATGCGGATCGAGTCCGGCAGATCATCCTCGACACGTTCGACATGTCGCTTGGAACGGGCCTGGGGAAACTGGCCGGCACAGTGTTTCGTATCGGCCATCTCGGCGCCTTCAACGACCTCATGCTGGCCGGAACCCTGAGCGGCATCGAAATGGGCCTGCGCCTTGCCGGAGTGCCGCACCGGGAAGGAGGCGTCATGGCTGCTCTCAATCACCTGGCTCCGGTCGACCGCACCGTCGCGGTCAACTGAGTTGGCGCTTCCGCTCAGCTCGCACGCCAAGCCGGTCGACTCATTTGAGCGCGCCGTGGAGCTCGAGCGCGAGCTCACGCGGATCGTGCGAGGCGAGGTCCGGTTCGATCGCGGAAGCCGCGCCTTGTACGCGACGGACGGATCCAACTACCGTCAGATTCCGATCGGCCTCGTCATCCCGCGCGATCCAGAAGACGTGATCGCGGCGGTCGCCACGTGCCGGAAGTTCGACGCGCCGATCCTGCCGCGCGGAGCCGGTACGAGTCTGGCCGGACAGTGCTGCAACGTGGCGATCGTGCTCGACTTCACCAAGTCGATGAACCGGATTCTCGAGATGAATGCCGAGGAGAGATTCGCGCGGGTTCAGCCGGGAGTCGTTCTGGACACGTTGCGGAATCTCGCGGAGACCCATCACCTCACGTTCGGCCCCGACCCGTCGACGCACAGCCGCTGCACGCTCGGCGGCATGATCGGCAACAACTCGTGCGGCACGCATTCCCTGCTCGCGGGAAAAACGGTCGACAACATCGACGAGCTGAGCGTCGTGCTCTATGACGGCACGGAGATGCGAGTCGGCGCCACCACCGACGGCGACCTCGACACGATAATCGCCCGGGGAGGACGGCGAGGAGAGATTTACGCGCGGCTCCGGTCGATCCGCGACCGGTACGCTCATCTGATACGCGCCCGATTTCCAGACATTCCGCGGCGGGTCTCGGGGTACAACCTCGATCAGCTCCTGCCGGAGAACGGATTCCACGTCGCCCGGGCGCTGGTCGGGACCGAGGGCACCTGCGTCGTGGTGCTCGAGGCAACCGCGAAGCTGATTCCGAGCCCTCAGTTTCGATCGCTTGTCGGGCTGGGGTACGCCGATACGTTCGCGGCCGCCGATCATGTCCCCGAGATTCTCGAGTTTCATCCGATCGGCCTCGAAGGGTTCGAAGGCGCCATGATCGACGGGCTCGCGCGCAAGGGCGCGCCCAACCTCGATCTGATGCCGAGCGGCCGCGGTTTCCTGCTCGTTGAGTTCGGCGCCGACGACCAGACTCAGGTCGACCAGCTCGCCGATCGCTTCATCGACCGTGTGAAGCGAGGGGCCAATCCACCCGACATCCGTCTCTACACGAGGAGTCAAGCGCGGGCGGTCTGGAAGATACGCGAGTCGGGCCCGCGCGCCGCCAGTGGGGTACCGGGTCGGCCGCCCCGGTGGGAAGGATGGGATGACGCGTCGGTCGCTCCGGAAAAGCTCGGGCCGTACCTGCGCGAGCTCCGCGCGCTACTGGACGAGTACGGCTACGAGGCCGCGTACTACGGTCATTTCGGACACGGCTGCGTACACATGCAGGTCAGCTTCGATCTGCAGAGCGAAGGCGGCGTGCGCACGTACGGCGAGTTCGTCGAACGCGCGGCAGACCTCGTGGTGAGCTACGGCGGCTCGCTCTCCGGCGAGCACGGCGACGGACAATCACGCGGGGCGCTGCTGCCGAAGATGTTCGGCCCCGAGCTGATGGCGGCCTTCCGCGAGTTCAAAGCCGTCTGGGACCCCGCCAACAAGATGAACCCGCACAAGGTGGTCGACGCCTACCTGCCGACCGAGAACCTGCGGCTCGGGGCTGACTACAAGCCGCTCCAGCTCAAGACCCATTTCCAGTTTCCGGACGACGGCGGGTCGTTCGCGAAAGCATCGCTTCGCTGCATCGGCGTCGGCGAATGCCGGAAGCATGACTACGGCACGATGTGTCCGAGTTACATGGCCACCCTGGAAGAAGAGCACAGCACGCGCGGCCGCGCCCACATGCTCTTCGAAATGCTGCAGGGCGAGGTCGTGCGCGACGTCTGGAACGACAACGACGTCAAGCGGTCGCTCGAT
>DASYQV010000115.1:0-5930 GCA_036005125.1 Vicinamibacterales bacterium
TGTCGAGCCCCGAGCGCATCACGATCGAGAATCCGACTGCAGGGGTATGGACGGCACAGGTCTCGGCCATCACGATCCATCGTGAATCGCACAACGATGATGACGACAACGATCGTGAGTGGCACGGACACGATCATGAGACCTGTATGGAGGAGTTCGCGCTCCGAGTCCTCGCCGATGGTCAACCCCTGCCCAAGCTCAAGTCGCCCAGGCCGCCACGCCGAAGACGGCATTGAGGACTGCAGTACGCAGGCCGCATCTTTAGATGCGGCCCAGCGCCGTCCTCTCCACGAGGTCTCGGCGTCGTGTTCGTGGCTACAATCACTGTAGTCGCGGACCCACGTATGCGCCCCTTTTCCTTTGTCGCCCTCGTAGCCATTGTCGCGTTCGGCGTGCCCTCACGTGCGCAGCGGGCAACGGCGTCCAGCTATCTCCTGTACGTCGCGTCGGAGGCGGCGGATCGGATCGCCCTCCTGCGTTTCGATGGCACCGCTCTCCATGTCGAACGCGACTTCGGCACCGGTGTGATGCCGGTCGACATCGACGGGCCGCACGGACTCGCCGTCAGTCCGGACGGCAGGTTCTTTTTCGTCTCGCTGGCGCACGGACAGCCGAACGGCGCGGTCTGGAAGTACGACACGGCAACCGGCGGCGTGGTCGGCCGCGTGACGCTCGGCATGTTCCCCGCGACGCTGCAGGTCAGCCCGTCCGGTGAGTTCGTCTACGTCGTCAACTTCAACCTGCATGGGGATCCGGTGCCATCGACCGTCTCGGTGGTCCATGCGGAGCGCATGCTCGAGATCGCACGGATTCCAACCTGCCGGATGCCTCACGGGTCACGGTTCAACGCACAGGGGACACGGCACTACTCGGCGTGCATGATGGACGACATGGTGGTGGAAATCGACACCGGTACGCTCCGGGTGGCGAGGCACTTCAGCCTCTCGTCGGGCGGCGAAGGTGGAGGCGCGGGACCGCCACCGGCGCGCGCCGCGGCATCCCACGACGCATCGGGCCACGGCACGTCGGCAAAGCCCGGCTCGGCCACCTGCTCGCCCACGTGGGTTCAACCTTCGGCCGACGGGAACGCGATCTTCGTCGCGTGCAACGGCACCAGCGAGATTGTGGAAATCGCGACGGGTGCATGGACGGTCGCGCGCCGCCTGCCTGCGCGTCCCGGTGTCTACAATCTGGCGGCCACACGTGACGGGAGGCTCCTGGCGACGAATCGCCGCGACGCATCGGTGTCGATCTTCGATCTGAAGACCGGTCGGGAAGCAGCACGCATCACGACGCCTCGCCAGGTAGTCCACGGCGTCGTCGTGACGCCCGACGACCGGTTTGCCTTCGCGTCGGTCGAAGGCATCGGCGCCGAGCCCGGGACCGTCGTGGCAATCGATCTCGCCGCGATGAAGGCGGTGGCCACCATCGACGTCGCGCCGCAGGCGGGCGGGATTGATTTCTGGAAGATGGACCAGTAGGCAGTAGGCAGTAGGCAGTATTGAGATTCGTGTTTCGTGATTGAGGCAATCACGATTCACAATTCACAAATCACAATTGATTAAGGGTTCGTCGTGGGCTTCGCCGTCTGGAGCGCCGGCAGCCTCGTGATCCAGATTCCGCTGTTTATGTCGTTGAAGTAGACCAGCCCCTTGTGCGGCTGCGCGCCCCACGCGAAGGGCAGGTTGGGTCGCCATCCTCTCGGGTCGCCGGTCCAGAGCCGCGCGATCTCGCGTCCCTGCCGATACAGGTTGCCACGCAGTTCGCCGGATACGTCCACCACGCGGGCGCCAGCGTTGTAGTAGCCCATGTACAGCACGTCGTCGTCCACCCAGACATTGTGCGCGCCGCCCTCGGGCACCTCGTACACCGCAACCTTGCGCGGATGCTCGATGTCCGACACGTCGACGACGTGGACCATGCCCTGCACGGCGATGCGGTCGCGGCTCCACAGATCGTACATGGCGGGGAACACCTCGTCGCCAACGAAGACGTAATTCTTGTAGCGAAAGACCGCGTGTGCCCCGGCCACCCACCCTGCGCCGTACAGCTCGTGATAGTTGAACCGCAGTTGGCTGATGAAGACGGGCTTTTCCGGACTCCCGCCTTTGATCCCGTTCCCGACATCGAGAATGATCAACCCGTCGCGCCAGTAGGCCGCGTACAGCAGTCCGTCTTTCACCTGCACGTCATGAAGCATCAACCCGCCCGGAAACTGATCGCCGCGGGCGTTGACGAAAAGCTGCGTCTTCCGGTCCGGCTCCCAGCGCGCGACCTCGTGCGGCCGCTTGACGTCGCGGAAGTCGATCACGCGCAGCGATCCGGTCGCATCGTCGGTGAGGTACACGTAGGTCCCGTCGACAAAGGCGCTATGAACGCCGCCCGTGACCGTCTCCGTGTACTCGGAGACCACCTTGGGATGAGCGGGCTCCGACGTGTCGAGAAAGACGATGCCGTTCTTTCGGTTCGAGGCGCCTTCCCGTGAGATGACCGCGATACGGCCGTCGGCCGTGGTGCTGACGTCGTTCAGCACACGCGCGTCGAACGCGAGCGAATCCACTTTGACAGGCGTTGCCGGATTGGAGATGTCGTACACCCAGAGTCGTCCGGCGAGTGAGGTCACGTAGGCGTAGTTCCCCACGACCCACTGTTCGAGCGTCTGAAACTCCTCGAGCGGCGTACGGCCGACGACTTCGAGCGGTCGCTGGACGAGTCGCGGCGCAACCACCACCGAGGCCGCGGCGGCACGCTCGCCGCTCGACGCACTGATCACGTAGCTGCCCGGCTGTTCCGCGACGAAGACGCCGTCGGCATCGATGCTGGCGCCCGCGCCGCTGACGGCCCAGCGCACCGCCGGTTGCCACGCGTCGGTGCCCGACGCGGACGCCGAGAAATGAACGACATCACCGGTCCGCACAGCAGTCGAGCGCGGCTGCACGGTGAGGCGTTGAACCCGGCCGCCAACCACGCGCACGGTCGTCGTTGCACCGCGCAGTGCCGATCCCGGTCCAGAGGGCGCACCGGCTGTGGCGCGGATGGTGGCCACGCCAGGAGCCAGAGCCGTGACGAGTCCTGCGGCATCCACCGTGGCGACGGCTGGCGATTCCGAGTGCCACGCGAACTGGACACCGGCGAGTGGATTGCCCGAGGCGGTGAAAGCTGTTGCGTGCAGATTGATCCCGCCGCCGACGATCACAGGTGAGGCGGGCGTTTCAATCCGCAGGGTGGCTGGCGCCTGAGGCTTGACGGTGACGACCGCGAATCCTGATTTCCCGTTCACGATGGCGCCGACAGTGACCTGGCCCGGTTCGAAGAACGTGACGTTCCCCTGAAGATCGGCGGCGGCCGAGTCGAACGGCGCAGCGAACCACGCCGTCGGTGCCCCGTCCATGCGTCCACCTGACGAATCGAAGCCGGCAGCGGAAAATGTCAGCGTCTGACCAACCTGCGCGTCGGCGGTTGCTGGTGTGACGTCGACGCGCTGAGGCGCGGGCGCGGCGGGAGATTGAGCGGTCGCGACACCGCCCGTCAGGGCGCTTCCAACGACGAGTGCGATGAGGATGGGACGCATGGCGGCTACAATACCATTCTTGATTCTTGATTCTTGATTCTTGATTCGCGATTCATGATTTGATCGGAAATCAAACCAGGAATCATGAATCAAGAATCAAGAATCATGAATGATATGGTTCCGGTTCGCCGAATCCTGCCCGACGTGCTGGTGGCGCTGCTGCGCAGGGCCCCGCTCTCGCCCGAAAAGGTGGCCTTTGCGTGGCGTACGGCCGTCGGTCCTTCTCTCGATCGCGTGACGACCATCGAGCTGGCCGGGCGGGTGCTGCGCGTGCGCACGCGCGACGCCGTGTGGCGGCGCGAGATCGAGCGATCGGCAGGCCTCATTCGAGCGCGTCTCGACACGATGCTGGGAGCAGGCGTCGTCGACTACATCGAGGTCACCGACGAACCCTAGCATTTGTGATTTGTGATTTTGCGATTTTTGCGTCTCGGGGGGAGTTGCATCACAATTCACAAATCACAATTCACAAATCACAATTGATATTGGCGTCCGCCTCGCCTCGCCGCGCCGATCTGCTGCGCGCTGCCGGCTTTGACTTCGAGGTCCGGTCCGCCGGCGCCGACGAAACGCTGCATCCTGGCGAGTTGCCGGAGCAGTACGTTCGGCGTGTCGCCGAGGCCAAGGCGCACGCGGTGCTGCCCGCCGCGGGAGGCCGTCCCGTGATCGCCGCCGACACCGTCGTGCTCATCGACGGTCGCATGCTCGGAAAACCGGTCGATGCTGAGGATGCCGCGGCAATGCTCCGCACGCTCTCGGGTCGTCGTCACCAGGTCATGACCGGCGTCACCATTGCCGTGCGGTCGCCCGCATACGGCGGGCAGACCCACGTGGACCAGCGGACCTCCGTTGAGATCACCGAGGTGGAGTTTGCTCCCCTGAGCGACGATGAGATCGCGTGGTATGTGGCAAGCGGCGAGCCGGCCGACAAGGCGGGAGCGTACGCCGTCCAGGGGCTCGCGTCGCGCTTCGTGCGCCGCGTCGAGGGGTCGTATTCGAACGTCGTGGGCCTGCCCGTGGCTGTCGTGTACGAGATGCTGGGCGAACTCGGGTACGCCTGAGCTCGACGCCGATGCCCCTTCAACGATTTCCGTGCCCGCCAGGTATTACATATTGAAAGACACAGGCGCATGGAATTCAGGCCAGACGGTTCTGTGCTCGTCCAGACGCCGCTCTCGATGTCGCGCGTCTCGCAGGAAGAGCTGTCCGGCGAGGCTGCGGAAGCGACAAGGCTCGTTCGTCTGGTCCTCGGGGGCGATTCGGCAGCGTTCGAGCAGATCATCCTGCGATACGAAACGCGTGTGATGACGATGGCCGCGAGGCTTCTGGGCACCAGAGACGACGCCCACGACGTGGCGCAGGAGGTCTTCCTTCGAGCCTTCAAGTACCTCCACCGGCTGGATCTGCAAAAGCCGCTGGAGCCGTGGCTCATGCGAATCACCATCAACGTGTGCCGCGACGTGGGGCGACAGAGACAGCGCCGGCGAAATACGTTCGTTCAATTCGAGAAACCGGAGACCGTCGATCAATCGGCAGACCCCTATGCAGGCCTGGCCCGCAAACAGGAGCGTCTGATCCTGCAGAGAGCGCTGGCCAACCTGCCGGAGAAGGAAAGGCTGGCGATCATCCTGCGCGACGTCGAAGGGCTTTCGACGGCAGAGGTCGCATCGATACTCCGGTCCTCCGAGACGACCGTGCGCTCACAGGTGAGCCGGGGGCGTTTGAGACTGAAAGCCGCCATTGATCGACTGACGGGAGATGAACGGTGAGCTGCGGATTCTCAAAGGAGATGCTCGCGCTCCATGTGGAGGACGATCTCCCCGAGGCGGCTGCGGGGATCACCTCGAAGCATCTGGAGGCATGCGAGGACTGCCGGCGGTTTCTCGACCAGCTTCGCGTGAGACAGGCCCTGTTGAAGTCACTTCGCCGGCACACGGTCAGTTCGCCCGAGTGCAGGGCCATGCGCGGCGACGTCATGTCGATCATCAATGAACGCCGCGACACGCTGGGATGGCTGGTCCGAATGGAACGGGCGATCGTGCTGGGCTCTCGACCGCGTTCCTACGCGCTGGCCGCGTTCGCGCTGGTCAGCATCGTGTCCGTATCGGTCCTGGCTCAGATGCGGCACGTGATACCCGGCACGGCTCATTCGGCGGCCGTCTTCCAGGGGCAGAACACGCTGCTCCGTCCTGAAGGGTATCGTGACTGGATTCTGGTCGGGCGTGTCGACGGGCCTTCTGGTCACAACGTGTACATGAATCCGTCGGGTTATCACGAGTACGTGAAAACCGGAACGTTCCCCGAAGGCACGGTACTGGTGTGGGAGTCGGTCAGCGCGAATCCCGCGTGGATGGATCAC
>DASYQV010000116.1:0-11486 GCA_036005125.1 Vicinamibacterales bacterium
CTCGTGGTGGGATTGGCAATCGTGCTGCCTGCGGCGACGCGATCCGAACCTGCCACGGACCTCACCGCACTCCTCACGCGCGTCGGCCAACGTGTGGAGCAGTACTACGTCCGCGCGCAGAGCATCGTCGCGCGCGAAACCGTTCGCATTCAGCCGCTCGGACCCGACTTGTCACCCGTGGGCTTCGGGCGGCGTCTCGCATACGAGCTGCGCGTCGCGTGGGATCCCCAGCCCGCGCCGGGGACGCTTCCCGAGGCCACCGTCCTCCGGGAGATTCTCACGGTGAACGGCAGGGGGCCCCGCCAGTCCGACGACGCCGCCTGCATGGATCCGAAACCAGTGACCCCCGAGCCGCTCGGGATGCTGCTGGCATCGCGACGCGCCGAGTACGTCTTCTCCTTCGCCGGGACGACGCGGAACATGGACGGCCGTCCGGCGGTGATGCTCGATTTCAAACCGGTTGCGGCCGGCGAGGCGGATATCCAGTGGGAAGAAAAATGCGTCACCATCTCGCTGCCGGGACGCTCGAGAGGTCGAATCTGGATCGATGCGGCGACCGATGACGTGCTGCGGCTCGATGACCATTTCGTCGGCTTGTTCGAGTTCAGGGTCCCGCCGAAGCTTGCGGGCCTGAGCGGACAATCGCACATGGTCGTCGAGCGCGCGGACTCGTCGATTCGATATAGACCCGTCGAATTCCGGGATCCCGATGAACGGCTGATCCTGCCGGCGTCGATCGACACCGTCACCGTCATTCGCGGCGCCGGCATGCCGCGGGTCCGGATCACCCAGCAGTTGTCGGATTACCGACGGTTCCTCACCGATGGTCGTCTCGTGCGCTGAAGCGTACACCGTGGCCACCTTCAGATGCGGGCCACGGCGGCTCAGGGCTCAAGGCTTAGGGCCTGAATCTTCTGAACAGGAAGGACATGATTCACCAGAATCAAGCCGTTAGCCCTAAGCCTTAAGCCCTGAGCCCGGGCCTTAGAAGATCGCCAGCGCGTTCACCGGGAAGCCGGTTCCGCCATCGACCGGCACCGGCGCGACGCTCAGCATGAACTCCCAGCGATTCAGTTTCGCGGCCGTCTCCGCCACCGCCTCGAGGTCCTGGTTGTCGAACATGTTCATGCCGAGCCCAGCGATCACGAGCTCGTGGACTGGCAGTCTGACGCCTTCAACCTGCGACGGCACCACGTCGGCCGCGGCGTCGCTGCCCAACAGGGCCACACCGCGCGCCTTGAGCCACGGCACGATCGACGCGTGGAAGCCCGCCGCCTGGTTGGCAATGCCCCACGCCCCCATCTTTGCGCGCCGCGCCCAGCGTCCGGTTCTCAGGAAGATCACGTCACCGGACGACACCTTGACGCCCGCCTTCTTCTCCCAGGCCTCGACATCCTCCGGAAATACGGCCGTCCCCGGTTCGAGGTAGGGCAGGCCTTTCAGCCGGGGAATATCTAACAGAATGCCGCGCGTGACGATACCGTTCTTCAGGCCTTGAATCCCTTCTTTCCCGCAGCCGGCCGCGGTCACCATCTGCGAAGACACGCCGTTGTACATCATGCCTTTGTGGAAGATGTGACAGAGGGCGTCGAGGTGGCTGTGAGCGAGTCCGTGGTACGAGATTCGATATGTGTCGGTTGTCGCAAACGAATCGGGCTTGGGGACAGCAACCGTCACCTCGTACGGCTGTGGATTGTCCTCGGACTTCTCCTTCATCGGGTTGTGCGCGAGCGACACCGAGATGCCGTTCTTGACGAGCGACGCGGCCTGCTTGCGCTTGGCGTCGGTAATCAGGTTGAACGTCCCGAGCTCATCGCTCGTGCCCCATCGTCCCCAGTTGGAGATCTTGTCGAACATTTGGTCGAATTCGGCCTGGTTTCTCGGCGTGCGCCCCGACCGCGTTCCGCCGCCGCCCTCCTGGTTCTGCGCGGCGGAGCTCGCAAATGCGCCGACCAGGGCGAGGATCGTGGCAATGGACAAACCGCCAACGAGGCTTTTGCGTGTCACGCTCTCCTCCTCATTGAAGAAGTCGTCGGCCCTTGACCGGGTGCGATGTAGCCTAACCCATTTTTCCCCGACCAGACGTGCCGGCGCCCGCTCTTGTGCAGGCAATTGTCGGCACGCCCGTTACCGCGCGTACCGGGCATAATCGCGGCGGTCGCAATCATTAGTCTCGAGGGGCGCAGACTCCCGACGACGGGGGATTCCGAGCGGAATCGCGCGCGGGACGCAGACCCGGTCTGAAAGTCAATTGCGGCCCGAATTGCCCAACTGGCTTTCGGTTTGCTCCCGGTGGCGCGGTGCGAAAATCCCCGGTCTGCCTGCTTATCCTTCTGGTGGCTTGTGTGCGTCCCGCGTTTGCTCAAGGGACTGGCCCCATCGCGGCGTATTCCTTCAACGACAACAACGTCACGACGGCGATCGACGCGTCGGGCAACGGTCGCGACGCCATCATTTCGGGCCCGACCTGGACTGCCGCTGGACGGTTCGGCGGGGCGCTGGTGTTCGATGGTGTGGACGACTGGGTCACGGTGCCCGAGGATCCTGCGCTCAATCTCACAACGGGGATGACGGTGGAAGCCTGGGTCTATCCGACGGCGCTCTCCGGCTACCGATCTGTCGTGTTGCGCGAGGTGCCCGGAGGCCTGGCATACGGCCTGTACGCGAATGACGAGGCGCCGCGGCCGGCGATCTGGATCAAGGCCGACGGAACGGATGTCGAGGCAGCCTGGACGTCGCCGTTGGCGCTCAACAACTGGGTTCATCTGGCTGCCACCTACGATGGCACGACGCTCCGTCTGTTCATCAACGGCACACAGGTCGGAAGCTACGCGGTTTCAACGACCCTGAGCAGTGCCAGCGGGGTCCTGCGATTCGGCGGCAATGCGGTCTGGGGCGAGTACTTCAGCGGCCGCATCGACGAGATCCGCATTTACGATCGGGCGCTCAGCGTCGCCGAGATCCTCACGGACACCTCGCGGGCAATCCCGCCGTTGCCGGGATCGGACGCGACGCCACCCACCGTATCAGTGACGGCGCCTGCCGCCGGTAGCA
The DNA here is from genome assembly GCA_036005125.1 of Vicinamibacterales bacterium. Classification (GTDB taxonomy): domain Bacteria; phylum Acidobacteriota; class Vicinamibacteria; order Vicinamibacterales; family UBA2999; genus DASYQV01. The sequence goes on from DASYQV010000116.1 coordinate 3,055, forward strand.
CGGTTTCCGGAACGGTCACCATCAAGGCATCGGCTTCCGATAACGTCGGCGTGGTCGGCGTTCAGTTCAAGGTCAATGGCAACCCCTTCGGCAGCGAAGACCTCGTCGCCCCCTTCGAGATCGACTGGCCAACGGGCGGCCTGATCAACGGCACCTACCGTCTGAGCGCCGTGGCGCGGGACGCCATGAGTAACACGGCGGAATCCGCCACCGTGGACGTGAACGTCTCCAACGCGACCGATCCGTCACTGGTCGGCGCGTGGATGGCACAGGTCCAACTTGGCGTGAGCGCCTTCAACACGGCCGTGCTCAGGTCGGGCAGGGTGCTTCTGTACTCCGGCCAGGACAGCGGGGGCTCGTCAGCCGTTCTGTACAATCCGGCCACTGGTCCGTACGCGTCGGTTCCCACCAGCGCCAATCTCTATGGCGCCGCTCATTCACAGTTGAACGACGGTCGGCTCCTTGTCGTCGGCGGTTACGACAGCGTGGGCGGTCCCGGCGCCGACTTCGCGAACGTCTTCGATCCCGTTACCCAGACCTGGCAGGCGGGTATCGCGCGGATGGCGCAGCGCCGATGGCGTCCCACGACGACCACGCTCGCGGACGGACGGGTCCTCGTGACCTCCGGCACAACGACGTGTGCCACGTGCCGCGCGGACGTGCCGGAGCTCTACGACCCGGCTGCGAACCAGTGGTCGCCGTTGACCGCGGCTTCGTTGAGTCTGCCGAACAACCCGTTCATGTTCCTGCTGCCCGACGGTCGCGTGCTCAACGCGGGCTCGAGCGAGGCGCCGGATGTCACGCGGGCGCTCGATGTGAACGCGCAGACGTGGACGACGATCGACGGCCGCGTGCTCGACGGGGGGAGCGCGGCGATGTTCCGGCCGGGCAAGATCATGAAGTCGGGCAGTTCCGCAGCCGACACCGACTCCGGCCCCGCGGCGGCGACGGCCTATGTGCTCGATGCCAACGCGTCGTCGCCCGCGTGGCGGCAGACGGCGCCAATGGCGTTCCCCCGTGCATTCCACAATCTCGTCGTGCTGCCGGACGGAAACGTGCTCGCCGTCGGCGGCGAGCGGCGTCGCGACGGTTCGGATGCGTCCCAGGCCGTGATGGCTGCAGAGATCTGGTCTCCCGCGACTGAGTCGTGGACGACGGTTGCACCGATGTTGCGCCCGCGTCTGCGCAACAGCACGGCCGTGCTCCTTCCCGATGCCACCGTGCTTGTCGCTGGCGGCGGAGATTTCGGCCCCGGCGTCGACGACACGACGGCGGAGATCTACTACCCCCCGTACTTCTTCAAGGGACCGAGACCTGGTACGGCGATCGCGGGGCCCAACATCACCTACGGCTCGTCGTTCCCGGTCGGTGCGAGCAACGGGAGCAGCACGCCGATCCGCTCGATCGCGCTAGTCCGGTTGGGAGGCACGACGCACCAGATCGATATGGACCAGCGATATCTGGAGCTGCCGTTCTTCCAAGGTGAAGGTGGGCTGATCGCAAGCGCACCGACATCCGTCAACCAGGCGCCGCCCGGCTACTACATGCTGTTCCTCGTGAACACGTCGGGCGTGCCGTCCGTCGCCGCGATCGTGCGCCTGCTCTCGCCGCTCGACACGGCCCCGCCGACACCGCCCTCGGGGCTCGTCGCCACCACGACGGGCGCGACGATCAGCCTGCAGTGGACCGGATCGGTCGACGATACCGGCGTCGCGAGCTACGTCGTCTACCGGTCGACGACTCCTGGCTCCGTTCTCTCGCCCGGCAACTTCCGAACGCGCACGACGGGGACGTCGTTTGCAGACCAGGGCCTTGGGAACGGCACGTACTACTACGTCGTCACGGCGCAGGATCTCGTGGGCAACATCAGCGCGCCATCGAACGAGGCGAGCGCGACGGTGCTGCAGGACATCTTCGCGCCGTTTGTGGATGTCACCGCCCCTGCATCGTATGCAACGGTCAACGGAGCGGTCACGCTGATAGCCACGGCCTCGGACGATGTCGCGGTGACCAATGTCGAGTTCCTGATCGATGGGACGTTCGTGGGCTCCGACAGCATCGCTCCATACGCCATCAGCTGGAACAGCACGTCGGTCGCGAACGGGACGCATTTCGTCACGGCACGTGCGTACGATGCGTCGGGCAAATCGAGCGTGTCGGGTCAGGTGGGGATCATTGTCTCGAACAACACGCCCCCGACGGCAGGACTCGTCGCGGCGTACAACTTCAACCAAAACAGCACCACAGTACCCGATGTGTCGGGGACGGGGAACAACGGCACGGTTTCGGGCGCGACGTGGACCACGCTCGGCAGGTTTGCCGGAGCATTCTCCTTCGACGGGGTCAACGACCGCATCGACATCGGCGATTCCGCAACGCTCGATCTGACGGGTGCGTTCACGCTCGAGGCGTGGGTGTATCCGACGGCCACGAGCGGATGGCGTACGGTCATCCTGAAGGAACAGACCAACGGCCTGACCTACGCGCTCTATGCGCGAGAGAACATCGCCAGACCATCGGGATGGGTGAACACGGGAGGCGTCGATCAGTCCGTCGCGGGCGCGACCGCGCTCCCGCTCAACACATGGACGCATCTCGTGACGACGTTCGACGGATCGGCGCTGCGCCTCTACGTCAATGGCATCCTGGTTCAGACGTCCGCGGCCAGCGGAGCCGCGGCGGTTTCAACAGGTGCGCTTCGCATCGGCGGGAACGCCATCTGGGGTGAGTACTTCAAGGGGCGCATCGACGAGGTACGCGTCTACAACCGGGCGCTTTCCCCGGCGGAGGTGCAGGTGAACATGGGAACGCCGGTCCCGTAGGTTCTGGAGAGCGTTATGCGGCCACAACGAGAGTCTGGTACCCGCTGCTACGACGCATAACGGTCCAGGCGCGCGAAGCGCGCCGAAGAAGACGCTGCCGACCGGTCAGGGACTCTGCCCGCACATTATCGCGTGGCAGAGTCCTGGCCGGTCGGAACGCGGGTCGCACGTCCCGCTGGCGTCCGGCAGGAGCCCGGCTGGGGTATACCCAGCGGGCTCTTGTTTTTGTACGACCTATTGAGCGATTTGGTGATCTGTGATTGGTGATCGGTTGGCGATTCGTGAATGGTGATCTCCGATCTATTTGCGAATCAGGACCGATTCGACCATCGCCAATAGATCTGAGATCACCAATCACCAATCGCAAATCGATCGGCAATCTGAAATCAGCAATCCGCAATGCTGGTGCGCTATGCTGAGCGCATGGCATGGGCGACTCTCGGCCGGAACGTGCGCGATTTCCTGTACGGCGCGGCGTACGGGCGCTACCAGCACGAGCTGCGTCGCCAGGCCGTCGAGCTGACCGATCTCTTCATGCTCCTGTGCTACCTGGAGCTGATGGGCGTGCCCAATCCTGCCGCGTACTACCTGCTCGAGGTCTATCCCCTGCTCTTCGACGAGTTCCACCTCTGGCATCGCCGCCTGGGCATCGAGCGCTCGCCGCTCGGCTCGCTGCCTTGCTGCTAATCCCGCGGCTCCCCGCGGCTCGCTTGAGTCGGGCCTAGTCCGTTCTGCGGTCCCGCAACGGGGACATAATTCTCGTTGGAAGCCGCGTAACGGACATGCGTCAACTGCTCTCACGCCAGGTGTTGTTCTTCGGTGGGAAGGGCGGCGTCGGCAAGACGACGTGCGCCGCCGCGCTCGCGCTGGCTGCGAGCCGGTCGGGCAGGCGCGTGCTGCTCGTGTCGACGGACCCTGCTCACTCCACGTCCGACATCTTCCAGATGCCGTTTGACGGCACTGAGCGCGAGATACTGCCTTCGCTGTTCGGGATCGAGATCGACGCGGCCGACGAGGCTCGCCGTTACGTCGACGACGTACGTGCGCGCGCGCAGGCGCTGTTCGCCGGCCGTACCGCGGCGCGCGCGCTCGAACAGCTGGAGGTGGCTGCCGCGATGCCGGGGATGGAAGAGGCGGCGCTCTTCGATCGCGTCTCCCGTCTGGTCGCCGAACAGGCGGACCGTTTCGATCTGACGGTCTTCGACACGGCGCCGACCGGCCACACGCTGCAACTCCTGCGGACGCCGCAGGCGATGATGGCGTGGCTGCACGCGCTAGCGCATTCGCGTCGTGCGATGCTGCCCGACGATCGGCAGGGAACCGACCAGATTGCCGCGGCGCTCGAAGACCGCATCGCGCGGCTCGATGCCTTCAGAGGGCGACTGACATCGCGCGCCATCACCGGGTTCGTGCTGGTGGTCGTCCCCGAACGGCTTCCGATCGACGAGACCGCGCGAGCGGCCGACCGTCTGGCCGAGGCCGGCATCGACGTGGGCGCGGTCGTCGTCAATCGCGTGTTGCCGGTGGAGGCGTCAGGCGAGTTCGTGGAGGCGCGCCGGCGTCAGGAGCGCGTTCATCTGCTGGAGATTGAGCGCCGCTTCGCGCCGTACATCATGGTGCGTGTTCCACAGCAGCCGACCGACGTGCACGGTGTCGCCAGCCTTGAAGCAATCGCGGCAGCGCTCGTCGGCGGGCAGCTTGGTTATTTGTGACTCGTGATTTGCGATTCGTGATTTCCGATCGTGATTCAAATCGTCAATCACGAATCATGAATCATGAATCATGAATGATCAGGACGCGATCTGCAGCGTCCGCCGCCGCGCGGCCGTCGTCGCGAGCGCCTGTGAAACCGGCTGGAGCCAGTCCCTGGCATCGGCTGGCTTCACGAGGCAGTCGATCTCGAGACCCCGCGCGTCGATCTCGAGTCCCTTGATTCTCGTGCCGGTCGTCACGATGGCGGCCATGTCGGGGTGGTTGGCCCGCCCGCGGAGAATCAGGTGCAGGCCGTTGAAGTCACCGAGGCGCTCGTCGGCGATCAGCAGGTCCGGCGTCGTCGTGGCCAATAGCCGCTTCCCCTCCTCGAACGTCGACGCACCGCGTGTCTGGTATCCGGCTTCGGCGAGTATCTGGAGCACACACGCGCGGTTGGTGTCATCTTGACTGACGACCAGGATTTCTGACGCCATGGACCCCCCTGTGGTCTTCGAAAACCGATGAGCGAAGATGGGCAGCAAGATGTGCGCCGTCCGTGTTTAGAATAGGGTTCCTTACTCTGTCAGATGGAACGGGAGGGCGAAGGTCCGGAACTGGGTATTTGCTTACAGATTCTTCACACGAAACTGGACACTTAGTATCCATCGTGGGCCGCGACAACCAAGAATCGGTCCGCGCGACCGTCCGTGTGCTATTGTGTGCAGGCTCGGGTACGGAATACCCCGGGACGGCATGGCATTGCCCTGTCTGAAACCAGCGATTCTCGGATTCGAGAGGAGAGAGGTACGAATGCGAGCTCGATGGGTGGGTCTCATGATTGCTGCCGCCATCGGCGCGGTGCTGTGGGTCGCGGTTCCGACGTTTGTGGAAGAGGCGCCAGCCGCCCAGGCCCAGTCCGGGGCCTACGCAGGTCCGCGCACGCCTGACGGCAAGCCGAATCTGAACGGAATCTGGCAGGTCGTCAACTCGGCTCACTGGGACATCGAGGCGCATTCGCCCGAGGAGGGAGTACCGGGGGGGCAGGGCGTCGTCGAGGGCGGCGATATCCCGTATCAGCCCTGGGCGTTGGCGAAAAAGAAGGAGAACTACCAGAACCGTGCGAAGGCTGACCCGTTGTCGAAGTGTTACCTGCCGGGCGTGCCGCGCGCGACATACGTGCCGTTGCCGTTCGAGATCACGCAGACGCCGAAGCACGTCGTGATCGCCTACGAGATTGCGCACGCGAGACGTATCATTTACACGGATGGCAGCCCACACGTGGAGGCGCTGGAATTCTGGATGGGCGACTCGCGCGGCAAGTGGGACGGGGACACGCTGGTCGTCGATACGATCGACTTCACCGACAAGACCTGGTTCGACAAGGCCGGGAACTTTCACAGCGCGCAGCTGCACGTGGTGGAACGCTACACGCCGATGGGTCCCAACCACATCAACTACGAGGTGACGATCGAGGACCCGAAGGTGTTTACACGCCCGTGGAAGATGAGCATGCCCCTTTACCGGCGTCTCGAGAGGAACCTGCAGCTCCTGGATTACGATTGCGTCAGCTTCTTCTGGAAGAACTGGGAGAGGAAGAACGTGTCGAGCAAGTGATCGCCGGGCTATTGGACTGCTATGCGGCCTGGAATGTGAATTCTGTACCCGTTGCGCCCGATCCGCATAGCGGTCCTAGGCGCGCGAAGCGCGCCAAAAAGACACTGGGAACCAGGCGCGGGCTCCGCCCGGATATCCGCGCCGAAGCCCGTGACTGGTTGAGGTCTCATAATCGATCGATGCTGAAACAAGGAGGTATGAACGTGGGCAGTCAACGCGCCGGCACAACGCTGTGGAGCGCGATCGCCATTTCCGTCCTGGTGCTGAGCTCCGCAGTCATCCTCGCTCAGACCAGGGGCGGTGAAGCTCCAGCTCCGACCAGTGCGGCGAGCACGTATGTGCCGCCTCGTACGCCTGACGGCCAGCCCGATATCTCGGGAATGTACGAGCCGGGCTGGATCAACCAGCCGATGGAAACGCCGTCCAGCGGCAAGTTCTGGAAGCCACCGACGCTCAAAGGCTCTGCTGGCATCGGGCCGACCGATTTCGGCGCGCGAGAGGCGGCTGAACAGGACCTGCCCTATCTCAAGAAGGTCAGGACGCCGATGATCATCGATCCGCCTGACGGGAAAGTGCCGTTGTTGGCGTGGGCGGAGGCGAAACGCAAGGAGATCATCGACAACCAGAACAAGGCCCAGTACCTCGACGGCCGCGTGCGGTGTCTCCAGGCGGGTGTGCCGCGGGCGAACACGCCGGTCTATTACAACTCGTACCAGATTCTTCAGAAGCCGGGCTCCGTCGTCATCGTGTACGAGTGGAACCACATGACGCGCATCATTCCGCTCGACGGCCGGCCGCATCTCGACAAGAAAATCCGGCTGCCCATGGGGGACTCGCGCGGGCGCTGGGAGGGCAACACGCTGGTCGTCGACGTGACCAACTTCAACGACGACACGTGGACCCTGGGACATGGCGGCCCCGGGGAAGGCCAGCCGTACGACACGTTGACGACTGGACACGGCGTCGTTCACAGCCCCGACCTGCACGTGGTCGAGCGCTTCACGCCGATGAACGAGCACGTCATCCGGTACGAGGCGAGGATCGAAGATCCGAAGACGTTCTCGCGCCCGTTCACGATCGCGCTGGACGCCTTCGTTCGGGGGAAAGCGGACCATCAGATTTTCGAGTACGCGTGTCATGAAGGGAACCGCGACGGCATCTTCATGGCGACCGGTGTAGATATCGATCCGGATCAGAAGAACGATCAGAAGAAGAAGTAGTCGTTGCGCGGTGTGACGCTTGACGCCGCCCGGGTGCCCCGAGCGCGTCGACGGACAGCCGCGCGCTCCAGTAGAGGAGACAGAGCCCATGCGATGGACATCAGCGGTTGCTCTTTCCTTGATCGGTGGCTTGCTGGCCGGCGCGCCGGTCGCGGCACACCACGCGTTCTCGGCTGAGTTCGATGCCAACAAGCCGGTGACGTTGAAGGGTTCCGTGGTGCAGGTGGATTGGATCAATCCGCATTCCTGGCTGACCATCGACGTGAAGGATCAGTCGGGGAAGGTCGCCACGTGGAAGGTCGAGATGGGAGCGCCCAACCAGCTCCTCCGGCGAGGGTGGAACAAGAACACGCTGCCCGTCGGGACCGAGGTGATCGTGGAAGGCTATCAGGCGAAGAACGGCTCGACGATAGCCAACGGCGGGCGCGTGACGCTCGCGGACGGGCGGAAGCTGTTTGTCGGATCGTCGGGAACGGGCGCGCCGTACGACAAGGACGGCAAGAAGTAAACGAAGCGCAGGCTGGCGAACCCCTGAAGACCGCGCGCTTCGGGGGGGAGCACGGCATGCTTCGTGCGGCGCCGGTCTGTCGAGGGTCAGATCGTGGTCGCTTCGCGGCCGCGACGGGCAGCTTGGTGTTCGGGTCTGCCCGAGAGGCGGGCCCGAGCGAGCAGTGGGGTTGGTGCTCGGCGGTCCGTATCCTGTCGACTTCTCTTCTGACCCCGGGCGAAATCTCCAAGAAATCTCACGCCACTGTGAACCCTCACACGCGACGACTCAATGCCTTGAGTCGTCCTGTACTCAGGGTCTGACCCCGTACTGACCCTGCAGGCTTCGATATCATCAGCCGCGGTGGCGGACTCAACCTCGAAATGGATCGTTGACGGCGAGAGCGCGGGCACCAGACTCGACAAGTTTCTTGCCGCAACGGATCGGATGGGATCTCGAGGCCGCGCGGTGTCGGCGCTCGAGCGGGGCAAGGTGCTCGTCAACGGCGAGGAAACGGGTCCCGCGGATGCGGCCCGTCGTCTCGCCGCCGGCGACGTCGTCCGGTTGTGGATGGATCGGCCGGGCACCGCGAAGCCT
>DASYQV010000117.1:0-28423 GCA_036005125.1 Vicinamibacterales bacterium
ACCTTGGTTCTCGAACCGAACCGTGAGTATTACGTGCGGGTCCGCGCCACGGCGCGGCCGAGCAACGGGTCACTGTTCTGGCCCTGGGCCAGCGGCCCCACGGGACAGGCGAAGTTCACGTTCATCCCCTGACTCGCTCAAGCCAAAAAAGAGGATTGCGATGAGACCAGGACTGCTTGCCGGAGCGGGCGTGTTACTTACGCTTGCGGCCGGCGCCGACCTTCGCGCGCAGACGCACGCGTACGACCACATGCACCTCGCCGCCCCGGAGCCCGCAAAGGCCGTCGAGTGGTATCGCACGAATCTCGGCGCGCAGCCCGGCGACCTGCCCGACCGTGTCATGTTCGGGAAGACCATCTTCGCGTTCATCCAGTCCGCCAATGCGCAGCCGAGCGACGGAGCCGCCGTCGATCACATCGGGCTGTCGTTCGCGAACCTCGAGGAGAAGGTGAAACAGCTCGAGGCGGCCGGCGCGAAGGTGCTCAATCCCGTCCGTGACGTCCCCGGGCTGTTCAAGCTCGCCTTCATTCAGGATCCGTTTGGCGTGAAGATCGAGCTCGTACAGGACGCCGAGCTCCTGGGGTTTCATCACATTCACATCCGCGCCCCGAACCCCGAAGCCGCGCTCGGGTGGTACATGCAGATGTTCGGGGGCGACCGGTCGAAGCTGAAGGGGCGTATCGACGCGGTGAAATACACGAACCCCGACGTCTGGCTGCTCGCGCAGAAGGCTGAGGGCGCGCCGCGCAGCCAGGGCCACGCGATCGATCATCTCGGCTGGCGCGCGATGAACATCGACGGGAAGATCGCGGAGCTGAAACAGAAGGGCGTGAACGTCACCGGTGAGCCGCGCGACGTCAGAAACCTGCGCGTGGCCTTCGTGGAAGATCCCAACGGCGTGCGGATCGAGCTGGTGAGGCGGCCTCAGTAGCAGCAGATTCGTGACTCGTGATTCGTGATTCGGAACGTCGAACAGGATCACGAATCACGAATCACGAATCACCAATCGCGAATCGCCGATTACTTCTTGAGTTCCTCGTAGATAGCCTGAACGCCCGCCTTGAGTCGCTCCGACTGATAGCCCTTGTACTTGGCCGGCACGCTCATGGCGGACGCCGTTGCATCCTCCAGGCTCTTGCCCGCTTTGACCGAGGCCCGCACCGAGGCCAACAGGTCCGCGGTGAACTTCTGATACTCCTGCAGGTCGCTGCGCGTCATCATCGGGCTGTGGCCCGGGATGACGGTATCGAAATCCTTGAGCGCCAACACCTTCGACAAGGTCTGGGGGAACGACACGCCGGTGCCCCCGTTGCTCCTGTCGTAGAACGGGGCGTCCTTCCACGGGAACATGTCGCCGGCGTGGAGGACCCGCAGCGCGGGGAACACGACAAAGGTGTCGCCGTTGGTGTGGCCTGGACCGAAGTAGTGGAGCTCGACGCGATCCTTGCCGCTGCCGATCGTCAGGTGGTCCTTGTAAGTGCGCTTCGGCAGGAACTTGGCCTTGTCGCCCTTGAAGGCGTCCATCTTGGCCATGTTCGTCTTGGTATTCTCCTGCACCACCGAATCGACGGTCGCCCCGAACAACTCGTTGTTGCCCGTGTGGTCGCCGTGCGTATGGGTGTTGATGATCGTCGTCACCGGCTTGGTCGTCGCCTTCTTGATGCCGTCGAGAAGGGCCTGGCCCCAGCCGGCGAGCTTCGTGTCCACGATGACGGCGCCCGCGTCGGTGATGAACACCGCGACGTTGCCGCCGCTGAATGTCGCGCGATTCGCCGGGCTCGAGGTCGTGAGGACGTAGAGATTGTCCTTGAGCTTCTCGACCGCGATCGTCTTTGCTCCATCCCCCTGCTGCGAGCTGGCGGCCAGCACGCATACCCCGCCCACGACGATGACCGCGCCCAACACAACGAGACGTCTCATGCGATCCTCCAGAAAAACCGCCTTGGCAATCCGTGACTATACCGCGAACGGGACGACTCCGTCTCAACTCAGATGAAGGGCAATGCCCGAGCGGCGTTGTTCGATCATCGATCGCACCGTGCGGGCGATCTCGTCAGCAGCCGCGGCGGGCGGCTTGCCGCGGAGGTGGATACCGCATACCGCCGTCGTGCACGAATGATCCAGGTCGGCGCCCCACCGCGACTGCCCCGCGGCGTCGCGGCCGTAGGTCAGATACGCCGACACGGTATTGAGCCCCGTGCCGGGCCGCTCACCGATGATGTGGACGACGGTCGTGGCGTCAACCATTTCGCCCACCTGATATCCAGCGCGCACCCGACCGTTGTCGATCACCACGTCGGTCTCGCCGACGTGACAACCCGTATTCTGCAACAGACGCCGCAGCGGCGGCACGAGCAGACGGAGTTGCTCGTTGACGGCGTTCGCGTTGAGGCCGTCGGAGATGACGATCTGCACCTGCGGGCGACGTGATGGATAGCACCCGGCCACCACGCGTGCGTCTTCGTCCCGGAGACGCTCTCCGCTCCACGGCCGGGCAAGGTACTCGTCCCGATCGATCGCGCTCGTTCGCACGCGGACGTGACGCGGCGACGCGTCGGCAATGACAGCGTCCTCGAGCCGGGCGTACAAAGCCTGACGCGCATGCCTGTAAATGGAATCGAGCCGCGTGTCGACCGCGGGCGGCGGATCGCCATCGGCGCCGCAGCCGTAGCCCAGGTCGTATCCGCGCCCGCGCAGCTCGTCAAGCGCGCGCTGGCCTTCGTCGGCCAGCGACGCCAACGTCCGATGATCGCCGCCGGCCTGCGCGTACATCGCGTAGAGGTTCGCGGTCGTCGCGCGCTCTCCTCGACCCTCGACCTCGTTGACGTCGAGCAGGTCCAGGCGTCGGTGCATCACCGAGGTCACCCGCCGACGGCAGCGCCTGCGCAGGCGTGGATGCTCGCGGAAGGAGGTCGTCAGGTAGCCGAGCATCGGATCCGCATTCCCGGCCACCGCCATCAGATAGGCCGGCGCCGCACGGTCGACAATCCGCTCGGTCAACTGGCGAAGCGCCGACGGCGGAATGCCCATGTGGAACGTGGCGCACACGTCCAGTCCCATCGTGAGGCCGTGGAGCTTGGCCATGACCGAATCCTCGAGACACGCCCGCTCGAGCTGATCGATCGTCCGGAAGACCTCCGGACCGATGAAACCTGCCACGTCGTTGACAATCATCCACGCGCCGGTCCGCTGCCCGATGTACCGCGCCACGCCGTATGCGCGCGCCTCGAGCGTGACCATGTCAACGTCTTCGGCGGCACCATTGGTCACCGCCGATCCCTGCCCGGTCTCGAAGTACAACCCGTCGAACGCGCGCGCCAGATCAACGAGGCCCTCGACGTCGAGTCCGACCATGCCCGCCAACGCACTGGAGGTCCCCGCCAGGCTCTGGAACCCGACATCGACGTGCGTGCACTGGCGAGCGCGATGCTGTTTGACGATGTCCGAGAGCACGGAGTAGCGGGTGGGCAGGGCCAGGCGGCGCACCACGCGTTCGAGCAGCGCCTCGAGACGGACGATCGTGTCGAGGTCGTCGCTGGCCGGATTGAGGCCGATAATCACGTCGCCGCATCCGTACGCCAGCCCCTCGAGAATCGAAAAGAGGATCTCCTGCTCGTCGTCGCCGGGACTGTTCGGCTGAATCCGGGATCCGAAGTGCAGCGCTGAGCCCACGGTGATGCCGTCGCCAGGGAGCGGATTGAAGATTGCGCGCGCGACACGGGAGAGCTCCTCGTCGGTCATGACCTTCACCACCGCGGCGATGGCTTCGCTCGCCAGCGCGTCGCGATGACGGCGCACGAAATCAGGGGCGGCCGGAGCCAACAGGAACTCCTTGAGGCGTTCGATCGTCAGGGGATCGAGAACGGCGTCCTGATGTCGTGCGCGTGACCGTGCCAGCGCTTCGCTGACGCCGTCTTCAACGAGGGGGATCTGGCGGATGTCGGCGATTCTGGTGGCAAGCAGGCGGCGCCGGGCATCTTCGCGAATCCGGTCGTCGAACGTGCCGCCGACCATCAGGTCGCCTTCCTTGAACGCGTTCGCGAGCACGAAGAGGCGTCGCAGTTGGTGGGCGTCCATGCGTCTCAACGCAAGCAGCGATATTATCCCGGACTTTTACATCGCGGCGCAGCCACGCCCGGGCGTTTGCGCTACAGTATGAGATCTCGCGAGGAGGTTTCACATGAGATCGTGGTCAGTCGCTGTGTGTAGCGCTCTGGTGTCAGTTGCCGTTGCATGGCTGACCTCAGTGCCCATTGCCGGACAGAGTGCAACAGACCGCTCGAAGAAACCGGTAACCGCCACGGCCACCACGGGGACGTCCTCCCGCACGCCGTGGGGCGACCCGGACCTGCAGGGCATGTGGCTGGGCGCCACGATCACGCCGTTCGAGCGACCGGTCGCGCTCGGCAACAAGGCGTACTGGACGGAAGAGGAAGTCGCGGCGCTCGAGAAACAGTCGGCTGACAATCGTGTCGACCGGCCGCCCAGAAGAGGCGACACCGGCGCCTACAATCAGTTCTGGTTGGATTCCGGCACATCGGTCGTATCGACCCGGCAAACCTCACTCGTGGTCGACCCGCCGAACGGTCGCGTGCCGGCGACCCCGGCGGCGGAGGCGAAGCGCGACTACAACCTGCAGCGCAACGGCGACTCCTGGGTTCACATGAGCGTCTGGGATCGGTGCATCACGCGCGGCGTGCCGGGCGGGATGTTTCCGGCCGGCTACAACAACGCGTACCAGATCCTGCAGACGCCAGGCGCGGTCGTGATTCTCTACGAAATGATTCACGAAGCCCGGATCATTCCGATGGACGGTCGCCCGCACGTTGGAAAGACGATTCGTCTCTGGAATGGTGATTCGCGAGGCCGCTGGGAGGGACAGACACTGGTCGTCGAGACGACGAACTACTCCGACAAGGGATGGGTTGCCAGCAGCGCTGCGACGGGACGCGTCAAGGGCATCCCGCAAACCGAGGCGCTGCATGTCGTCGAGCGGTTTACGCGCACCAATGCCGACACACTGCATTACGAGGTCACGGTCACTGATCCGAACATCTATACGCAGCCTTGGAAAGTGTCGTTACCGTTGAACCGCGATCCCGGCTACCAGATGTTCGAGTACGCGTGTCACGAAGGGAACACCGCGGTGTCGAACATCCTCAGCGGCGCGCGCGCGCTGGAGAAGACGGCGACGCGGTAATTCATGATTCATGATTCATGATTAAGGCGTTCGTCACGAACCAATCAAGAATCATGAATCATGAATCATGAATGACAGGCGCGGGTCTTCAGACCCGCGCTGCGCGACCCCGAACCTCGAAGCCCCCAGCTTGAAGCCCGTTTGACTCTCAAACAAACGTTTCATACAGTTGTTTGAACATGCGGACCATCATCAGGGTCGTAGTCCTGGCGCTCGTGGCGGTCGCCGTCGGCGCCGCGTACTACTTCTACTCGCAGCCGCCCTCCTCCCTTGTGCTGACGGGAATCGTCACGACCAACGACGTGATGGTGAGCGCGCAGATCTCCGGCCGGATCGCCGAGCTGCGCGTCCAGGAGGGTGACGTCGTCAAGCGCGACGAGGTCATCGCGCTCATGACACCCGAGGAGTTGAAGGCCGAGCACGCGTACTACAGTCAAAGCGCCGAGGGCCTCGCCTCTCACGTCATCGAAAGCGAGGCGGCACTGCGGTACCAGGAACAGCAGACAGCGGAGCAGATACATCAGGCCGAAGCCGTGCTGGCCTCCACGGTCGCGCAGCAGAAAGCCGCCACCGCCGATCTCGAGCAGGCGCAGCTCGGGTTCACGCGCGCCCAGACGCTCCTGAGAGAGGGGCTGGTCGCCACCGAGGCCTTCGACCGCGCCCGCACGGAGCTCGACGGCGCACGGGCACGCGTCGATTCGTTGAATCGGAACGCGGAAGCGCAGCGCGCGGCGGTGGCGCTCGCACGGGCGAACGCCGAACAGATCGTGATGCGCCGCAGCGCGCTCAAGGCCAACCAGCACCAGCATGCCGCGGCCGCCGCGCAGACGGCCAAGGCGGAGGTCAGGCTCGCCTACACGGAGCTGCGCGCGCCCATCGACGGCTTCGTCGATGTGCGGGCCGCGCGGCCGGGCGAGGTGGTCACCCCGGGCCAGGCGGTGGTGACGCTCATCAATCCCGACGACCTCTGGGTGCGCGCGGACGTCGAGGAAAGCTACGTCGACCGGATACGCATCGGTGACACGCTCGTCGTGCGGCTGCCGTCGGGCGACGAACGGAAAGGCACGGTGTTCTACCGTCGCGCCGACGCGGGGTTTGCGACACAGCGCGACGTGAGCCGCACGAAGCGCGACATCAAGACGTTCGAGGTGCGCCTCCGCGTCGACAACGCCGATCGACGCCTCGCGGTCGGCATGACGGCATACGTGCTCCTGGAGCTCAATCAGCCAACGGGCTCTGCCTGTGGCCATTCGGCGCAGCCGCTCGGCTGGTTGGCGCAGTACCTGCCAGGCGCGCGCCGCCCTCCGACTGGCGGTCAGGGCGCGCCGGGCCCGTCATGCGGCCCGGGCGCACACTCCTCCGGCGCGTGGCGATTCGAACACCCACTGCAAGCACTCTCGAAACCTGCGTCGCGCGCCGCATAACGGGCTCATGACCTCCGCAATCGACGTCAAGCGGATCGTCAAGACGTTCGGCGATTTCACCGCCGTCAACGGCATTACGTTCGACGTCGCGCCTGGCGAGGTCATTGGCCTGCTCGGCCCGAACGGCGCCGGCAAATCGACCCTCATCCGCATGATGACGACGTTGCTCCTCCCGACCTCCGGAACCGCCGTCATCAACGGGTTCGACGTCGTCAAGCAGCCGGACGGCGTACGCCGCTCGATTGGTGTGATTCCTCAGGCCCTGACGAGCGATACGGAGCTGAGCGTTCGCGAGAATCTCTTGATCTTCGCCAAGCTGTACGGCGTGTCCCGGGAACGCCGCGAGCGCCTGATCGCCGAGCTGGTGGAGGCCGTCGAGCTGACGCAGTGGGCCGACAAACAGGTGAAGTTTCTCTCGGGCGGGATGCGGCGGCGCGTGGAGATCGCGCGCGGCCTCGTTCACGAGCCGCGCGTCTTTTTCCTCGACGAGCCTACCACCGGCCTCGACCCGGTCTCGCGCGTCCATGTCTGGGAGATGTTGAGCAAGGTGAAGCAGCAAAGAGACCTCACCGTGCTGATCACCACGCACTACATGGACGAAGCCGACAAGCTGTGCGACCGGGTCGCCATCGTCGATCACGGCGAGCTCAAGGCGCTCGATTCGCCGCTCAAGCTCAAGGCGTCGATCGCCGGAAAGAACGCGCTCGAGGTGAGCTTCTCGGTCGTCCCGCGCGGCTGGGCCGATTCGCTCCGCACGCTGCCGGAGGTAGAGACCGTCGAGGGCGAAGACCACGTGTTCCGAATCGCGTCGCGCAATGGACCGGCAACCACGACCGCGCTCGTGGATCTGGCGGCGCGCAACGGCGTCACCGTGCAGTCGCTCGCGGTCCAGAGCACCTCGCTCGACGATGTGTTCGTGCACTACACGGGCCGGGCTTTGCGTGATGCGATCCAGGATCCGGCGCCCTCGGATCGGCCGTTCATGATGCGCAGGTAGCGGAGGTAGGGCATCGATGTACCGAATGTGGGCCATCGTCGAGCGCGAGATGCGGCGGTTCCGCCGCAGCCCGTTCCTCATCGCCATGTCGATGATCTTCCCTGTCATCCAGCTCGTCATCCTGGGCTATGCGTTCGGCGGCAACGTCAAGCACCTCAAGATCGGTGTGCTCGACTACGACCGTGGAGTGCCGGCCGTCCGGGTGCGCGAGCTGGTCTCGGCGGCCTCGTCGGGCGCCCAGACGCTGGATATCTCCGAGTACTACGATCAGGGGGTGGCTCTCACCGATCTGCGCAACGGCCGCATCAACGGCCTCCTCACCATTCCGCCTGATTTCTCGCGACGTGTGCTGGCGCGGAACGAACCTCGCGTGGCGCTCGTCGCCGACAACGCCGACAGCTTCGTGGCCACTGCGCTGGCGGGAACGATGGGGAGCATTCTCTCGGCGTATCAGCAGTCGGCGGTCATGCCGCGCGTGGCCGCCGTGCCGCAGCTCGACGTGGTCGAAATGTACCCGTACGTGCCGTACGTCCAGTACCTCCTGCCCGGCTCGATCGTCATGTCGATTTTCATGATGGTGATGATCGGCGGCGGCATCATCTTCATCGACGACAAGGCGCGCGGCCTGCACGAAGGCTACCTGGTCACGCCGATCACCAGGCTCGAGCTGATCATGGGATTCAACATCTCCGGAACGATCAAGGCGGTGCTTGCCGGGGTCATGATTACGATCATCGGTTCCTTCGTGGCGGGCATTCCGCAGCCACTCGACCCCATGCGCCTCCTGCGGCTGCTTCTTGTGATCTCGGTCGCCGCGTATGCGCTCGTCAGCCTGATGTTTCTCGTCATGGTCCGCGTCAACGATCCCCTGTTGCCGCGCGCCGTCTTCGGCGTCCTGAACACGCTCTTGTATTTCCCGAGCGGGGCCGTCTACCCGCAGCAGGGCTTCCCGGGATGGATGCAGGTCATCGCCGTAGCGGACCCGTTCACCTACGCGGTGCACGCGTTCAAGTCGCTGCTCCTCAAGAACACCGGGTTCGCGGCGATTTCCTTCGATCTCCTGTTCCTGCTCGTCTTCTCGCTCGTGGCCATGACGGCCGCGACGCTCCTCTTCCGGCGAACATTATGAAAAAGGGCGACCGGGTCACGCGGGAGCGCGTCGTCAGCGTGGCAGCCCGCCTGTTTGCCAGCCGCGGTTTCAAGAAGGTGACGGTCCGCGAAATCTGCCGCACCGCGGGCGTGAACGTCGCGGCCGTCAACTATCACTTCGGCAACAAGCTGGGACTCTACCGCGGCATCCTGGAAAAGGCCGTCGAGGCGATGCGCGAGACCAATGAGGCAGCGCGGCTGGCTGGTGAGGGACGCCCACCCGATCAGAAGCTGCGCGCGTTCGTGCGCGTATACGTACATCGGACGGTTGCCTCCCGTCAGCACTCGTGGATCCAGTCGCTCATGTCACGGGAGATTGCCGACCGCACCGCCGCGATCGATCTCGTCGTCGAGCGCGTGCTGCGGCCGCGCGCCGCGTACCTGGCCGGCATCGTCGCCGAGATCCTCCACTGTGCCAGCGACGACGAGCGGGTCGTGCGAGCGGTGACGTGCGTCCAGTCGCAATGTCTCGCATTCGTCCCGAACCCAGTGAGCAGCCGTTTGCATCCCGACCTCGGGGGCACGCCCGACGCCGTTGACGCGCTGGCAGAGCACATCACCGCGTTCTCGCTCGCCGGAATTCGCGCGCTGCGCACGGGCCGCGCCGCTGCCCGGCGGCCACGGGCGCGCAGGCGTCGCACGCAGGGACGTGTTGCGGGTCGATAGACTTTTGACTCTGACTTCAGCGTCCGAGGTAGATGACCAGGCCCGCGGCTGCGCGCAGGTGATGGACGTACCCGAACCGGACGTCGGTTTGAGACGTGAACCCTCCCAGGGGGCTCAGGTGGAGAATGCTCAACCCGAGGGGCGAAGGTGACACGTGGTCCGATGCTTCAATGCGCAGTCCTACACTCACAGGACCGAGCGGAATACGGAGATCGGCTCCCGCACCGAAGTTCACCGCGAACACTGTTTCAAGACCCAGCTCGTCTACTGAGAGCACGAACTGACTTCCGGTGTCCTCGGCGACCACGATGTCCCCGCGCTCGTTGCGCCGGCTGGGAGTGCGCTCGATGAAGGTGAGGAGCGACGGGGTGACGGTTCGTGAGAGATCGTATGTGATCCCGCCGAACCCGAGAAAGACGTAGGGCCACACCCACCGGCTCGGTTTGTAATCTATCAACCCGATTGCGCCTCGCAGGTCGTAGATCCACGTCTTCACGTCTACCGGCGTGCGGTCCTCAGGGGTTCGCGGCTGGAGCGTGTCGGGCGTGCCGCCAATCACCAGCGAGCCCTTGGAATACCCCCCATGGAGGCGGAATCCGTATCTCCCTCGCCAGTAGGTGACGTTGCCGTCATAAACCGTGGCCGGTTTGACGCGAACATCGCGAACGATCACCTGTTCCAGGATGCCGGACACGGAGGAAATCGAACCGAGCAACACCAGGTTGCTCCAGTCCGTTGGCACGAGAAATCCCGCCGAGCCGCTCACGTCGACCCGGGGCGGACGGTCGTAGGAATCCGCCCATGGCTCCTTCCAGTCCTGAGCGCTCGCGGTGATTGACGAGAAGAGCACCAAAGCCACGATGCACGGCAGCCAAATCTGGCGGGCGGGACCCATGACTCGCACCCTCTGCAGACTTCGGTCGGGGCCGAATGATGGCGCCGACGCAATCTGCACTTATGGCATCTCCGGCGAGTATATCGCCGGACGTCCGAATCATCGATGGGTTCTTCGGTGACATCCGGGCGTCGCCGAATTATCCTTGCAGCGTTGACCGGGCTCGGACGACGCCGAACCAGCCCACGGAGGCCGCCATGAAACGACACGGGCTTTGGATGGTCTTGATGACTTCTCTTCTCATCGGGCCGTCGATCGATGTATCTGCGCAGCAGGAGGGTGAAGCGTCCCCATCGGTCCGTCAGGTCTCGCGCGCCCGGGTTGGCGACCACGGGATTGTCAGAGGTCGCGTGCAGGCAGTTCATGCACCGAGGCTTTTCACCGTAGAGGACAGGCTGGGCCCTGGACGCGACGTGCTGGTCGTCGCTCCCGATGCCCGCGCGACGCCGGCGGTCGGGGCGACGGTCGAGGCACACGGTGTGATGCGGCGGCTCGAAGACAGCGATTTCGAAGAGACCCCAGGCTGGCGCGACATCGACGAGCAGACGAGGGCACGACTGTCCGGACGTCCGGTTCTCGTCGCGATATCGCTCATGAGCGCCAGCACCGGTCAGACACCGCAACGCGATGCAGAATCGCCCGCGGGCGAGCCGGCACGTCGTCGTGCCGCGAGGCCCGGTGAGCAGGTTCCGGCCACGGTGCGACCGGCCACGCTTGCCGATCAGATTAGCGATCTCGCGGGTTATCGCGTGCGAGTGCCGTACGCTCGAGTGGTCGGCGTGTTCGAACCGCGTGCGTTCCTCATCGACACCTCTTCGTTGGTTCTGCCGACGATCGGCAATCGCAACCGAGTCCTGGTGTTCGTCGAGGGCGGGTCGCTCCGGGTGCCTGCCGAATCGCTGGTCGCATCGACCGTTACGGTGGAGGGCATCGCGCGCACACTGCTTGGCATGCAGGTGACCGGCGAGGTGCCATGGCCGGCGAGGCTCGATCGCGAGACGGTCGAGCGTCTGGAGATCCGCGCCGCGATCCTGGCGACATCGGTCCACACGGCGGATGGCATCGAGCTGACCGATCGCCCGCCAACGACGACGGCTGCTTCGTCGACCACCGCGTCCTCGCGCGGGGATCGAGGCGGGGTCGCCCGACACCGCCGTCCATCTGGTTCAGAGTCCCGGCGCTGAGGAGGCGACGCGGGAGACTACTGGATCAGGATTCGTCCCTGCAGCGACGTGTTCGACGGCACGATGTGATCGTGATACCCGCAGGTGCGTGCCGTCGTGAGCGGGGCCGACGCTCGGCTCTCGCCTGGCTGCAGAGGCCCCCAGTTGAGCGCCGGACAGTCGGTGTGGCTGGGATGCGGATCGGAGTTGAGATCCCGCGCACGCGAGTCGTTGTTGACCAGCGTGACCGTGCTTCCTACTGCCACCCGGATGAAGTTCGGACTTACGCTGCCGTTCGCGATCGTGATCGTGTTCGTGTCGACCGGCCCCGTTGACGTTGACGTCGGGGACGTGGGCGAGTCTCCGCTGCAGGAGACAGCCATCACCACCGCCGCAGGCAGCACGACGGTGCAGACGCGATGCTTCCAACTCGGCACAGATGTCCTCCAAACGCTCGCCGCCCCCCGCGGCGCAGCGTGACGAAAGTGTCGACTGGCCCGGACCACTGCTCCCGGCCGCGCCGTTACAGTTAACGAGGATTGATCCCCGTTAGTACAGAGGACGGCCTTCCTGCCGAGGAGCCGGAGGAACTCATCGATTCAAATCCCATCCGAAATGACGGCCGTTGGCCCGAACCCGTCAACTTGTTTGCAAGAGACCTGGAAGAGGGAGGGACCTCAGAGGGATTGTGTGCGTGTTGAAAACCCAACAGTGAGGGAGAACGACCATGGCCGTACGTGCCGTAAAGTCCGCGGTGCCCAAGCCGCTCGCGACGCCAACCGACCTGAAGGAGGAAGAAGTCCGGGCCGTCACCACAGCCGTGAATCCACTGATTGCCGATGCCTTCGCCCTGTACGTCAAGTTGAAGAACTTCCACTGGCATGTCTTCGGTTCGCACTTTCGTGACTATCACCTGCTGTTCGACGAGCAGGCCGAGTCGGTCCTCGGCGCCATCGACACGCTTGCCGAGCGTGTGAGGAAGATTGGCGGGACGACGATCCGAAGCATCTCGCACATCAGCCAGCTCCAGACGATTCGCGACGATGACGAGGAGTGTGTGACGCCGAAGGAGATGATCGCGCGCCTCATCGAGGATAACCGGCACATCGCCGAACAGCAGCGCGAGGCGATCGAGGTGTGCGACAAGAACCGTGACACGCCGACAGGGAACCTGCTGCAGGAGATCCTGGAGAAGACCGAACGGCGGATCTGGTTTCTCCACGAAATCAGTCAGGGCGGGACGGATATCGACTGACCCGTTTCACTACTGCCCGTCTGACCGAGACCGTGTGGGCACAGGGCATCGCAGAGAGTCCCTCGCTCCGGATGGTGGAACTGATGCGCCAGTGGAGCGCCGTACGCAGAGGTACGTAGGCCCGCCGCATGCCGCATCTTTAAGGTGCGGCCGTCTTGCGCGCGCGCTTGGCACCGAACTGGCGCGGTCCGCTGCACTCCGTCCTGCTGATGCTCGACGGATCGATCGCGTCCGGATTGCTTGGTCCCCCGGCTGGTGGGCATCCAGAACACCAGCAACCAACTCCCTGCGCCGGTGCTCAGAGGGTCTGTTAGGATCGAGGCGCCCGCGCAAGCACGCCAACGGTCCGCATTGCGCGACGCGCCCAGTCCTTCGCGCGGACGGCCACCCCACGCGCCCGTAGCTCATTTGGACCGCTATGCGGCTTGGAACGTGAATTTTGTACCCGTTGCCCAGGATCCGCATAGCGGTCCTAGGCGCGCAAAGCGCGCCAAAGAGACACTGGCAACCAGTCGCGGGCTCCGCCGGGATATCAAGGGCGGAACCCGTGACTGATAGAGCACCGGCCTTCCAAGGCAAGAGGCCCCTATTCTGTGAGCCGGAATCGGCAGAAAAATACGTGTTTTTGACGCGCCGTACGTTCCGGGGGTGCATTAGGGGTGCGGCATCGTCGTACCATGAGACAACGCGCCCGTAGCTCAGTTGGATAGAGCACGAGCCTTCTAAGCTCGGGGCCGCTGGTTCGAGTCCAGCCGGGCGCGCCAGCTTCACGGTGTCGCCAAACTCACCCTGCGGACGAAGTCGAACCGCCTCGAATGGACGCCGCTCCGGTCAAGGGCGGCGATGGTCTCCTCCTGCGCGCCGTCGTGCTCCAGCATCAGGTCGTCGTACAGCACCGCGATGCGCGCAATCTGCATGCGCATCTTCTCTGTCTCGTCGGAGTACCTGAAGACCCGCTGACAGATGTGGCCGACGCGCGTCTTCGACTTGATCACCTTGGCGTCGTCTGCGTCTTGTACTACATTTCCGGCAGGGTGCGCAGCGCTCGATCCAGATCGGTCCAAAGGTCCTCGACGGCCTCGATACCCACACTCAATCGCAACAGCGTCGGGGGCAGGTGCTCCTGGCCCGGAATGCTGGCCCGCCGTTCGACGGTGGACTCAACCGCGCCCAAGCTGGTCGCGTGTTGAATGAGCTGCAATCCGGCGCATACGGCGTCGGCGGTGGGACTGTCGCCGCGCACGTCGAACGAGATAATCGTGCCGAAGCCCTTGAGTTGGCGTCGCGCGGCCTCGTGCGTTGGGTGGCTCACGAGGCCGGGATAGCGTGTCAGCGTGACGTTTGGATGGCGCGCGAGGCGCTCGGCCAGTGTCATCGCGTTGCGTTGCGCCCGCTCCAGCCGCAATGCCAGCGTCCTAACTCCGCGGACCGCGAGAAACGTTTCGAGTGTACCGGGTGTTGCGCCCGTGAGCTCGCGGGCCTGCCGCAGCGCCGCCAGCAGGTTCGCATCGCGCACCGTGACAACGCCGCCGAGTAGGTCCGAGTGTCCGCCGATGAACTTCGTCGCCGATTGCACGGCCACATCGGCCCCTAGCGCCAGCGGACGCTGATTGAGCGGCGTAGCGAAGGTATTGTCCACTCCCAGGATCGCGCCACGCTTGCGCGGTGCGGCGCAGATGGCATCCAGGTCACCCACCGTCAGCAGCGGGTTCGAAGGCGACTCCAGCCAAATCAAATCGGCCACGCCGCACATCTCGATCCAGCCTGCGGTATCGGCCACGGCGACGCGATGCACGGTCCACCGGCTGCGACTTTCGCCAGCTTTGGCGAGTCCCGCGACACCGTGGTAGCAGTCGTCCGGTAGCGCCACGATGGAGCCCGTGGGGAGTTGATCGAAAACCGCCGCGATTCCCGCCATGCCGGAGGCGAAGGAGACCGAAGAGCCGCCCTCGAGGCCGCCGACGATCTCTTCCAGTGCCTCCCAGCCCGGCGTGGCGTCGTCGCGTGAGTATGCACGGTGCTCGCCCAGCACGAAGTTCGACGCCGGGCATGGGGGCACGTTGAGCGGCGAGCCAGGGCGCCGGTCCCGTCCTGCCGAGACCAGCCACGATTCGACCGAGCCTGGATCACCCGGGTTGTGCCCTGTTGTCGTATCACTCGATGTCATTGCTCGATCCTAGCAGGGCGCTCCTTCGTCTCACTGAACTGCAACAGGGCTTCACCGACGCGGCCCGCCTTTCACTGACGTTGTCCGATTTGCAGATGCCATCGCGATCGTCACGGAGGTTACGATCGCGCGGCCTTTCGGCACACAAAGCCAGCAACTGGGGCGCAGAGATTTCGCCGAACGAAGGATCAAAGTGTTTTTGGCACCCCTACGAGTGAATCGCCGGCCCTCGGCCTACGGCTCGCGCTGGAATTCATTCGCAAACGTTCGGATTTCCTCTAAGCGTGTTGGTGACGAGCCAGATGTGCTCGGCCACCGCTCGTTGCAGCGGCGAAGCCGCAGTGCAATCCCGGCTTCCTCTTGCCGTGCGGAGACGGATACATCGCGAAGCTCGATCCGAGAGGCGCGGCGCTGGTGTTTTCGACCTAGGCGGCTCTCGCGAGGACGCGGTGGTGGGCATCGGCGCAGCCGCCGGAATTGTCTACTTCGGCGGCGTGACGCGTCGGCGGACTTGGCCTCGGGCGGGGCGCCGTTCTACGGCGGCCGTGATCTGTTCCTGGCGCGCGTGTTCGATCCGCTCGCGCCGTAGCGCGCGTTATTTCGTCAGCTCGCGGATCCACGCGTCGTGCTTCGTGCAAAAACGCTCTGGACCATCCGCCGGCTTCTTTTGCGATGAGCGGTCAGGGTTCCACCCGCGCGCAGGGCAGGCGGCTCGGAGCCACAATGCCTCGCACCGCCGCGCTGCTCTGCTGCGCCTCTCCGGACTAGCGCGATACCATTTTGAGTTCCGACGCGGTGATAGTCGTCGCGCCGTCGGTCGCCGCGACATCGCCGGTGATCGATACGGTGTGGCCCATATGGGCGACGAGTTTCGCATTGTTGTCAGCCGCGAGGCCGCCTTTGACCGTATAAACCTTGCCGTCGCTCGTCAGCAACGCGACCGGTTGACCTTTCTTCGCGCACATCGCTGCGCACCCGGCGACGTGCTTTCCCCCCATCTTGTGATCGTTGCCGGTCGCGGTCTTGTCGTGGTCGTAGCAGCTCTTGTCAATGAGCGTTCCGGTGATCGTTTGCGTCGCCGCGGATGCTGACAGGCCAAATACGACCACCATTCCCGCGGCCGACAGCAGCGCAAACAGCTTCTTCATCCGAGTCTCCCTTCGTAAAAGGCCACATCTAATACGTGGCTTATACGCTTCACCCAAGCGTGTGTCAACACGTGACCAATTACTCAGAAGCTCGGGGGCGCTGCTTGGCAAGGGCGGCTACCGCGATGATGAGCTCTGCGGGATCGACCGGTTTCGACAGGTGCATCTGGAAACCGGCTCGGAGCGCTTTCATCCGGTCCTCAGCGCGCGCGTATGCGGTCAACGCCGCGGCCGGAACATGACGGACACACAGGTCGTCCGACGCGCGGACGCGCCGGATCAATTCAAAGCCGTCGCTTTCGACCATGCCGATGTCCGCGAGCAACACGTCCGGGTGGCCAGCCGCGAGCGCGTCGACCCCTCTGGCCGCTGAATCCACGGTCGTGACGCTGGCACCGGCGGCTTCGAGCGTCTCCGTCACGAGTGCCCGCGCGTCAGCGTCGTCATCGACGGCGAGAATGCGAAGCCCGTCCAGCCGCGGCAGTGCCCCGCTCACGTCGGGCGCGGCACCCGGCGCGTGTGTGCGCCGTTCGTATGAGTCTTGTGGATGCACGACCATCAACGGCAGGCGCACACGAAACGTCGTTCCCTGATCCCTGCCCCCACTGGCGACGTGAATTGTCCCGCCATGCAGTTCAACCAGGCGCCGGACGATCGCCAGGCCCAGGCCGATGCCGCCATGGGCGCGCGTCGTCCCGCTGTCCGCCTGACGGAATCGCTCGAAGATGTGTGGCAGGAAATCCGGAGCGATGCCGATGCCCGTATCGCTCACGACGATCTCGACGTGCGAATTGATCCGCTCGAGCCTGACCTGCACGATGCCCTGCTTCGGCGTGAACTTCACCGCATTCGAGACCAGGTTCCAGACGATCTGCTGCAGCCGGTCCGGATCGCCGGAGATCGGCCCGGCCCGCGGATCGAGAATCGTTTGGATCCGAATCTGTTTCACGTCGGCCGCCAGTGTCATCGTCTCGACGGCATCCTTGACGACCTGCGAGACATCGACAGGCTGAATGTTCAGACGGATTTTCCCCGAGATGATCCGGGACACGTCCAGAATGTCTTCGACGATCTGTGTGAGCGCCGACGCATTGCGCTCGACGGTGACGAGCGCGTGCGACTGCCTGTCGGAACCGATCATCCCCGACCGCAGAAGCCGGGTGTATCCGAGGATGGCATTGAGCGGCGTGCGAAGCTCGTGAGAGAGGGTCGCCAGGAATTCGTCCTTGAGCTGGTTCGCGGTCTGCGCGTCCTGATAGGCCCGCGCGTTGTCCACGGCAAGCGCCGCCCGAAACGCGACGTCCTGTGCGAATCGAAAGTCCTCGTCGTCATACACGCGGCCGGCCTGAGCGGTTGCGAACGTCAACGTGCCGAATGTCCGGCCATGCGCCGTCAACGGCACGATCATGTACGACCGTACTCCGAGCGACCGGATGAGCGCGATCCGTTCTTCGTCGCCCTGTGCGGACGCGATGACCGTCTCATCCGGAATCTCCTTCAGGATCGCAGGAGCACCAGTTCGGACGACATGCGTCGGGCTGAGCGGAGAGTTCGGATCCTCGTACCGCGATCGGACCGTCCGCGCGAGATCGATCTTCGCGGGATCGACGTGCGCGACCGCGAGACGTTCGAGCTTGTGCTCGTCCGTCAGGATGTCGACGGCGCACCAGTCCGCGATGGCCGGAACAGCGAGATTGGCGACTGCCTTCAGCGTCGTTGCGTATTCAAGTGACCCGGCGAGAACGGTACCGGCTTCCGTGAGAAATGCCGCACGCTCGGCCGCGCGCTTTCGTTCACTGATGTCACGCGCGATTTTCGACGCACCGATGACCACGCCGTGTTCGTCGTAGACAGGCGACATCGTCAATGAGACCGGAAAACAGCTGCCATCCTTTCGACAGCGAACGGTTTCGAACGCAACGATTCGCTCACCGCGCATGATCCGATCCAGGAAGGCCGATTCCTCCGGCTGGCGCTCGCGCGGAAGCGTGATTTCGATTGATTGGCCGACGGCCGCGTCGGCCGTGTAGCCGTACATGCGTTCGGCCGCTCGATTCCAGGCCCGGATCCTCCCACTCACGTCAAGGGCAATGATGGCGTCGTCTGTCGATGTCACGATCGCCGCCAGCTCGCGTGCCGCCTCGAGCGATTCGTCTTTCACGCGATCGGCGCGCTTCCGCTCGCTCACGTCGGTTGTGAACGTGGCCACGCCGTCACGCGTGGGGAAAATGCGCGTCCGAAACCAGAGATCCAGCGGAGGGTAATACTCCTCCACGGTGGCTGGACTCCTGTCCCTCATCACGCGACGCACCTCGTCGAACACCCGCAACTTCTTCGCTTCGGGAAACACATCCCACACAACATGGCCCACAAGCTCGTCGCGCCGCATCCGGGACATCTCGGCGTACCGCTCGTTGACGTACGTGAACCGCGAGTTGCCGTCAATGGCGGCGAAGGCATCGCTCGTGGCCTCGATGACGTCACGGAACAGCTGTTCGGCCCTTTTCTCCCCGGAAGCGTCGTGGCTGATCTTCGAAATGCCGACGACCCGGCCATCCTTGGTGCGCAGCGGCGACACGATCAACGAGATGTCGATTCGGACGCCATCCTTGCGCACACGAACGCTGTCGTACCGCTGAACCGGTTGGCCCGCGATGACCAGGCGACGCGTCTCCCCTTCTTCTGCGTATCGATCCGGAGGGATGATGATATTGTTCGAGTGGCCGATGGCTTCACCAGCGGAATAGCCGTAGATGCGTTCGGCGGCTGGGTTCCACGACGTAATGATGCCGTTCAGATCGGTGCTGATGATCGCTTCGTTTGACGATTCGACGAGCGCCGCCAACCATGCCGTCTCGTCGAACCGTTGATTCTCCCCCATCACGTTCGGGCGGCCGGTTATCCCAGCCTTTCCCTTCGGTGCATTGCACGGCTAGTGCCTATCGCAGAGATATCGCTCGAGCCCGTTATCCGACAGGCAGTCACACGCTAGATTGCGCCAAATGCTAGAAAAATGCTTGAGGATCGGTGCGATGGCATCAGCGTGGGGTTGTCGGAACTGGTCCGCCCTGCTGAGGTTCATCCCGGCAGTTTGCCGTAATCTGGCAATCTCCGCGGACGCGCCGCGGACTGATGCTGCTCAGTCGACGTAACGAGGCGGGTTGTTGTGGCAGCCGCCGGATCCCGATGGCGCCGGATCCCCGGGGTTGATCGGAACGAACCCCCATTCGTATCCGTCCGGCTTCAAGTCGATCCTGACCACGCCCAGGCTGCGGGCCACCACCACTTCTCCGTCGCTGCCATACTTGAGCTTGTTCGGCCGCTCGAAGAAGACCGCGCCACCGGTTCCGGCAATCAGCAGCGGGATCCCGTACGTTCTATCAATGTCGCCGGCAGGATTGAGCGGAGGCAGGGCAGCGAAGAAGTGCTCATGTCCGGTGGCCACCAGGTCGACACCGTACTTGTATAGCTTCCGAAAAATGGGCATCACCCAGGCGGGACTCGCAAAATTACCTGACGAAAAGGGCGGCCGATGAAAGTAGGCCAGCGTGCATCTCGTTTTCGAGTAGGTCCTCAGATCCTGCTCGAGCCAACTCAATTGCTCTTGGCGCAGTTCCGGGGAAACCAGTTCGCTGTTGAGTGAATAGATGCGCCAGGCGCCAAAGTCGTAGGCGGAGTAGCCCAGACGTGGAGGACCGGCGTTCGGGAAATACAGATAGTAAAACGGGAGAAGCTTGTCGACGCCGTAATCGTGATTTCCGGGCGTGGGACGGAGTCGAGCCATCAACCTGCCCCAGGACGACTGGTCGAAACAGCGGTAGTCGTCCTCGGTACCGCTGTCGTTGGAATTGTCACCCAGCGTGATGCCGATGCTGTTGCGGGTCTCGTTGAGCAGGCGCTCCATCAGCCGTCCCGTCAGCTCCGCGCCTTGCGGCGTGGCGCATTGCATGATGTCGCCCACGCCAAAGATCGTTGCCGTCCGCGGTGGCGGCTCCTCCGTTTGCCCATTCCCGGGACAAATGACGATGAGCCAGAACACGAGGGCAATCCGACGCATTGACCGGGAGACGTGCTTGACACGTTCCGACATGGGTGATGGTGCACGAGTGCAATCGCTGCGCCATAAACAGACTCTTTGAGTCCATAAGGACACACCTAGAAATCACGTCGGGAAACACATTTATCGTGGCGGCCCCGTGAAGCCAACTGAGGTGATCGTATGACGCTCGCCGGTCGTCACGACTTAAGTCTGCCGGACGGGCGAGTGCGTGAAATGAGTCGGATAACGCAGTCTCAGCCGAAAGGAACCGGATCTCTGCTTGCACCTGGAAGACGCCAGGGGGAGGCGAGAGATGCGCAAGCAAGACCGTATCGATGCCCAACAGCAGAGCCGTCCGCAGCAACAGCCCGAGAAAAACCCGCAGCCCGAGCCACGAGAACGGGAAAAGGTGAAAGGCAGCGAATCAATAGATCAACCGGCACAACGTCAACGGCAACCCGGAAAGCTTCCGCTTCCTGACTGACAGAACGAACGAGGGCCTTCATGGTTGAAGGCCCTCGTTCATTACCTCACTGGCCCACCGCCTTCTTGTGCGTGCTCCTGCCTGAGGTCCCCACGACCGCAGACCGCGTACTCTGCGCGAGGCGCAGGTGTTCTCGAAGCGTCGGCAGCATGTTCGCGGCGTACTGCTTGACGTCCGGGTTGTGGGCTCGCTGCGACTCCGTGAGGAATTTCGCAACATCGGCGCGATGATCCTTCAGCATCGCGTCCATGTACGCGCGATTCAATTCCGAGCCCGACAGCTTGTCGAGCCGATCCTTGAGCGCCTGCGCTTTCGGATCGAGCGTCGTCGGCAGCGTGATGTTCTGCTTGCTGGCAATCGCCTTCAGGTCGTCCAACGCCTTTTCGTGGTCGGCCACCATTCGAGCGGCGAAATTCTTCACCTCGCTCGACGACGCCTTGGATTGTGCGAGCTTGCCGAGCTCGATCTCCGCGATATGCGCCTGAGCGGCCTTGGTGATGAATTGCTGATCCGACATGGCCTTCGCGGTAGCATGTCGTCCCTTTGTGTTAGCCCACGCTGGCATCGCTGATATGGCAAGAATGATGGCACCGGCGAGAAGCCTGTTTCTCATCCGTGACCTCCTTTCGTCACCGACGATCACGCGCAAGTGAGGTGCCATCGACGCTGACCGGTTTACGACCGTGCCGTGACCACATCGATCAACGCGGCCCCGACAGATCACGCCAGTGGGGCACTTCGGTTTGGCGAGGGGCGATCAAATGGCTCGGCTGCCGGTCGCGTAACCGGTACTGATGTCGCTGCCTTTGATGACCGTCTTACCGCACCGGCCACTAATGAGGTCTTATCCATTCCAGCGCAACTCGGGCGGCGCACGTCACGCGAGACCGCCACGCCGTAATCAACGCCGAGAGCGCAGAGACGATTCAAACGCCGAGCGCGCCGAGCACGCGGAGAGAAATTCTTAAAAGCAGAGGCCGCCGGTCGGAAGAGGTTCTTGCCAGAGGCCTCGGCGTGCTTGGCGTGCTCGGCGTTTAAATCGTCTCTGAACTCTCCTCGATCTCCGGCCGTGCCTGGCGTGCTCGGCGTTTGAAATCGTCCCCGCGCTGTCTCAGCCGACCGCGGAGCTGGGCCCGATGCGATGAAAGATGATGTCGAAAGGACACCGCTTTGATCTGGGTCGCGTCGGGCGGCCGATGCTTCGATTGGAGAAGAACTGCACGTGCACTCCGGGGGGTGGCAGTCGAACGGCTGACGACCGCTGCTCCCGGTCAGAGCGTCATCGAGCCACCGCGCGCATCGCATCCGGCTCTGGCGCTGCTGCAAACAGATCGACGACCACGCCGGGAATCGGGGTCATCCGGTGGTGTTCGAGCAGGCGATTGAGCTCGGGTAGATCGTCCATCACCACGCCATTCAGCGACGACATAGCGTCCGCCATCTCCTTCCGAAGCTGCTCCAACTCGTCGTACTGTCTTGGCGTGGGGCCGCAGGTGGCGACCTGGATGTCGTCCATCAGGCTGTGCACACGCGCGCGAAGCGTACGCTGCGACACGCGCGGTCTTGTCCCCGATGGCTCCTGGTCAGCCGCCGCCGTCGGGCCTGCGGCATCTGACGGCCTGGGTCCTGGACTGCCGGCAGCTCTCAGGCCGGGACCGAGCTGTCGCAGCAGCTCGGAGATAGGACGGGCAACGGCGGTCCACGCGCTGCGGACGGTTTCCGGCAGCGCCGGGGTGCCGAGCAGTTGCTCGTGAAGACGTCGCAACTGCGTTCGAAACACGGTCAGCGTCGCGACCGATCGCCCGGCCGTCTTCTCGAGCTCGGTGAGCGCGAAGACCGCGTCGCGCTTCAGACGCCCGGCGATATCCGAGATCTGCCGAACCGCCGTCGGCTCGATACGGGCAGGCCGTGTACGTCGCGACTCACGATCGACCTCCGGGTTTCCACACTGATCCGGAACGGTGTCGTCGACCCTTGCTTCCTGGACCGCTGCTCGTTGCCGATAGACCGCCGGAGTCATGCCGAAGCGCCGGGAGAACTGACGATAGAAGTTCTTCTTGCTCCGGTATCCAACCTCGAGCGAGACCGCTTCGACCTTGTCACCCTGGCGGATCAGGCTGGCGGCGCGATCCATGCGGACGCACGCCAGATACTCGCGCACGGTCATCCCGATCTGCTGTCGAAAGAGGCGCCCGAGGTAGGCCTCCTGTCGACCAACAATGCGCGCCAACGTGCGAATGGAAAGCTCTTCGCCCGACCGTTCCTCGATCAACCTGACCATGTAGCCGACGTGGACTGAGAATGCCGTCTGATGGCTTGTCATCGTGTCTTCCCGTGTGCCTGACGGGCAAGCGCGATGCCAGATCAGACGCCAACCGTGATGCAGAAATGCCTGGTCACGATGCGAGCGCGAACGAGACCGTTCGCTACCAGGTCACGAACTGTGGCATTTTGCCCGCGTCTCGGCCGTGCCGGACGCGCACAGACTATCGCGCACGCTCGTCCGATGACCTCGATGTAATTCGTGCCGTCAAACCGAGGTCGAGCGAGGCTCCGCCTGAGACCATCGGGCACGCGACGCGAACCCGACAACGCACCCTGTCTGCCCTTGCTTCCTCGATCAGACCGAACGGCGGATCTGGTTCTCTACGAGTTGAGCCGGGGCGGGCCACGTGCGGGGTGACCGCGCACTGAGGAAGGTTACAGAAAGGCTCAGCGTTCTTGTGAGAGAGACTTGAGATAGGCGACGATCTGGGCGACGCCCTGGTCGGGAAGATCTCGCGCCGAGATCGGCGGCATCTCGCCTGTACCCTCCCGCACAATCGCGAGGAGCTCCTCGTATTCGCGCGTGAACGGCACGAGCCGTGGGCCAGCATCGCCTCGAGCCTCAGGACCATGGCACACCTTGCAAACGCGATCGAATTCAACCTGGCCGCTCTGCTTTGCGTCCTCTTGCGCAGACGGACGCTCCTTCTTGCTTTTGTCCTGGTCGCCCGCAGCAGCAGCAACACGAACCAGCCAAGGGCTCTGCCCATGCGGTCCAACAACACGGATAAATTCTCGTTGGGAGCCGCATAACGGACCAATCGGCGTGGGCAGCCAAAGCATCATCGAGAACAGATAAATGCGGATGAATCCAGTCATGGTGTGAAACGATGCTAAGGTTTCCCGCTTCTCAAATCAACGCCGACCCGGTGCGAACCACCGGAACGGATTCCATTCTGTATGCGGCTGGGATTTGCGGCCGTGAATGGGTTAGGATGCTCGGCACATGGACGGCCCGATGCTCATGTGACCATTTCAGATATCAGATTTGAACATTGGCATTTGATCATTGGATCATCGCCACCGCGTCATCGCCGTCAGGCCCATCGCCATTTCGATGAACACATGAACAAAATCAATCAAGAATCATGAATCATCTCGACGATGTGGAGTTTCAGCATGAAGTACCACGCCGGTGTGCTCGCATTCCTGGTTTTCGCGTCGGTCATCGCGGCGCAGCAGAGCCAGTCCCGACAGGTGGAATGGTTCTACTATGGCGCTGATCCGACCAGCAGCAAATACTCACCTGCCGACGACATCACCCCGCAGAACGTGCAGCGGCTGGCGATTGCGTGGCAGTGGGAGCACGGGGAGAAGCCGCTGGAGGAATACGGAACCGTACCCATGCGGTTCGAGAACCAACCGTTGATGGTCGATGGCGTGCTCTACGTCACGACCCCATACAACAACGCTGCGGCGCTGGACGCGGAGACCGGCAGGGAGCTGTGGCGCTTCGACAGCGAGGCTGTGAAGCTCGGTGGGATTCCCGGAAGCGGATTCAAGCATCGCGGGCCGGCGCTCTGGCGCGATGGGAAGGACGGCAACAAACTGCGCGTGCTGCTGAACACCCGCAACCAGCTGTTCAGCCTCGATGCACAGACCGGTAAGCCCGTTCCGTCGTTCGGCAACGGGGGCGTGGTTTCGCTGACGGATGGCTATCCGCGGCCGATTTCGGATGTTCGGCACGTCAATCACGGTGCGTCACCACCGGTGGTCTACCGGGACATCGTCGTCGTGGGCAGCTCCATTCCAGATCGATACCAGATGAGCAATGAGCCTCCGGGCATCGTCCAGGGATTCGACGCTCGCACCGGGAAACGGCTGTGGGTCTGGAATGCCATACCGCAGTCGCCGACTGACTTCGGCGCCGACACCTGGGAGGAAGGGTCGTGGCGATTTACCGGCCACGGCAACGTGTGGGGTCCGATGACGGTCGACGCGACTCGCGGTCTCGTTTACTTCGGCACCAGCACGCCCGGCAACGATTACTACGGCGGCCGGCGCCGGGGAAAGAACGAGCCTGCCGAGTCAATCGTCTGTCTGGACATCAACACGGGGCAGCGCAAGTGGTCGTATCAGATGATCCATCACGGTCTTTGGGACTATGACAACCCCGCCGCACCCAATCTGGTGACGATCACCGTCGATGGGAAGCGGATTGACGCTGTGGCGCAGGTGACCAAGCAGGGCTTCACCTATGTATTCGATCGCGTGACCGGCGAGGCGGTCTGGCCGATCATCGAGCGTCCCGTCCCGACCGATAGCGACGTGCCCGGCGAGAAGGTGTGGCCGACGCAGCCGTTTCCGACCAAACCGCCACCATTCGCGCGGCAGGGCGTCTCGCTCGAGGATGCCAACGACTTGACGCCGGAAATCAAGGCGCTGGCACAAGCCGAGATGAAGAACTACCGGCTCGGCCCGCTGTTCACGCCGCCCTCGCTGCGCGGGACTCTGCAGCTGCCGGGCGCTGAAGGCGGCGCCAACTGGGGCGGTGCGATATGGGATGCCCAGACGGGGCGCCTCTACGTCCGCAGCAAGGACGTCCTCAGGTACAACAGCGTGATCCTCAACGACGGCACCGACAAGTTCATCGAGCACGCGTACTCGGGACATCTGGCCTCAGCCCGCCCCGGCACGAAGCTTGGCGCCATTCCGTTGATCAAGCCGCCCTACGCACAACTGATAGCGATCGAGCTCAACAAGGGCGAAATACTCTGGCGGGCACCGCTCGGCGAGGGGAGCTCCGCGATCCGTAATCATCCGCTGCTGAAGGGCGCGCAGCTGCCGGACCGGCTGGGGTCGCCGGGGAATGGCGGGGCGATTCTCACCGGCGGCGGACTGATTTTCGTCGGTGGAGGCGACGGCCATCTGTATGCCTTCGACAAGAACAACGGCAGGGAGGTGTGGCGCGGGAAGCTACCGCATGTGAATGCCGAGAACACCATGACGTACCGTACGCACGCCGGCCGGCAGTTCGTTCTCACTTCAACGGGCGCCGGGGCTGACGCATCGCTTGTCGCCTTTACGCTGGCGACGAAATGAGCCAGCCGCGATCTGCCGTTCGGCTTCGGGATCGTCGCCAGCGGGACTGTCGAAGGGAATCGGCATGGGATTCTACGAAAACCGCGTGCTGCCGCACATCGTCAACCTCGCCATGAACACAAAGTCGATGAAGGACGAGCGAAGGCGATGCCTCGCAAACGTCAAGGGCACGGTTCTCGAGGTCGGGTTCGGAACAGGCCTCAATCTGCCGCACTATCCGCTCGCGGTGACCAAGGTCGTCGGCGTCGATCCTTCGGAGACATCCGCGAGGCTCGCGCGAAAGCGAATCGCTGCATCACCATTCCCGGTCGACCTGATCGGCTTGTCGGCCGAAAAGATACCCGTGCCTGATGCGAGCTTCGAGTCGATCGTCAGCACGTTCACGCTCTGCACGATTCCTGACGTCGCAGGTGCACTTCTCGAGATGCGACGGTCGCTCGCCCCTGGAGGTCGCTTCTATTTCGTCGAGCACGGACGCGCTGACGATCCCGGAGTCGAACGCTGGCAGGAACGCTTGAATTCGATTCAGCAGGCAGTCTTCGGCGGATGCCATCTGAACCGGCACATCTCGGCGTTGATCGAGGAAGCGGGCTTCGAAATCGAGCAACTCGAGAAGGGCTATCTGAAAGGCGCGCCGAAATTCGGCGGCTTCCTCTATCGCGGCATAGCGAAGCGACCGCTTTCCTGATCCGGTTTCACACGGGCTGCATGGAAATGGCGGCGCAGTCGCGCGTCCACGGCGGCAGGATCTGCATCGCGGTCAGAGCGAACGCGGGAGCGGAGAACGCCGAGGACGGTTTCAAACGCGGAGCTCGCCGGGATCGCCGAGC
The DNA here is from genome assembly GCA_036005125.1 of Vicinamibacterales bacterium. Lineage (GTDB taxonomy): Bacteria > Acidobacteriota > Vicinamibacteria > Vicinamibacterales > UBA2999 > DASYQV01. The sequence goes on from DASYQV010000117.1 coordinate 26,785, forward strand.
TTCTTCCTGGAAAATTCCCGGTGCCCTCTGCGCGCTCGGCGTTTCAGATCGTCTCTGCGTCCTCTCCTTCAGAGCCGTTCGCCGCACCGGCCGCGGGGAGCGGAGGGTCGCCGAGGACGGTTTCAACGCCGAGTTCGCCGAGATCGCCGAGCGTCTTCCTGGAAAAATTCCCGGGGCCCTCTGTCGCCGAGCATCTTCCTGGAAAAATTCCGGCGCCCTGTGCGCGCTCGGCGTTTCGCGACGAGCTGATCGAGCCGGAACAGGCGCGCGGTGCTCGGCACCGTCGCGACCACTCGCACGGCCGCGTTTCCGACCTTCGATCCGTAATCTGCGGTCACGAACGCCTGCTCGACGTCCGCCACGGCCGGCCCCCTGAGCTCGATGCCGGTGTCCCGCCATGGCTCGAGCTGTCGCTCCACATGGCCAACCGACCGGCGTCCGACACACAGTCCCGCGACGAACGCGCACGTGGCATCGACTGCCCGTCTCGTTTCCGTCGCGCGTCGACGTCCCGCCGGCTGATCGACGCTGCCGCCATGACGTGAACGGCCTGCACAGGCGATACCGGCATGTCTGCGATGCGCAAGCTCATCGACGGAAATAGAAGCGTTCGAGATCGAACTGTCGTGGTGCTTACTGGGGAACCCGTTTCGACTTCGCATGAGATCAATCGATGGTGTTCCATGGATTCTCAGAGGAGGCACCATGCTGTCATTGTCTTCATTCCGCCTGCGCGCGTGTGTCGTGACCGGGTTGCTCCTGGTCTTCGCGGCGGTGCCGGCGACCAAGGATTCCGGCCTGCACGTCCGGTATACGGCCATGGCCGTCAACCTCGGGGACGCTCCAGTACGCTGGACGACCACGACGGTGGAAATGGTCGTGAACCGCTGGTCGACTGCCGCCGAACGCGACCGACTGCTGTCGGTCCTGCTGGAGAAAGGGCCCGATAAGCTGCTCGAGGCGCTGAAAAAGAACCGGAGCGTCGGCTACATCAGGACACCGGACAGCATCGGGTACGACTTGCGCTTCGCACAACGTCTCGAGGGCGAGGACGGCGGCGAGCGCGTCGTGCTCATGACCGACCGATACATCAGCTTCTGGGAGGCGGCGAATCGTCCGCGGACGATCGACTACCCGTTCACCTTGATCGATCTCCGGATCGGCCCCGATGGCGACGGCAGGGGCAAGATGTCGCTCTTCGCGAAGATCGCGGTCGACAAGGACAAGCGCACCGTCCTCATCGAGGACTACGGCACGCAGCCCGTCCTGCTGCAGGCGGTCAGAAAAGAGTCGAAAACCCATTGAGGTTTCGTGAATCGTGAATTGTGAATTGTGAATCGCGCCCCGCCAGGGCGCCGCCGCGCGGAGGAGAGATCACCGCCTGTCAACGGCAGAGCCCTGGCGGGATTGGCTCGTCGATCGGAGAGGACACCTGTCGGACGATCGGCAATCGCCGTGCATGGCCCGTCCTGCGGGCCGGTGTGATCATCTACAGCCATCGCGAACATCGAATCCTTCCCGGTACGGTCGCGCGTGACCTCCTGACGGACGCGGTAGCGCTCGGAAACCTCACTGTCCGCCGCACGATCGGCTCGTCGATCTGCTCGTTCGTTTCGGCGAGCTCGAATCCGCCGTCGTC
>DASYQV010000118.1:0-13273 GCA_036005125.1 Vicinamibacterales bacterium
CGGTCGAGACGCTCGCCGTCGAACTCCGCCGGGACGACGTACTGGTGCGGCGACATCCCGGCGAACCGGCTATGCGGCCGCCTTTCGTCGCTTCGGCATCTCGGCCGGCGTCTCCGGCCGAGTCCGCGCGAGCCAGATCAGCATGATGATGCTGAGCGGCGCGAGCACGATTGAAATGAACTGCGAGGTCGATACGCCGAGGACCACGCCGCGCGGATCACCACGGTAGAACTCGATGACGAAGCGCGACACGGCGTAGAGAAACATGTACAGCCAGAACGTGCGGCCGGGAAACTGCCGGCCCTTCCGTTCGGTCGCGAGAAGGAAGATCAGGATGAGAAGCTCTGCGCCCGCTTCGTAGATCTGGGTCGGGTGCAGCGGCACCCCGAGCGGCGTGCCGACGTTGCTCGCGGCCAGCGGGTTCGTGAACGTGATGGCCCAGGCCACGTCGGTGGGCTTCCCGTAGCAGCATCCCGCGGCAAGGCACCCGAGCCGTCCGGTCACGTGTCCGAGCGCGATGCCGGGCGCGAACACGTCGCAGGTCGTCCAGAACGGAAGCCTGTGGCGGTAGATGTACCAGAAAGCGACGAGAACGGCGAGGATGAGGCCGCCGTAGAACACGCCTCCCGATCGGGCGAGCGTCAACAATTCGGCCGGGGACCGGCGGAACTGGTCGAAGTCGACGACCAGCAGCAGGAGCTTCGCGCCAACGAGCGCGGCAATGATGATGTAGATCCCCAGGTCGAGCACGCGACTGGCGTCGAGTCCCCGCGCCTTCGCGCGCGACATGGCAAGGCGCAGGCCCAGCAGGTACGACGCTGCGAGCAGGACGCCGTAGGTGTAGACGGTGATCGGGCCGATGTTAAACAGCTCTGGATACACGGTGTCCCAATCCAAGAAAATCGAGAATCATGAGGCTCACGCCGACGGTAATTGCCGCGTCGGCGATATTGAACGCCCAGAAGTGCCAGCCGCGCCAGTAGAAGTCGAAGAAGTCCACAACGTGTCCATTGGTGACCCGGTCGATCAGGTTGCCCGCGGCGCCGCCGAGAATGCACGCCAGACCGATGCGCGCGAGCCGCTCGGTTGCGGGAAGCATCGTCGCGTACAGCCCGACACCTGCCAGCGCAGCCATCGCCACCACGATGAGGACGACCGCCTTGAACGGAAAATCCGCGGCGTTCAACAAGCCGAACGCCGCGCCCGTGTTGTGCACGCGCGTGAGGTCGAAGAAGCCGGGCACGACCGTGACGCTTTCATGCAGATCGAACGTCGCGCGAACAATGGCCTTCGTCGTCTGGTCGAGGGCGACGATGAAGGCCGCGATCCAGAGCTCCACTGGGCGCTTCCATCTATTCATCGGCTATATCAGATTTGATCATCGAACTGGCCATCGAGACATTTAATCAACTTGATTTCTCCATCGCGCCATCGATGTCCTTCCCGATCGCGCCATCGATGGAACGATGAACCGCTAGATGCTCCATTTTCCCGATGATCAGATCCGATGAACAAATCTGAAATCGCCGATGATCACATGGAAGATCACAGGTTTACAGTCTCGGCCAGCGCCTCGACGCACCGGTCGCAGATGCCGGCACGGTCGGGCTCGGTGGTCAACGAGGGTACGTAACGCCAGCAGCGCTCGCACTTGACGCCGCCCGCGCGCTCGACGACGACGCGCACGTCATCGGGACCGTCGGGAGGGCCCAGGTCGAGCGCGACGTCGGACACGATGAACAGCATCGGCAGGTCGCGATGGTATCGCTGGAGCAGCGCCGCAATCGGTCCCCGAGCCGCGATGGTCACCTTCGCGCTCAACGCGTTGCCAATCACCTTTGCCTTCCGCTTCTCTTCGAGCGCCGCGTTGACGTCGTCGCGGACGGCCATCAGTCGATTCCACCGCTCCACCAGCTCGCTGTCGACGAGATGGCCGAGCTTCGGGAATTCCTCGAGGTGCACCGACGCGCTGCGCGTGCCGGGCAGGTGTTGCCACACCTCGTCGGCCGTGAACACCAGAATCGGAGCCATGAGCCGCGCGAGGCCGTCGGCCATGATATACATGGCAGTCTGGCCGGAGCGGCGCGCGCGCGAATGCGCCGCGAAGGTGTACATGCGGTCCTTCGTCACGTCGACGTAGAACGCGCTCAGGTCGACGGTCGCCACCGTGTTCAGCGTCTGGAAGATGGTCGGGAAATCGTAAGTCTCGTACGCGCGGATCATCCGCTCCGCCGCCTCGCCGAAGCGCGAGAGCGCAAACCGGTCGATCTCCTCCATCTGTTGCAACGACAGCGAGTGGCTCGCAGGGTCGAAATCGTAGAGGTTGTTCACGAGAATGCGGCACGTGTTCCGCAGCTTCCGGTATGCCTCGACGACGCGGGAGAGGATCTCGGGGCCGAGCCGCACCTCTTCGCCGTAGTCGACCATCGCGCACCAGAGCCGGAGGACGTCGGCCCCGCCCTGCTTGATGACGTCGCCCGGTTCGAGGGTGTTGCCGAGCGACTTCGACATCTTGCGTCCCTGCTCGTCCACCACGAATCCGTGCGTCAGCACCTGACGGAACGGCGCCTGCCCGCGCGTGCCGATGCCGATCAGGAGCGAGCTGTGGAACCAGCCGCGATGCTGGTCGCTCCCCTCCAGGTACATGTCCGCGGGCCATGTCAGATCGGGGTAGGCCGGAAGCACCGCCTCGTGGCTCGAGCCGGAGTCGAACCACACGTCCAGAATGTTCGTCTCGCGCTCGAAGCCGCGGCCGCTGCACGTTCCACACGTCAACCCGTCCGGCACGAACTCCTCGATCGGCCGCTCGTACCAGGCGTCGGCGCTGTGCGCCTCGAACACCTCCGCCGCCCGGTCCGTCAGCGCCTTCGTCAGAACGGGCGTCTGACAGGACGTGCACGTGAGCGCGGGAATCGGCACGCCCCAGGTGCGCTGGCGGGAGATGCACCAGTCAGGGCGGAACGCGATCATGTTGTAGATGCGGTCGCGTCCCCAGGCGGGGATCCAGCGCGTCCGATCGATGGCCTCGAGCGCCCGCTGCCGCAGGTTCTGCGCCTCCATCGAGATGAACCACTGCGAGGTGGCGAGGAAGATCACGGCATTGTGACAGCGCCAGCAGTGGGGATACGAGTGCTCGACGCTCTCGCGGTGCCAGAGCCGGCCGCGCGCGGCGAGCGCCTGCTCGATCTTCGGATTGGCGTCGAACACGCGCTGGCCGCCGAAGAGCTCCACGGTTTCGAGGAAGTGGCCTCCCGGTCCGACCGGCGCGTAGATCTCGAGACCGTACTTCACGCCGGTGAGGAAGTCGTCGGACCCGTGACCGGGCGCCGTGTGGACGGCGCCGGTGCCCTGCTCGAGCGTCACGTAGTCGCCGAGCACGGCCAGCGAGTCGCGCTCATAGAGCGGGTGACGGAATGCGAGCCCTTCCATGATCGCACCCGGGAACTTCGCGATGGGCGAGCCCAGGGTGCGTCCCGCCGCCTTCGCCACGCGCTCGGCCAGGGCCTCGGCGACGATCACGACGCCGCCATCGACCGGATACGCGCCGTACGTGTATTCAGGGTGAAAGGCGATCGCGAGGTTCGACGGGATCGTCCACGGAGTGGTCGTCCAGATCAGCACCGACACGTCGCGGCCCGCCAGCTCGGACACCCGCTCCGCGAGCGGTGCCGCGCTCGCCCGTGACAGCGGGAACTCGACGTAGATGGACGGAGAAGTGTGCTGCTCGTATTCAACCTCAGCCTCGGCAAGAGCCGTGCGGCAGTGGATGCACCAATGCACGGGCTTCTTGCCCTTGTAGACCATCCCTTGCTCGACGAAGCGGCCCAGAGCACGGACGATCGTGGCCTGGTAGGCGGGTTTCAGCGTCAGATACGGGTCGTCCCACAGCCCCAGGCCGCCCAGCCGCTTGAACTCCGCGCGCATCACGTCCACGTACTTCAGCGCGTAGGCGGCGCACGCACGGCGAAAATCAGCGACGCTCATCGTCCGCTTCTTCGGGCCGAGCTCGCGATCGACGCGCAGCTCGATCGGCAGGCCGTGGCAATCCCAGCCGGGGACGTACGGCGCGTCGAAACCGGCCATGCTGCGGCTCTTGACGACGAAATCCTTGAGGATCTTGTTCAGAGCGGTCCCGATGTGGACGTGACCGTTGGCGTACGGAGGGCCGTCGTGGAGGACGAATCTCGGCGCGCCGCCGCGTCGTTCACGCAACTGACCGTAGAGGTTGATGGCGTCCCAGCGGGCAATCGCTTCCGGCTCAGCCGTTTGCAGGTTCGCCTGCATCGGAAAAATGGGCCGCGGGAGATTGACCGTGTCCTTCCACTCGGGCATAAGTGGTTCATTTTACCCCGGAGCCCGGCCCTATAATGCGCTTATGGCCATTCTCGAACCCTCCTTGGAAGCTCCAACCGTCCATGAACAGGTGCTCGACAACGGCCTCAAGGTGCTCATTCGCGAGGTTCACACCGCGCCACTGGCCTCGGTGTGGTGTTGGTACCGCGTCGGCTCGAAGGACGAGGGCCCGGGTCTCACCGGCGTCTCTCACTGGGTCGAGCACATGAACTTCAAGGGGTCGGTCAACATTCCCCGCGACAAGGTCAAGGGCATCATCGAGCAGTTCGGCGGGTACTGGAACGGATACACCTGGATCGACCAGACGACCTATACCGAGACCGCGAGCCGCGACGCGCTGGAGCGGATGCTGTTCATCGAATCCGAACGGATGGCCAACTGCCTGTACCACCCGGAGGACTGCGAATCCGAGCGCACCGTCATCATCTCCGAGCTGCAGGGGGGCGAGAACGATCCGGATCAGTTGCTCGATCAGGAGTTGACGGCCACCGCCTACAAGGCGCACCCGTATCGCCATCCGACGATCGGGTGGCTCACCGATCTCGAGACGATGACTCGAGAGGACCTCTACGGCTACTATCGCCGGTTCTACGTGCCGAACAACGCCACGCTCGTGGTGGTGGGCAACGTTGACACGGAAGCGACGGTCAAGCGCGTCGAGGACTATTTCGGCAGCATCGACCCACGCCCCGTGGAGCGGCACCGCGCTACCAAGGAGCCGGAGCAGCTTGGGGAGCGTCGTGTCACGATCGCCAAGCAAGGAACGACAGCGTACTTGAAGCTCGGGTACCACGCGCCGGCGGTCGGCGATCCCGAATTCTTTCCCATCGTGATCCTCGACGCGGTGTTGACCGGGGCGAAGGGATTGAATCTCTGGAGCAGCTTTCGCACGGCGCCGCCGCAGCGAAGCGCGCGCCTGTATCGTGCCCTCGTCGACCGGGGTCTCGCCTCGGCCGTCGCCGGCGCAATTCTCCCGACGCAGGAGCCGTTTCTCTATTCAATCTCGTTCACCGCAACCGAGGGCACGCCGCTCGGCGCGCTCGAAGAAGCGGCGCTCCGGGAGCTGGACCGCGTGCGGATTGACGGGATTACGGCACCAGAGCTGGCGAAGGCCAAAAATCAGCTCCGCGCTCGACTCGTCTTTGAGAACGACAGCGTGTCGAACATCGCCCATCAGCTCGGCTATTTCGAGACGGTTGCCAGCTGGACGATGTACCCGACGCTGCTGGCGCGTATCGAGTCGGTGACGCGCGAGCAGGTTGCCGCTGCGGCCGCCTATTACCTGCGTTCGACCAACCGCACGGTCGGTGTGTTTCAGCCCGTGCCTGCATCCGAGGACGAATCGCCGGCGGGCCGGGGGGCTGGAGCAGGACCTGCGTCGCGGCCTGGTGCCTCACGGCGATGACGACCATCACGCCGACCCCTGGTCTGGAGCCGACCCGCCAGAAGCTCGATAACGGCGCCGTGGTGCTCGCCAAAGCGTCCCGGACCACGCCGGCGGTCACGATACACGCCTCCTTCGAAGCGGGCACCGTGTTCGAACCGTCCGAACATGTCGGCCTCGCGTACTTCGTCTCTCGAACGATCGACCGGGGCACGACGACGCGCACGGCTGACCAGATTGCGGAGGAGCTCGACAGCAGAGGCGTCGCGCTGTCGATAAGCGTCAATCGCCATGTGATGTCGCTCGTGTGCACGTGTCTCGCGGAAGACGTCGACGCCATCCTCGGGCTCGTCGGCGACGTGGCCATGCACCCGACGTTTCCCGAAAAGGACGCGGCGACGCGTCGGGCCGAGATCATCACGACGATCCGCCAGGACCAGGACAACCCTGCTGCCGTGGCGACCGAAGAGCTGATGAAGCTGCTCTATCGGGACCATCCGTACGGACGCCGGCCGCGCGGCACGGTGGAGAGCATCGATCGGACGCCGGTCTCGGCGCTCCAGGCGTTTCATCGCGAGCGGTTCTCGCCCGCGACGCTGCGGCTCGCGATTGTCGGCGACATCGAACCCTCGCGCGCCATCGCCGCCAGCGAGCGCGTGTTCGGGGCCTGGCGCGTTCCGCCCCCCGCGCCGCTCGTGTTCCCGCCTGTCAGGCCGCCCGCGACGCGTCAGCAGCGCGTGGTCCCCATGATGAACAAGGTGCAGGCGGACATCGCCTGCGGGTTCGTGACGATTACGCGCTCCGATCCCTCGTATTACGCCCATTGGCTCATGAACACCATCTTCGGCCAGTACTCGATCGGCGGACGGCTGGGCGACAGCATCCGCGAGCGGCAAGGCATGGCGTACTACGTGTTCAGCTCGCTCGACGCGAATGTCGTTCCGGGTCCCCTTGTCATTCGCGCCGGCGTCAACCCGGCGAATGTCGAGCGGGCACTTGCCTCGATCGATGAAGAGATGATCAAGGTGTCCGAGGCGGGACCGACCGATCGAGAAGTGGCGGAGACCAGGCAGTATCTGATCGGTTCGATGCCCCGTCAGCTGGAGACGAATTCCGGGATCGCAAACTTCCTGCAGATGGTCGAATTCTTCCATCTGGGACTCGACTACGACCTGCGGCTGCCCGTCATCCTCCAGCACGTTTCGTGCGAAGAAGTGCAGGAGGCCGCGCGCCGATCGCTCGATCCCTCGAGGGCGACGGTGGTCATCGCGGGCCCTTACGACCCTGCGCGAGCCATTTGAACATCGGCTCTATCAGATTTGTTCATATAGCCGATGATCAGATGTACCGCTGTATTCTTCGACGTCGACTTCACGCTCATCTATCCGGGACCCACGTTCCAAGGGGCGGGGTACGCCAGCTTCTGCAGGCGCCATGGCATCCACGTCGATCCCGGGCGCTTTCACGAGGCGGTGATTGCGGCGTCGCCGCTGCTCAACGACGAGCAGCAGCTGCTGTACGACGAAGACATCTTCGTCCGCTACACGCGGCGCATCATCGAGATGATGGGCGGAACCGGACCGGCACTCGACGCCTGCGCCCGCGAGATCTACGTGGAATGGGCCGCCTGTCAGCATTTCTTTCTCTATGACGACGTGACGCCCGCGCTGCGAAGCCTTGCCGCAGAGGGATACAAGGTGGGGCTCATCTCGAACTCGCACCGCTCGCTGGTCTCATTCCAGCAGCATTTCGATCTCCACGGCCTGATCGCCGGGGCGATATCATCGTCGGAGCACGGCTACCTCAAGCCGCATCCGAGCATCTTCGAGGCGGCGTTGAAGCTGCTCGGTGTCGAAGCCGCCGAGGCGGTGATGGTCGGCGACAGCCCCGATCACGACATCGAAGGAGCGCGCCGTGTGGGTATGCACGGAGTGCTGGTACGTCGTATCGGCCCGGCTCCGGGGGAGCCGGTACCTGCCGACGGCGTGCCGGTGATCACGAGCCTGTCAGAGCTCCCGTCCCTGTTGCGCAGGTGATCGTCCGCGGGTCTGAAGACCCGCGGCTACCAGGTGCGAAGCAGTAGAGTCCGCGCGGGCTTTCAGACCCGCGCGCAGGTCACACGATCGATGGAACTGCGCGACCTCACGACGCTCGATGACTTTCGCCGTGTCGTCGAGCTCGAAAAGGTCATATGGGGCGTTGACTACACCGACGTCGTCAGCGTGCCCATTCTGGCGGTGACGGTCAAGCGCGGCGGAGTGCTCATTGGCGCGTTCGACAACGACCGTCTGATCGCGTTCGTCTATTCGCTCGCCGGCATCAAAGAGGGCAGACCGATCCAGTGGTCGCACATGCTGGGCGTCGTCAACGAGTACCGGAAAGCGGGGCTTGGCCGGAGGCTCAAGCTGGCGCAACGGCTCCGGACCCTTGACCTTGGATGCGACTTGATCGAGTGGACGTACGACCCGCTCCAGGCGATCAACGCGCACCTGAATCTCGCGAGGCTCGGCGTGGTCGTCGAAGAGTACGCCGTCAACATGTACGGCGAGTCCACGAGCCCGCTGCATCGCGGCACGCCGACGGACCGCTTCGTGGCCCAGTGGTGGATCCGCCGGCCGCACGTCGAACGGCGGATCGATACGCGAAGCCTGCCGGTGATTCGAACGCACGAGGTCGCCGAGGCACCGCTCGTGAACCGGACGACGCGGGCGGGCGCGTGGCTGCGATGCGAGTCGTACGACCTGGCGCGTTCGGAACGGAGGCTGTCGGTCGAGATCCCGGTCGGGTTTGCGGACATGCAGCAGCAGGAGCCGCACCTGGCGCTCGCTTGGCGCATGGCGACGCGCGAGATCTTCACCACGTACTTCGCGCGCGGCTACCGTGCCGTTGATTTCGCGCTCGATCGCGAACGAGGTCGCGGACAGTACTTGTTGGCGTTGCAGGAGCGCACATAGGCGGGGTCGCGTACGTAGGCCGGGACGCGCCACTGGGCCGGGCCGCATCCGAAGATGCGGCCTACGTACGCAGACCGCAGGCCTAACCCGGCGGCCACGTCAAACCACGTCCGGCCAACAGGTGCAGGTGGATGTGGAAGACGCTCTGTCCCGCCTCGCGCTGGGTGTTGAACACCGTCCGGTATCCGCGGTCGTGGTAGCCGTGCTCCTTCGCGAGCGCCGCCGCCCGCCTGTGCATCGCCCCGACCAGCGCGTCGTCGTCGGGAGAGAGATCGTTCAGCGTTGGAATGTGCTTGCGCGGCACGATGAGCACGTGCAGCGGCGCCTGCGGGTTGATGTCCTTGAAGGCGACCAGCACATCGTCCTGGTGCACGATCGCGCCGGGGATCTGACCGGCAATGATCCTGCAGAACAAGCAGTCGTTGTTCATGGCGCGATTGTACGTTGAATGACGGCGGTGCGCGGAATGCCCTGGAAGTCCTCCTTGATGCTCTCCAGGCGGTACATCGCATAGCCGCCGACCAGCTCGCGGACTTCCTCGTCTTGCCCGAGCCCGAATTCGGTGATCAACCATCCGCCCGCACGCAGGCGGTCCCTGCCGGCGTCCAGCACGCCGCGGACCCCTCGCAGACCGTCGTCGCCGCCAAACAGGGCCACGTGCGGCTCGTAGGCGATCACCTGACGAGAGAGGGCCGGCTTGTCGGTGTCCTTCACATACGGCGGATTCGCGACGATCGCATCGAAGGGCGCGCTCGCGACGCCATCGAGGTAGGACGTCTGCAGGAACATCACACGGTCGGCGACGTGCAGCCGCACGGCGTTGTCGCGCGCGACGGCCAGCGCCTCTCGTGAGATGTCCGTGGCAACCACGCGGGCGCCCGGCAGGTCGTGGGCGATCGACAGCCCCAGGCAGCCGCTGCCCGTGCCAACGTCGGCGAGCCGAGGGGCCTCGGCGTCCCGGAGGCGCGCAAGCGCTTCTTCGACGATCAGTTCCGACTCGGGGCGCGGGATCAGCACCGCCGGCGAGACCAGGTAATCCAGTCCCCAGAACTCGCGATGGCCGATGATGTACGCGGAGGGTTCGCGCTGAGCCCGCCGCGCAATCCATTCCGAAAAGCGGGGCTCGAGCGCAGGCGGCGTGGAGGCCGCGCGCTCGGTCAGGAGGCGGGCGGCGTCCCAGCCGAGAATCGTACGCGCGTACAGCTCCACGTCGACCGCCGCCTCGTCTGGCGCGATGCCTCCTGCGACGAGACGCTCGCGAGCCGCTCGAAGCACCTCGTGAAGTGTCAACTGACTGCCGTGGCTTCCTTCAGCTTCTCGGCGTTGAAGTAGGCGATCACCTGGTCGAGGATCTCGCCGGGATCGCCTTCGAGCACGTCGTGCAGGCGATGCGTGGTGAAATTGATACGGTGATCCGTAATACGGCTCTGGGGGAAGTTGTAGGTACGGATCTTCTCCGACCGTTCGCCGGAGCCGACCTGCCCGCGGCGCTCCTTCGCGATCGCCTCCTGCTGCTTGCGCATCTCCATCTCGTAGAGACGCGCGCGCAGCACCTTCATCGCCTTCGCCCGGTTCTTGATCTGCGACTTCTCATCCTGTTGCGAGACGACGACGCCGGTCGGGATGTGTGTGACGCGAACGGCGGAGTACGTCGTGTTCACGCTCTGACCACCAGGTCCGCTGGAACAGAACGTGTCGATCCGCAGATCCTTTTCGTTGATCTGGATGTCGACCTCCTCGGCCTCGGGCAGCACGGCCACCGTGGCCGTGGAGGTGTGGATCCGGCCGCTCGCCTCGGTCGCCGGCACGCGCTGCACCCGGTGCACACCGCTCTCGTACTTCAGACGGCTGTACACGCCGCGACCTTCGATCGAAGCAATCACTTCCTTGATGCCGCCCACGCCGCTCTCGCTGCTCGACAACACCTCGAGCTTCCAGCTCTGACGCTCGGCGTAGCGGCTGTACATCCGGAAGAGATCCGCGGCGAAGAGCGCCGCCTCGTCTCCGCCGGTGCCGGCACGGATTTCGAGAATGACGTTCTTCTCGTCGTTCGGGTCCTTGGGAACGAGCAGAATCTTGAGCTCCTGCAGCAGGCGTTCGCGCCGCTTCTCGAGAGACGCCAGCTCTTCCTGCGCCAGCTCGCGCATGTCCGCGTCGCCCCCGCGAACGAGCTCGTCGGCGCCCTCGATGTCCTTCTGGACATCTTTGTACTCGCGGTATTTCTGAACGAGCGGCTCGAGTTCGGAGAGTGCCTTCGCGGCCTTCCGGTATTCGGCGGGGTCCGACTGGATTTCGGCCGTGCCGAGGCGCGTGGTCAGCTCTTCGTAGCGCGATTCAACTGTGCTCAGCTTGTCGAACATAATCTTCCGGATCGGCTTCGAGCCGAGGATCGGCGGATGCGATTAACCTCCCGACACGGGTGGGAGGAATGCGATCTCATCGCCGTCGGTTACTTCAGCGTTCATTCGCGCGTATTCAGCGTTCACTGCCACCGACATCGTGCGCTCGTACTCGGCCAGGGGCGGAAAGTCAGCCACGAGCGAGCGCCATACCGTCTGGACCGTCGCGGGCGTCGAGAGGTCCCGGACCAGCTCGCCCGCGCCGGCCAGGTCACGCAGGCGCGCGAACAGCCGAACGGTTACGCGCATGCGATCCTGTATGCGGTCTGGCGCGCATCGTTGTCATCGGGGTCGGCCGTGGCGCCTTCCAGCCAGACCTGACCGCCTTCGAAGTGCTCCCGCTTCCAGATCGGCACGATCTGCTTGACGCGCTCGATCGTGTAACGACAGGCGGCAAACGCGTCCCCCCGGTGCGGTGATGCGGCGGCAATGATGATGCTCGCCTCGCCGAGCTCGAGCCTGCCGACACGGTGATGCACGCCGAGCCGGGCGCGTGGCCAGCGGTCGCGCACCTCGGCAACAATCCGCTCGAGAGCGCGGACGGCTAGCGGCTCGTACGCTTCGTACTCGAGAAACAGGACCGTACGGCCGAGGTTGTGATGCCGGACGAGTCCCGTGAACGTCGCGATTGCCCCGTGGCCACCCGCGTCGCCAGACGACACTTCCGCGACGAGCGCTGCGAGGTCGAGCGGCGGCGTGGTGATGGCGACCAGCGGGACGGACATGAGCCCAGTATACCCGCCGGACGTATGCCGCATCGTTGGATGCGGCCGCACCTTGTACGTAGGCCGCATCTTTAGATGCGCCTCGGGTTCATGGCGCCGGGTCTGAAGACCCGGCCTACGAATGTTCACTTACATCTCGACCGTGGGCGCCGGCTTCATGCGCACCTTCCAGAAATGGTCGAGCGGCCCATGCCCGTGCCCGATCGAGAGAGCATGACGGATTCCACCGGCGACGTATTCCTGCGCGAGCGGGATCGCCTCCTGCAGCGTCCGGCCGAGTGCGAGCTGCGAGACGAGCGCAGCCGCGAAGGTGCAGCCCGTGCCATGCGTGTTGCGGCCTTCCACGCGTTCGGATCGGAACTCGAAGAACCTCTGACCATCGTACAGAAGATCGACGATGTCCTTCGACGGGAAGTGACCGCCCTTGACAATCACCGCAGATGCACCAAGGTGGTGGATACGTCGCGCGGCTTCCCGTCGATCCGTGTCCGAGCGGATGGAAAGGCCGGCGAGGGTCTCGGCTTCCGGAATATTCGGCGTCACGACGAATGCACGCCGCAGCAGCTCGGATCGGATGGCGCCGATAGCTTCCTCGTCCACGAGGCGATCGCCGCTCTTGGCAATCATCACGGGGTCGACCACGAGCAGCGGGATCTCGAGGTCCTCGACCGCGGCAGCCACGGCCTCGACGATGGCCGCGGTCGCCAGCATACCGGTCTTGGCCGCGTGCACGCCGATGTCGGCGGCAATGGCTTCGATCTGCGCGGTGACGAGATCAGCCGACATGGGTTCGAAGTCGATGACGCCGAGGGTGTTCTGCGCCGTCACCGCGGCAACGGCAGTCGTGCCGTAGACGCCGTGCGCCGCGAACGTCTTGAGGTCGGCCTGGATCCCGGCCCCGCCGCCGGAGTCGCTGCCCGCGATTGTCAGTGCCGTACGCATACAGTACAATTTCGCGCCGATGATCCGAACATTTCATTCGGGGTCCGCGACGCTCGTCGAGGTGCTCGCAGCGCGGAGCGATTCGACGCGGCTCACGTTCGCAATCCGCGCGGCCGCGGTGGTCTTCATCACCGCGCTGACTGCTGCCGCGGCCCAGATCAGCATACCCGTGCCGTTCACCGACGTGCCCTTTACGTTTCAGCCAATCGTCGTACTGATCGGCGGCCTGACTCTGGGTCCGAAGCTCGGCATGGTCAGTCAGGTGCTGTATCTTGCTGCCGGAATCGCAGGATTACCAGTGTTTGCCGCATCCGCCACGCTGCCTCCGGGCGCGGCGCGTCTCTTCGGCCCGACCGGCGGCTATCTGATGTCATACCCGTTTGCCGCGCTCATCACCGGCTACCTTGGTGCGCGCGGATTCGATCGCCGCTATCTCACATCGGTGGCCGCAATGCTGGCCGGCCTCGCCGTCATTTTTGCGGGCGGCGTGCTCTGGCTGGCGATGCTGGTCGGACC
>DASYQV010000119.1:0-34796 GCA_036005125.1 Vicinamibacterales bacterium
TCAGCGGCCTCCTCGGCGCGGGCGCCCGCGAGCATGGCAGGCATGGCGTAGTTCCCTTCGTGGCACGCGTATTCGTACAGTTTGTCGGCGGACCTGGCCATCGGAATCGCTGCAGTCCACGGTCTCCTCCACGTTGCCGGATCGTCGACGGTGAACTCGTAGAGGAGAGTGTCGGCGTTGACGAGCCTGAAGCGCTCGATGAGATGCATGGCCGGAGTAGATCCCTGGCGTTCGCTGAACGCGGTGCTGTGATGGAAGTTGATGGTGTCGACGATCAGCGTCTCGCCTTCCCAGCGCCCGCGCGAGTCTCCGCGCCACTGCCGGATGCGGCCGTGAGCGCGTCCGTCCAGGGGAATGATCCGGGCGTCGTGCACCATCTCGTTGACGAGCACGACGTAGTCGCGCGTCTGAAAGAGCTGAACGATATTGGCGTATGCACGCGGCTCCATCGGCGGGCCCGCGTTGAATCCAAGGATGCAGCGCTCCGCCACGTTTCGATCCTCCGGACCGGCAGGCCGGTCGCGCCGTCCACCAAACGCCTTTCTCTTCTGTCCCTCGGAGGTCAACGGAGGAATTCTGCCGTCTGGCGGGTCGATAATCAGTGACGTCCGCTTGTCGCCGATCACCTTGGTTCCCCGATCGAACCAGAACTGATTGTAGGTCCCCGGATCGCCTTTGGCAGGCGGCCGATCGATGCGGTCCTGCGCTGCCTGCTGTTCCACTTCGGCCGCTTCCTCGTCGGTCAGCGTCTGTTTTCCACCGAGCGCGCTCGGCCGCTCCAGAGGCGTGATCGTCCGGAAGTCCCACGTTCCCTGCAGGTCGGGGCGACCGTCGCCCGTACGGGGGAGGGCCGGCTTCTTCGCGGTCTTTGACGCCGTCTGCGCTTCACCTGCGGCGGCAGAGAGCGACATGAGCGCGACGACAAGCAATCCCGCCGTCGTCGACGCGATGAATCGATGTCTCATCTGAAACCTCCAGTTGCCGGAGAGTACCGCGAGCGGCGCGGGCAATTTCAGTCGGGAAGGCCCTTGATGCCCGGCTCCAGTGCAAGACCCACGCTGTTGTGGTACATCGTCAACGTTGTGTAGTTGCCGACAACGAATATGACTTCGAGGAGCTGAGCGTCGTTGTAGCGCGTCGCCAGCGACTTCCATGTGGCGTCCGTGATGAATCGGCTTGTGTGCAGTTCGTCTGCTGTCCTGACAAGCGTCGCGTCGAAGGCGCTCCAGCCCGGCGCGTCCGGCCCTCTGGTGATTCTGGAAAGCTCTTCGTCCGTGATGCCGGCTTTCCTGCCGGTGCCGGTGCTGTGACGGCCCCAGACGTAATCGCCGCGGGAGAGGTACGCGGTCCGGAGAATCAACAGCTCCTTGTCCCGGAGCGGAAGCGTGTAGTGGGTCGTGAGCTGCGTGGTGAACTCCCAGTATTTCCGGCACAGCTCGAGGTTGTGCAGGCAGACCTGCACCTGCGTGGGGCGGCCGGTGGCGACATCTCGATGAGCCTGGGTCCATTTGGAGGGTTCCAGAGGCTGTATTCTCATCGTGGTGAGCCGCGTAAACGGCTCTGCGCGTCGTACGGACAGAGCGGCGTTGGAATCCCGCTGCGTGACGCCGCTCATGGCGGTTGCCGTGAGCAAGCCGACGGCGAGAGCCGCTCCCCCAAGGGCCATATAGAACTTCACGAGCGCCTCCTTTTCCATGAAGCCAGCGTCCTCCGCGCCTCTGCTTCCACTGCGCTCTCGTACACCTCACCGCCCGCCGAAGTCAAACGAAAAGCAGGAATCAGAATCAGCTTCGGTGTATGGCCTCGCCGCGTTCCACCCACTGCGTTACGATGAATCGACAGGCTGAGGGAGTGTACGATGCAGAATCCTCTGGAATACGAGCTCCTGAAAACGCCGCAGGAATCGGTCGCCCCACCAGCGCAGCGGCCCCCGGTGTTCAAGCCGTGGATGCTTGCTGCTCTTATCGTGATCGTTGGACTCGTCGGGTATCTCGCCTATCTGATGTTCGGCGTCCGGTCCCCGGCGCCCGTTTCCGTGCGGGTGTCGGCTCCCGCGTCCCCCGCGGCGACGACCGCGCCGCCGCCGCCGCCCGCAGCCCTCGGCGGCGAGGCGATGCGCGTGGATCTGCCTCCGCTCGACGTCAGCGACGCACTAGTCCGCAAGCTGGTCGCCGCCCTCTCGTCCCATCCCCGCATCGTGGCATGGCTCGCAACGGACAACCTCGTTCGCAATTTCACGGCGGTGGTGGTCAACATCTCGGAAGGGAAAAGTCCGGCAGTCCATCTGCAACGGCTCCGGCCCGCGGGACGCTTCCAGGTGATCGATCGGAGCGATGGCCTCCGCGTGGATCCCCGAAGCTACGCGCGATACTCGAGCCTCGCCGAGGCGGCCGCGTCAATCGATCCCGGAGCGCTCGCGCGTCTGTACGCGACGCTCAAGCCGCTCATCGAGCAGGCCTATCGCGACCTCGGTTACGGCGATGCCCCGTTCGACCGCACGCTCGAGCGCGCGATCGTGGTCCTGTTGCAAACGCCGGTTCTCGAGGATCCCGTTGCGCTCAAGCCCAGGAGCGTCGGGTATGTGTTCGCGGATCCCCGCATCGAGGCGCTTTCCCCCGCGCAGAAGCAGCTTCTGCGATTCGGGTCGCGCAACGTCCGGCTGATCCAGCAGGCGCTTCGGCAAACCGGACTTGCGCTCGGTATCCCAGCCGAGCGCCTTCCCTTAGGAGTACGATGAATGGGTCCGGGCCAGCGCCATTCTTCTGAAGTTTCTTTTCCAAACGAGACAGGCAGATGAGTCCGAGGGATCGAAGAACGCTTACTACCCGGTTCGTCGTGTGCGGGATGCTCGTCGCGAGCGTCTTTGGCATGCCCGGCGTGGCCGGTCAGCAACAACCGGTTTTCCGCGGCAGGGGTGAGGCCGTCCGTGTCTTCGTCACCGTGATGGATCGAGACGGCCGGCTCGTCACGACGCTCACGCAGGGCGATTTCGAGGTGCGCGACGAAGGAAAGCCGCAGCCGATCACACTGTTCGACAACACGCCCCAGCCCATCCGGCTCATCATCATGCTGGACGTCTCGGGCAGTATGGAAGGGAACCTCTCGCTGCTCCGGAACTCCGCGCAACAGCTTTTCACGCGGCTCCTTCAGGACGACGTCGCACGCGTCGGCATGTTCGGGCACGAGGTCATCATCAGTCCATCGTTCACACGCGATCCGGAGGAGCTGCGAAGGGCGCTCCCGACCTCGATTGCGCCCGATGCGCCCACGCCGCTCTGGCGCGCGACCGACGAGGCGCTGGGCGCGTTCGGAGAAGAGGGCGGCGAACGCCACGTCATTCTCGTGCTGAGCGACGGGAAGGACAGCGGCCCCATCGGCTTCCGACAGCGCTTCGTCAGCCAGGTCGAGGTCATCGATCGCGCGCGCGTCGAGGACGTGATGATCTACGCGATCGGCATGCGAAGCCGGGGGCCGCGTCCGATGCAGCCGGGCGTCGGGCCGGGCGCGCTCCAGGCGATGCTGATGGCCGATATGCCGGACCCTGGCCTCGCGCGCGTGGCGCAGGAGACGGGCGGCGGCTACACGGAGATCCGCTTCGGACAAGACCTCGGCGCGGCCTTCGCGCGGGTGGCCGACGAACTGCACGGTCAGTACCTGATCGGCTTCGCACCACCCAAACGCGACGGCAAGGTGCACAACATCGAGGTACGGGTGAGCGAGCGGGGACTCAGGCCGCGCGCGAGAAAGAGTTACGTGGCGCCGCTGGAAAAGAAATAATCATCTGACCAGTCAAGGGCTCTGCCGGGCTCTGCCCTGGATATCCCCGCAGAGCCCTTGACTGGTTAGACCCAGGATCCTTTTGGCGCGCTTCGCGCGCCTAGTTGATATCCAATGAGCCGATGAGAGAATCACTGACCAAATCTCATATCTGAAATGGTCCAATGGCTCGGTTCACCGCGGCCTGCTACAGCTTCAGGAATCGTTCGCGGAGGATCTTCGACTGCAGGCGGCTGACCTGCAGCTTCTGCCCCGTCGTGAGACAGGCGACATGGGTGCCGCCGGGCATCAGCGTCACCTTCGTGATCAAATCGATGTTGGCGAGTGTCCCGCGGCCGAGCCTGATGAATCGCGCGGGATCGAGCCGTTGCTCGAGGTCCTTCAGCCGATACGTGATCGTGTGGCGCTCGTTCCTCACGGTCGTGATGTTCAGGAGCTCACCCTCGGCCACAATCGATGCGATCTGGCCGACCGGCACAATCACCACCTCCTCCCGGTGACGGACCGGAATGCGCTCGAGATACGAGGGCCTCGCGGTCTCTTCGTACGCGTCGATGGCAGCGCCGACCCGGGCCGCCTGCTCGCTGACAATCTCGGCATGCTCCATTCGCTCCTGCGCGCGGTTGAGCGCTTCGCGCAGCCGCGTCCTGTCGACCGGCTTGAGCAGGTAATCCACGGCGTTGAGCTCGAACGCCCGTACGGCGTACTCGTCATACGCGGTCACGAACGCCACGAGCGGCATGTCGGACTTCTTCAGCATCCGGACCACGCCCATGCCGTCGAGCTCGGGCATCTGCCAGTCGAGCAGCGCCAGATCGGGCTTCTCCTTTTCGATCAATGCGACCGCTTCCCTGCCCGAGGCGCCTTCGCCGACCACGGCGACGTCGGGAAACGATCGCAGCATTGCCAGCAGGAACGATCGGGCCGGCCGCTCGTCGTCGGCCACGACGATGCGGAGGCGCGCGGTCACAGGGCCACCTGAGCAGGATCGTGAACCTCGGTGACGCGGATCGGCACCGGGAGTCGTATCTGGACCGTCGTCCCGACGTTCGGGATCGATTGGATCGAGAGCGAGCCGGCATCGCCGTAATGGCATTGCAGGCGCCGCTCTACGTTCTTGAGGCCGACGCCCGACTCGCGGCCACGCGCGAGAGCCGCGCCGCTCGCGCCGGCACCTGTATCCTCGACCGTGATGCTGAGATGGCGATCCTCGACAGCGCGCCCGTCGACGGCCGCCCGGACGGCGAGCGCGCCGCCGAGGCGCTTGGCGGAGATGCCGTGTTTGACCGCGTTCTCGACGAGCGGCTGAATGATGAGCGCCGGAACGCGGATCGCTCGCAAGCCGGCGGGCACCTCGATAGTCACCCGCAATCGGTGCTCGAACCGCTCGCGCTCGATGTCAAGATAGGACTCGACCAGTTCCAGCTCGCGGCCCAGCGTGGTGAACTCGCCCTCGGAACGCAGGACGGCACGCAGGAGCGAGGTCAGACGCATCAGCGTTTCGAGCGCACGCGGGGGAGCGGTCTGAATCAGGTAGCCGATGGTGGTGAGCGCGTTGAACAGAAAATGCGGGTTCACCTGAGCGCGCAGCGCGCGAAGCTCCGCCTCGCTCGCGAGCTTTCCCATCTCCTGCTCGCGGAGCGCCTGCTCGTAGCGTTCGCGTGTGATCCGAATGGCATCGATGCGGCGTGCCACGGCAATCGCAATGGCGTCGAGCGTGCCCACGTCATCGGATAGGAACCGGCGCCCGCCGGTGAGCCCCTCGACCTGAATCACGAAGCGCGGCGGATCCGCGGTCGGCACGAGCACAGTGGCTCGCTGGTCTCTGACGTACACGGTCCCGAGCGATTCGTCCGCGTCCATCGACTGCCGTTCGCGCCACGTCACGGTGCTGGCGCACATCGCGGGACCCAGCAGGTTGCAGACCTCGCTCAAGAGCGCGGGCAGATCATGATGTGTCTGCACGCGCCGCATGATGTCGGCCCGCAGGAGGCGGTAATCGGGCCGGTGGAGCACGATGCGGTCGGCAAACCATGCCGTGGCGCGACGGACCGCCGGATATACGAGGGCCGATACCACGCAGAGCGTCACCAGCAGACCTACCAGACTCGGGTCGGTCCGGGTGAAACGTTCGAACGCTTCCGACTGACTGCTGAAGGCCACGATACCGGCAAAGGCAAACGCGACGATCGCGAGCAGCGCCAGCGCACGCTTGAGAAACAGGTCGGCCAGTGCGAACGGATAGTCCTGGTACAGAATCGCGAACGCCAGCGGCAGCGAAGCATGATGGCCGAGGAGTTCAACCGGCCAGGAGAGTTCGCCCCCGTGGAGCTGGCTCAGGTGCAGACCCGAAACCGCAAAGATCGAGAGCGCGGACACCCACAGTGCCCGTCGCGACCCGGCCTGCTTGCGGGTGACGGCGGCCACGAGCGGCATGAGTGCGACGAAGGTGTACGTCAGCAACCGCATGGCGGGACTGGATGGCACGGGGCGCCCACCAGCGGCGGACACGAGATGCAGGAGCATTGCGACCGAGCTGGCGCCGTAGGCAATGAGCGCGACCGTGCGCTTCACGGCGCCATGAATCGCTTCGTGTCCTCCTCTGAGAACCGAGTGTACGACCACCGCAGGCAGGAAGCCGAGAGCGCCCAGTCCGATCGCCGTGAGAAACGGGAACGGACCGTTGAAGGCCATCCTGGGCAACTCGTACACGGGCAGCGCGGCCAGGTTCCACACCAGCCCCAGCACTGATGTGACAAGGAGCAAGGGATCCCATCGCCGGTGCGCGCCCGGAGCGCGACTGCCGCGCATCACCATGACGAGGAGCATCGTGTAAAGCGCGACGCCGGCGCTCAGCCCGACGAGATTCAACAGTTGCGCCATGACGGCCCTATTGCCGCGGCCACTCTAATCAGAGATGCGCCCGGGGAGAAGAGAAAGCCGGTGAGTGGTCGTGCCGGCCGGACCAACGGTATCCCTTGCCAATGAGCGGAGTATCGCCCGCCGGGCCGGCATGGGGCAAGGGACCCGACGCAAGGCCCACCGTGCCCGCGCTATCGAGTTTCATCCGGCGACGTGGACACACCAGTCACCTGCCGAATCACGTCGTTCACAGCTCAACACGCGCCATTCATTGGCTTCAGCTCGCCGTCAGCACGGGATGCCTGTTAGCGTGCAGCTCATGTTAAAGACCGAATGGCAGAGCAGCGTCGTTCGAGCTGTGACAGGGGAGCTCCCATGAAGCGCACATTGCAAGTCGTCTGGCTGATTTTGATCATGGCGGGCGCCGATCGCGCGACGGCGCAGGACACGGCGACCGTGTCTGGCTCGATCGTCAACAGCCTCTCCGGTGATCCCGTGCCCAACGCGATCGTTGTCATCGAGGCCCCCAGGTTCAACAGGCTCGTAAGAACGGGCCCGGACGGCAGGTTCGAAGTGTCCAACGTTCCGGCGGGCTCCTATCACCTCGTCGTACGAGCGGATGGATACTTGCAATCCCGCACAGAGCTCGACGTCAAAGCGGGACAGCAGACATCGGATATCCGGCTCAACCCCGAGCTGCACTTCAGCGAGGTCACCTCTGTCAGCCCCGAGGGCCGGAGCCAGTTCGAAACATTCCAGGCGACCGACGTCCTCGGCGGGCAGGAATTGACGAAGGCGCTGCAGGGAACGCTTGGCGCGACGATCGAGAATCAGCCCGGCATTGCGCTTCGCAGCTTCGGGCCGGGATCGGCGCGTCCGGTCATCCGCGGTCTGGACGGCGACCGCGTGCTGATCCTCGAGGACGGCCTTCGAATGGGCGACCTGTCCAGTCAATCAGGCGATCACGGCGTCAACGTGAACCCGGCATCGGCGGCCAGCATCGAGGTGGTGCGCGGGCCCGCGACACTGCTGTACGGCGCCAACGCCATCGGAGGACTCGTCAACGTCGTGACCAACGAGATCCCGAAAACGCCGGTGACGCGGCCAACCGGTTCGTTCACCTTCGACGCCCTCTCGGGCGCGCCGGGAGCCGGCGCGGCCGGAGACGTGACGCTCGGCAACGGCAAATTCGCCGTGCATCTGGCGGGCAGCGGCCGACGGTCGAACGATTTCAAGATTCCGGATGGAACGGTCCCGAATTCGTACAATCGCGCCGGGGCCGCAGAAATCGGGGCCGGGTACACGTCGGACCGCGGGTACTTCGGCGCCAGTTACGCGTACGACCGCACGCATTACGGGATTCCGTTCGTCGAGGAGGGCCAAACGAATCTCAATCCCCGGCGGCAGAACTTCACCGTGCGTGGCGAGTCGCGCAGTATGGGCGGGTTCTTCGACGGCGTGCGCGGCACCTTCGGCGTCCGCCGCTACAAGCATGACGAGCGCGATGGCGAGGAAATCGCGACGTCCTTCATCAACAACACGACCGACCTCGAGCTGCTGGGCCACCACAGGAGATTCGGGCGCCTGGACGGATCTATTGGAGGCTCGTTCCTCACACGGAATTTCTCGGCTTCTGGTGAAGAAGCGCTCGCACCCGAGGTCAATCAGCTCGGCGGGGCCGCGTACATCTACGAGGAACTGGCCGCGAGCCAGCACATGCAGATCCAGTTCGGAGGCCGTGTCGAGCACGCGTCGTTCGAGCCACAGGCGGACGAGCCGTCCCGCAACTTCACGAACTTCTCCGGGTCCGTCGGCCTGCTGCTCCTGCCCACCGACCGGACCACGATCGCATTCAGCCTGGCACGCGCCTCGCGTAATCCCGCGCTCGAAGAGCTGTACTTCCACGGCCCCCACCCGGGAAACAACGCGGTCGAGAACGGCAACCCGGACCTCGACTCCGAGCACTCGCTCGGGTTCGACGCGTCGGTTCGCTGGCGCAGCGAGGTGGCAACCGGTGAAGTGACCTTCTTCGTCAACCGGATCAACAACTTCGTGTTCCGGCAGTTCACGGGCGAAGTGGACGAGAAATCAGGCCTGGCGGTAACCGAGTTTGCGCAGGCCGACGGCCGTATCGCGGGCCTCGAATCGCACGTTGACGTGAAGGTCGGACCGCTGGTGTGGGTCGAGGGGGGCCTCGACTACGTGCGTGGTGAGTTGACCAGCATTGACACGCCGATGCCGCGGATTCCGCCGCTTCGCGGGCGCACGGGCGTGCGTCTACAGAAGAACGCGTTCCAGGCAGGCGTCGACGGGATCTTCACGGCCAGGCAGGATCGCGTGTATGCGCTCGCGTTCGCCGGGGCTGCGATCGGCGAAACACCGACCGCCGGGTACAACCTGCTGAAGCTATTCGCCTCGTACACGTTCGGATCGAACCGCGTCGCGAACACGATCACGGCGCGGCTGGACAATGCCACGAACGAGCTGTACCACAATCATCTGAACTACCTGAAGGACCTCGCGCCGGAGATGGGCCGTAACTTCGCGGTCGTCTACAACGTGAAGTTCTGACGATGATTCACCGCACGGGCGCGGGTCTGAAGACCCGCGCCTACACGCGGTTCAAGCGCGCGCGAGTCTGAAGACGCGCCCCTACACGTGACTCAACCGCGCGCGGGTCTAAAGACCCGCGCCTACGCGCGATTCAACCGTGCGCGCCGCCACTCTTTTCCTTTCTTTGTCCCGTCGTTTCGAAACCTGGCGGTTCCACCACATGGTCGCGCCGGTCACCGCCATGAGGAATGGTACGAGTCCGAACGCCGCCCAGACCGCTTTGAAGATTTCGTTGCAGGTTCCTCGCCCGCAACCAGGGATGCGGCCGCCGAATCGACCGAAGTGGGCATACCCGAGCCAGTACAAGACACGATCGCCGAAGCGCTCGACAGGATTCTGTGCGTCGAACGGCTGCAGGTACTCAACCGCCGCATCGAACGGGGCCGGGTACGAGAGATACAACCCGGTGATGCCCCACATGAGGATGAACGCCACGAACCAGATCCCGAGCGCACTGTGCAGGCTCCAGTTGAACTGTCTCCAGTTCGCGCGAACGTCGACGAGCAGACTGCGCCGCCAGCGCTGGACTCCCGGCCACCACACGACAAGGCCGGTGAGGCCCAGGACAATCAGCAACGCGGCCCCGACACCGTTGGTGCGGCGGCCTGTCGTCCCGCCGAGCAGGTTGTCGTGAAAGTCGAGGAGCCACGTGGCCGCCTTGAAACCGAGCGGTGAGGGGTTCTCGCCAGTCGGAGAGAAGGCTCGGTACAGCTCGTTCCGATATACGAGCACGCTGCCGGACACGCAGATGGCAATGATGTACAGGCCGATGACTATGCCGGTCCAGAGGTGGATCTGAAAGATCGCCCTGCGAAGGCGGAGGGTTTGCGGCTGACGAATCCAGATGGCCCAGTAGATCATTTCGAGTGACAGTCTACATTGGCGTCGCCGTCCGCGCTGAGGGCGCAGAGCCTGCACGACAAATGGAGAATCTCTCCGCGTGCTCGGCGCCCTCGGCGTTGAAATTGTCTCCGCGCGCTCGTTCCGCGGCGCCGGGCAAGCCGAGGACGCAGGGACGGTTCAAGCTGAGCGCGCCGAGGGCGCAGAGCCTGCACGACATGTGGAGAATCTGTCCGCGTGCTCGGCGCCCTCGGCGTTGAAATGGTCTCCGCGCCCTTTCGTTCCGGGGCGCCGAGGAAGCCGAGGACGCAGTGACAGTTTAAACGCCGAGTCCGCCGAGGGCGCAGAGCCTGCACGACATGTGGAGAATCTCTCCGCATGCGCCGCGCCCTCGGCGTTGAAATGGTCTGCGCGCGCTCTCGTTCCGGGGCGCCGAGCAAGCCGAGGACGCAGGGACAGTTCAAACGCCGAGTCCGCCGAGGGCGCAGAGCCTGCACGACATGTGGAGAATCTGTCCGTGTGCTCGGTGCCCTCGGCGTTGAAAATGGTCTCCGCGCGCGCTCGTTCCGCGGTGCCGAGCAAGCCGAGGACGCAGGGACGGTTCAAACGCCGAGTCCGCCGAGGGCGCAAAGCCTGCACGACATGTGGAGAATCTGTCCGCGTGCTCCGCGGCCTCGGCGTTGAAATGGTCTCCGCGCGCTCTCGTTCCGCGGCGCCGAAGCGTCGGAACGCCTGGGCAGTAGCGCCCATCGGTTCCAGCCTGGCCCGGCGCGGCATGTCGGAGGGGAGCGACCGGACGTGCTCGTGCAGAACGGCTGCGCAGGCCAGTATCAGCTCGTTGTCGGACAGCGCCACCTTGCCTTTGAGATTCGGAAGGATCATGAGCGCTTGACGAAGGCGAGCTGCGAATACTCGTTCGGGTCTGCCGTCTCGGCCGGAATCGAGAAATCGAACTTCGTCGTTCGGCCGGTCACCGCATGGGCGGCCTGTCACAACGTCATGCGGTCCTGTCCCAGTTTGACTTCGCTGACGATCATAACGTCGGGATAAATGTCGGGCGCCTTGAGCTGTTCGAGCGCGTTATCGAGGTCGATCCGCTGCCATCGATCGCGGCTCGCCTTGAGCGGATGGACGCGGACCCGAGGGCACCGGCCGCAGGGCGGCTGTCATCTGATCCACGAAGATGTCCCCGAGTCAGCCTGATTACCTCCCAGCAACCGCCCATGTGTCGAGGCACATGGTGTGTCAACGACATCAGACACGAATGTCGAGAAGATTTGACGGTTTTCAGGGCCTTTTAATGGCTCGGCGGACCCGGCGCGCTCGGCGTTCAAATCGTGTCCGCGCTCTCGGCTTCTCGACCGCCGGGCACGAGCGCGCGGAGACGATTCAAACGCCGAGCGCGCAAAGCACGCGGAGAGATTGGAAGGGAAGACCGGGTGTTGACCGTCGAATTCGGCGAGCCTCGCCTGGGATTCGGCGAGGCCCGCTGCCGTCGCGATTACTTCGACTTCGGAGAGTTTCTCTCCTTGCCGACGCCCGACAGGATGTTATAGAGGCCGTAATTTCCCTCGTGACACGCGTACTCGTACATCGGCTCCTTCGAGTACGCCATCGGAACCCTGAACGTCCACGGTTTCGTCCATGTCGTCGGGTCGTCGACGGTGACCTCGTACATCAGCGTGTTGACATCCGCCCGCGAGAAGCGTTCGGTCAGGCGTGTCGACGCGCTGCCTCCAAAGGGAGTTCTGTCGGGTCGGAAATTGGTGGTCTCGACCACCAGTGTCTGGCCCTCCCACCGTCCACGCGAATCCCCCATCCACTGCCGGACGCTTTGCGAGAGGTGCGGCCGCTTGTCCAGCGGGACGATGCGCGCATCGTGGACCATCTCGGTCACGATCGCCACGTAATCCCGTGTCTGGATCAGGTGCATGTTGTTGTTGTAGGCACTCGGCCTCATCGGTGGCCCGGAGTTGAACCCGACGATGCATCGGATGGTCGGGTTGAGATCCGTGACCCAACCCCCGGGCGGAGGCAGGTCGGCGCCATTCTTATTCCGCGCTTCCCGCTCGGCCGCTCGTTTCTTCTCCCCCGCCGGCGTCATGGGAGGCATTCTCCCATCCGGCGGATCCACGATCAGCGATGTGCGTGTGGTCGTGACCTTCGTTCCCTCGTCGAACCAGAAGTCGTTGTAGGGAACGACTCTGCCCGAGGTGTCCGAATCACGACTCTGACGTTTGATCGTTTCCTGAGCGAAGGTCTCCGCCTCCTCGCCCGAAGAAAAAACGTCCTTGTCCTTCAGACCACTGGGACGTTCCAGGGGCGTGAGGCTGCGGAAGTCCCAGACGCCCTGCAGGTCGGGAGCGCCCCACGCCGTGAGGGGCGGCGCCGTCTTCTGCTGGGCGGCGACCGGCGCCAGGGCCGCAAACGTGACCACCGCTGCAGCGGCACTCACCAAGGCGAAGCATCGAAACCGCACGTCACGCCTCCCTTCTTGACGTTCACGCGTTTACCGCGCCGATAGTGGTTCTCACGCATCGTTTGACGCGCGCTGAATCCAGAAATTCGTGGAACAAGAGCTTATCATGCCGCGATCGAACGGGGTGAGCCGAACCGCATCACCTCGCGGCGCCGATCTCACGACTACAGGAGCCGGTTTGTTGCGCGGGCGACGTAACTTTTCTCCTCGCTTGCGGTTATTCCTGACGAGAGCGCACCGTTGCTGATCCCGGAAGAGCTGGACGATCGCAGCCTTGTGGAAGCGGCGCAGGCCGAACCGGCGCGCTTTCTCGGCCTCTACGACCGGCACTTTCACCGCGTGTACGCCTACGTTGTTCGTCGCACCGGGAATAGAGCCGAGGCGGAGGACGTCACGTCCGAGGTCTTTCATCGGGCGCTTGCCAACCTGAAGAAGTACGAGTGGCGAGGCGTGCCGTTCGTGGCGTGGCTCTTCCGGATTGCGGCCAACGAGCTTGCCGACCGGCAAAAGCGGGCAGCGCGGGAGGGCGGCGAGCCTCCTCCGGATATCGAAGCACCAGATCCGGATCTGGAACGGCGCGCGATGTTGTTCGAGCTGGTCGAGCGCCTTCCCGCCGATCAACGCCGGGTGATTGAAATGCGGTTCGGCGAAGGAAAAAGCATCCTGGACGTGGCGAGGACGTTAGGCAAATCGGATGGAGCGATCAAGCAGCTCCAGCGACGGGCGCTGGAGAACCTGCGGATGCGCCTGGAGAGCAGCCATGGCTGACGAGCTCGACGACGGGGCTCTGACGGCTATCGCGGCGATGCTCGACGGGTGTCCAACCGCCGGATTCAGGATGCGTCTGCGGAAGACTCTGGAAAGGAGCATCTCCATGACGACTGTATCGACGATGCGCCCGCGCGGAGTCCGGGCCGGATTCATGGCGGTGACGCCCTATCTGATGGCGCCCGATATCGAACCGATCATTGCTTTCGCCAAACACGTATTCGACGCCGAGGAGACATATCGGACGATCGGCGGCGCGGGCGGCACGCACTGTGAGCTGCGCATTGGCGACTCGATGCTGATGCTCGGCGGCGGCCCGTCCAGCGGAGCCGACGATCGTCGCTTCCCGCTTCGTCTTGTCGGCTTGCACGTCTATGTGGAAGATGCAGACGCGGTATTTCGGCGCGCTCTCGACGCGGGAGCCGAATCGCTGGGCGCGCCCGCGGACCGCCCATACGGCGAGCGTGCCGGATTCGTCAAAGACCCGGCTGGGAATCATTGGTACATCGCGACACACCGGGGGCCGACTTACTTCGCGGAAGGTCCCCACACCGTGACTCCCCACGTGTACGTGCGGCACACCGCAGCCAGCGGCGCCCCGCACTTCATCGAATTCCTGAGAGCGGCGTTCGGCGCGGAGGTCGAGCTGCGGCACGACACACCGGACGGTCGTGTCGCGCACGCGGTGGTTCGCATCCGGGACGCGGCCATCGAGATCGGCGAGGGGGACGCGGGCCGGTTCGCATCGCCCGCCAGTTTCTATCTGTACGTCGACGATTGCGACAGGCTCTACGCCCAGGCTATCCAGGCGGGCGGCACATCACTCCATCCGCCGTCGGAGCAGTTGTATGGCGATCGCATGGGAGGGGTGGCCGATCAGTGGGGCAACGAGTGGTTCATCGCGACGCATCTGGTCCGGTGACCGCGCCGAGGACGCAGAGACGGATCTGAACGCGGCGTGCGCGGCGGCCGCAGAGTGCCCTCGTCTTCTGAGAACATCTCCGGCGTGTTCCGCGTGCCCGGCGTTGAGATCGTCTCCGCGGTCTCTCGTTAACCTCTCCGCGGGTAATGATCCAGTCTCGTCGTGTCTATCTCAGCGGATTCGCGTCGTCTCCGTCGTCAGCGAATCCTCCGGAAAACCCTCCGCATCCCCCGAGGCAAATGGTGGCGGGATCCGGACCCTTGCCCAGCTTGAACGCAAGTTCATCCGCGCGCGCGCCAGCAAGCAGTGCCGGCATGCCGTAGTTGCCCTCGTGACACCGGGGCTCGTAGAAGATCCGATTGTCGCGCTCGTTCTGTTTTTTCAGTTCCTGCTTGACCGTCCACGGCCGTGTCCACACGGATGGATCCTCGACTGTCACGGCGTACTCGATCGTATTGGCGTCGAGGCGCGTCCATCGTTCGACGAGGTGCAGGTTCTCATGGGAACCGTTGAAGTTCGCCTTGGGCGAGAAATTGGTGACGTCGACGACCAGCGTATTGCCTTCCCACCGCCCTCGCGAGTCTCCCCACCAGAGACGGACGTTGGCAGGCAGATGCGGCGTCGTCGTAATCGGGACCACCCGTTGCCACCCCTGTCCCTGCCCGGTGTCATAGAAGATCGAAACCTGTCCGCGCGACTGCACGATGCGGCGGAAGCCACCGAAGTCCGGCAGCGCGGCAGACATACAACGCTCTGAATTGCCACGATCTTCGGGTCCGTCCGAGCGGTTGATGACGCCGCCGCCGCCGCCAGGCCCGCCCTGTCCCCCCGTCAGATAATGCGGAGGCGTTTCGTTCCGTTTCGGAGACGGCGGTCCGTACTTCCCACCTTCGCAGCCGGGCAGCTTGTTCTTGCAGAGATCGGTGGCCTGCACGAGCGCGAGGGTGTAGGCGACGATTTCGGCTCTCCGCTTCTGCTCCTCCGGTGTGAACGGCGGCATCCGCCCGTTCGGCGGATCGACAATCAAGGATGTCCGCTTTCCGAGGCGCAGGTGGGAGATGAAGATCGCCTGGTTATACGCTCCACCGACGTCCTGTTCGGTCCCGCGCTTCCGCCGCTCTTCATTGGCTTCTCGACCGATGATTTCCGACCGCTGCCTGTCGAGCGCGGCGCGTTCTTCCTCGGTGAAAAACTCCTTGTTGGCATATTTCGCCGGACGCTGCAGCGGCACCTCGGTTTCCCTCGTCCAGATGCCCTGCAGATCCGGTTCACCCCACGGGGTCTTCGACGCGGATCCCGCGGACGCCGCGGAATTCGTCGAACGCTCCTGCCCGGAAACGGGCATGAGCGAAAGCTGTCGGAACAGGACCGCCAGGACGATCACCGCGCCGACTCCGAGCAACGCAAGATACCTCCGGCTCATTGTGCCCTCCTGAGACGAATTGGTCCTCGGAGACCCCTTCCAAACCCTGCCACGCCGATTTGTGGCGGGCAGCATCGTACACCAACCGCGAAGTCGCGATCACGCCGAATTGGGCAACCCGGCGGGGGGTGCCAGGTGCCGGCCGCGCGCCAAAAAAGGCGCGGGTTACACGTTCAGCGCGTTATGACGCGGGCGTTCATCGAACGCTCAGGTGGAGTAGGATTCGTCAATCGGCGATGAGAATGCTGCTGCAGGACGGGGTCCCCGACGCGCGTTTTTTACGTCGCGGTCGCTTGCGACCGCGACCGGCCAGCGCTGGTTTCGCGGTCTGCCTGCGGCGGACCGCCGGGGGTGGAGGACGTCTTCAGAGGAGGAGAACTGTCATGCGGATCGTGATGTGCGGTGTCTGTCTCTGGCTTTTCGCCGCAGTCTGCTCGGCCGCGGGACCCTTCGACGGGAAATGGACGGCCCACGTCATGAGGCCCGCGCCCGCCGGTCCTCAGGATTTGACGATCACGCTGAACACCAACGAAGGCAAGGTGACCGGTTCGATAGCCATCCAGGGGGGCGGCCAATCGCCCATCGAGTGGGGAATCGTGAAGGGCGACCTGATCGTCTTCAAGCTGCAGATGCCGTTTCAGGACAAGACCGAAGTGTTCGTGTATCTCGGCAGGCTCGAAGGCAACCAGATTGCGTTCGGACGCCGGCCCGAGAACCTCGCCCTTGGTCGGCTCGTCGAGTTCACGGGAATCCGCAGCAAATGACCCGATCGTCACGGGGAAACTGCGACTAGACCGCGAAGCGATCGCCGCCAGTCGAACGTCACGTCCACGTGAGCGCGCGAGGTGTGCGCCGACGCCCCCGTGGTGAAGTGCCGGCGCACACGCGCTCATCATCCATCGATGTGGCGGGAGGCTACGATGTTGAATCGGCGCCAGTTCCTTTCAGCAGCCGCCGCGGGCGTGGCGACGTTTGCCCGCGTTCCGGGAGCATTCGCGGTGCAACCGGCAAGATACGACCTGCTCATCAGGGGCGGACGCGTCATCGATCCCTCCGTTCGCCTCGACGAGATCCGCGACGTCGCGATCTCGGGAGACCGCATCGCCGCCGTCGAGGCCAGCATCACGGCCAACGCGGCCGACACGATCGATGCACGCGGCAAGGTGGTCGTCCCGGGCCTGATCGACATCCATACCCATACCGCGCGAACCGCCGAAGGGCCCGGGCTCGTGCTCCAGGACGGCGTGACGGGGTGGATCGATGCGGGATCGCAAGGGGCCGACCACATCGCCGATCCGGTGGCCGTCGCGCGATCGTCGCCGCAGCAGGGGCGCGTGCTCATCAACATCGCGCGCGCCGGCATCCTGCCGAAAGGCGACACGATGGACCTCGCCCGCGCCGACGTCGGCGCGGCGCGCGACGCGATCGCGAAGAACCGCGACATCATCGTCGGCGTCAAGGCGCGGCTGTCGCGAGACGTCGCAGGCGCGAACGATTACGAGGTGATCCGGCGCGCGCAGGAAGCCGCCAGCGCGTTCGGCCTGCCGCTGATGATCCACATGGGGCAGACGATCTCGCCGCTCGCCAAGCTTTTCCCCGTTCTGAAACGCGGCGACATCGTCACGCACATGTTCGCACCGCCGCCGAACGCCATCGTGGACGATACCGGCCACATCCTGCCCGAAGTGCTCGCCGCGAGACGCCGCGGCGTCTGGTTCGACATCGGCAACGGGCAGACCGGTCACATGAGATGGGACACCATCGATGCGATCATGAAGGCAGGCTTCTGGCCGGATACGTTCTCGACCGACTGGAACACGAACAGCCGCACAACCGGAGTGATCGACTTTCCCAACTGCATATCGAAGCTGTTCGGCTACGGCATGACGCTCAGTGAAGCGATCGCGCGCGCGACCCTGAATCCCTCGCGCATCTTCCCGTTGTTCAACGACCGCGGCACGCTCAACGTGGGCGCGCCGGCCGACGTGGCGGTGCTCGAGCTGCGGGAAGGAAACTTCGAGTTCCTGGACAATTACAAGAACACGATCACGGGACGCCAGAGGCTCTTCCCGAGCGCAACCGTGCTTGCCGGCAAGCGGGTCCCGCGCGCAGGCTCAGGGTAGACGGTACGCAGGCCGTCACGAACGTACGCCCGCATCTTCGTACGTAGGCCGCATGTTCGTACGTAGGCCGCATGTTCGTACGTAGGCCGCATCTTTAGATGCGGCCCACGTACTGAGCACGCGAACGATCAGTGGGTCAACCCGTACATCAAGTAATTCACGGCGAGCTTGTACGCGTCGTTCGTGTCGTCGAACGGCCGCAGACCGCGACCGGACCACTCCCAGAACTGTGAGACGTCGGTGTTGTAGTTGATGATGACCATCAAGCGCTTCCGCGGATCGTTGTCCTCGTAGATGCCGCGGAAAACGGGCTTGCCGTAGTTGTACGCCTGAGGGAAATCGGCGAGGAGGCTTGCCGGAATCTCGAAGAACGAGTGAAAGATCCGATCGTCGAGATCCATGTCGAAGAATCTTGCTTCCGGCAGCACGTGATTCATCGCCGCGGCGAACGGCTCCCAGCCACCGCCCGGCAGCCCACGCCAGCCCGGCGGCTTGAAGTCGTCGACGATCAGGAAACCACCCTTCAGGAGAAACGCCCGGAGCGCGCTGGCTTCCTTCGGCGTAGGCGCCCACCAGCCGACCTCGATGATGTAGGCGATGGGGTATTCGAACAATTGCGGATCATCGAGCGTGACGACGTTGATGTCGTCGACGTGCGCGTCGAGCAGGGAGATCTCTTTCATGATCTTCATGAGGTTCTGCTCGGCGAGCGGGTACCCGTGCACCCAGGAGGGCATGCCGCCGGCCCAGTAGCCGCCGGGTGTGGGCCGATAGCGCACGCGCACGAACGTGAACTTCGCGTCATAGGGCGCGTTCCTGACGGTCTCGTCCCAGCCGTAGAAGAACCGGCGGCGCTGCGCCGCCGACGGTGCCACGAGTGAGAGCAGCACCGCCAGCGTGACCAGGACCGTCATCAAACGTGCCGCGACACGACGCCTTCCCGTCGGGATTGGATTCGTTTCGATCAGGTCAACCATCTGTGCCCCGCAGGCACACGTATGATCGCACGAGACCGGTGCGTTTTCGACCAGAGCCGGTTCAGGAAGCTCCCGGCCGCGACCGTGATATCCTCCGCACCGCACGGCCAGGAATCCTTGCATATTCACGAGGAGCACGCGCATGGAGCCAAAAAAACTGCCGGGCGAGGCGATCGACGCCTACAACCTCTTTATCCACGGTCAGATCGACCGTCGCGCGTTCATGGATCGCATCACCAGGCTCGCCGTCTCCACCGCGGCGGCCGCGGCCATGGTGGAACAGTTGATGCCGAACTACGCCGCGGCGCAGCAGGTCTCGCCGGCCGACCCGCGTCTGAAGACGGAGTACGCCACCGTGCCGTCGCCGAACGGCAACGGAAGCATCAAGGGCTACCTCGTGCGGCCGGCGAGCGCGGGCATGCAGCGGTTGCCCGCCATCCTGGTCGTCCACGAGAACCGCGGGCTGAACCCGCACATCGAGGACATCGCCCGCCGGCTCGCGCTCGAGAGCTTCATGGCGTTCGCGCCCGACGGCTTGACGTCGCTCGGCGGCTATCCCGGCGATGACGAGAAGGGCGGGGCACTGTTCCAGAAGCTCGATCGCGCGAAGATCACGGAGGATATGTACGCGGCAGCCGTGTGGCTGAAGAATCGCCCCGACAGCACCGGACGCCTCGGCGTGACCGGGTTCTGCTTCGGCGGCGGCGTCGCGAACACGCTGGCGGTGCGGATGGGCAGCGACCTGCAGGCCGCCGTGCCGTTCTACGGCTCCGCGGCGCCCGCGGCGGAGGTGTCGAAGATCAAGGCCGCGGTGCTCGTGCATCACGGCAGCGAGGACAAGCGCCTGGTGGACGCGTGGCCGGAGTACGAGGCCGCGTTGAAGGCCGCGCACGTGACGTACGAGGGCCACATCTATCCAAACGCCGTACACGGCTTCAACAACGACGCGACGCCGCAGCGCTACAACAAGGCGGCGGCCGACGCGGCGTGGAAGCGGACCATCGCCTGGTTCAACAAGTACGTCCGCACGACGAGCTGATCGCCGTCGATCGTTCGTCGCTGAACAGCGCGGCCGCCAACCGCGGGCTGTGAACCGGTCAAGCAGTCCGTGCGGAGACGTGCGATGGCGAGGAAACCACAGCGAGCCGCCATGCCGAAGTGGCGGCGCGCGCCGGATGCACTGATTCAGCAGTTCGGGCGGGCGGTCGAGGGCCTTCCGGGAGTTGAATCGCGAAAGATGTTTGGATACCCGGCCGTCTTCGTGAATGGCAACATGTTCGCCGGCCTGTTTCAGGATTCGATGATATTGCGATTGAACGCGGAGGATCGCGACTATTCCAAGACACGATTCGCAAGGAGAGACTCCATGCAGAGAGTGCTGCTCGCGACAATCGTCGGGTCGCTGCTCGTGCTGCAGGCTTGCCAGCGCGATCCGGGGCGTGAGGTCAAGCCGATGGCGGATCCGCTGCGTGGCGAGACGGCACTGGCCGCCGCGCCTCTGGACATCATTCCGCTGGAGAAGGTCAGCAAGAGCCAGGCCGCGGCCGTGTCCCAGCGCGTGGCCAACACGGAAATCACGATTACGTACAGTCGTCCCGTCGCCCGCGGTCGGGAGCTCTTCGGCAAGCTCGTGCCGTTCGATCAGGTGTGGAATCCCGGCGCCGATCAGGCCACCGCGATCGCGCTGACGCGCGACGTGCACATCAACGATCGGCCGCTCGCTGCCGGCAAGTACAGTGTGTGGGCCGTCCCGCGGACGGAGCAGTGGACCGTGATCTTCAACAAGGCGGCAAACGTCTATCACACGCCGTATCCCGGCGAATCGCAGGACGCGCTCCGCCTCGACGTGCGCCCGGAGCGCGGGCCCCACATGGAAGTGCTGGCGTTCTATTTTCCGATTGTCGAGGGCAAAGACGCGGTCCTGCGTCTGCACTGGGGCGAGACGATGGTGCCGCTGTCAATCAAGGTGCCGTGATCACTCGTCGGACCCCGCAGGTCACCAGAAGGTCAAAGGTCAAAGGGCAAAGGGCAAAGGGCAAAAGTCAGGTCAAAGGTGTAGGCTTCAGGTCTAAGTGAAAGGTGAGAGGTGCAGGTTTCAGCACCTGACACTTACACCTGACACTTACACCTGAAACCTACGCCTAGACTTTTGACCTCACCTTTGCCCTTTGACTTTTGCCCTTTGACCTACGTTTCTCACCCCCACGGATAATCGTCGAAGATCCTTGCGTCCAGCTCCGCTCGCGTGGGGACGGTGACCGCTTCGATGTCGAGCGCGACGTCACCGTTCACGGCGACGGTGAGCGGCTGAGCCTGCAGACCGTCCTTCCGGATCGTCACCTCGAAAGTCCCCGTCGGCAGCGCGATGCTCGCGACGCCGTGTTCGTCGGTCATCGTCGCGTATCGTCCCAACCGGACCTCGACGTCCGGGACGCCAGCTCCGGTTTGCTGTTCAACGACCCTGGCCGTCACGCTGTGTTCCGGCGCCTTGTCGACGCGAAAGGTGAAGCCTGCCGGCACGGCCTCGTGCGGCGGCTCCGTTTCGTTGTCGGCGAAGGCAACAGACCGCATCGACACGCCTTCGGTTTCCGGCGCGGTCAGCTCGATGGCTGCCCAGTACAGCGAGGTCGAGCCAGGCCACGGCGTGTCGCCCAGCCTCGCCTCGCCAACCCTCCTGCCTTCCTCATCGAGGATGCCGACGAGCCGCCCGGCCAGGCGGCAGGCCGACGAACAGTGCACGCCGACTTTGACGTGGAACGCGCGACCGATCGGGACGGCCGACGGCACGTCCCACACGGCCACGCTGAACGTATGCGGGATGGTCTTGAAAGCAAGCGGGATCGAGCTTTCTTCGTGGAGGACGCCGACCGACTCGTGCCGGGCGAGCCGCACGCTCCACGCGTGCTCGCCGACATGACTTGGAACGGGAAGCTCGATCGTCCCCGTCTCGTTGCGCCCTCCGTCGTGATGAACGAGCTCACCGGTCGCGACGACCTCATCCGCGGTCACGACGTCGACATGCGTTCCCCGCAGGTCGCACCCGCGGGGACACGAGGCCTTCACCTTGATCGAGATGAAGGTGCCTGCCTCGATTTCGGGCGGAACAGCCTGGCTCAGGTAGAGGTTCGTCTGATGCGCCCGAGCCGTGGCCTTCATGTCCGCTGCTTACTCTCCTTGGCGGCGTTGGTGGCAGCGATATAGCCACCCACGATCGCACGCCCCAGACCGTGCAGTGCGAACCCCGCAGCGGATTCGCCCGCACAGTAGAAGCCGGGAATCACCTGGCCGAAGACGTCCATCACCTGGAATTTCTCGTTCACACGGAGACCTGTATACGTGTCGTGCAGGATCGGCGTCGCCCACGCGGCGTAGAACGGCGGCGTTTGAATCTTGTATTTCGGCGTCGGCTTGTTGAAGTCCGGGTCCTTGCCCGTGTCGACATACGAGTTGTATTTCGTGACCGTCTCCTGAAGCGCGGCCGGCGGCATCGGCACCTTCTGATATTTGTTGCCGGTCAGCTTGCGCGCCAGCTCCGCGAGCGTGTCCGCGCTGAAGAAGTAGCCGTTCGCGGTGTCGACGAACGGCGGCCTCGGATCCCATTTCTCGCGCGCGACCGCATCCGCGTCGAAGATCGCCCAGATGGGCCCGCCGCCGCGCTGCTTGACGCGGTTGACCTCGATCACAGCGCTCGACAGCGCCGCCGCGAGATAGACGAACACCGGGTCGGGACGGCCATCAGTGTTGAAGAGATGGGTCCCGACCATCTCGTCGTAGAAGCGCTTGCCCAGCATGTCCACGCAGATCACATCCTGATAATCCGCGACAGAGATGCCCGAAGCGCCCGCCTGCTCGAAGAACGGGCCGCCCGGCTTCCAGCGGTCGTATCCGTACCGGCAGCCGATGAAGGTCGGCTTCGTGAGCTGCAGGTACGATTCGGTCCGCATGTTGGATGTCGATCCGAGCGACGCCCCGATCGCCATCCCCTGCTGCTCGGCATCGCCCGACTGCCGCGAGTACGGTTCGCAGCCGACCTGGTATTCCTCTGTGAGCCTCGGGTCGTAGATCGTCCGGATAACGAGATTGCTGCTCGACCCGCCCGTGCAGGCAATCACCGCCTGTCTCGCCCGGATGTTGACGACCGAGTTGTCCTTCAGGTTCTTGACCGCGACGCCGAGCACCCGGCCGGACGTCCCGTTCTGCCGGACGATCCTCGTCATCCGGTGGCGCAGCAGGATCTCGACACCCTTGGCGCGCGCGCTCTTCTCGAGCGGCCGCATCACGCCGGAGCCGGCGGTGTTGTTGATCGTCTCCTTCAGGTCCTGCGACCACGGCCGGGCTGTCTGCCGCCGCAGGGTCATCGGGCCTTCGGCAGGAACGCGGATCGGCCGCGTCTCGACGAAGACCACCCCGTTGGCGACCAGAAAATCGTAGGCCTCCAGGTTGTGATCGGCAAACGCGCGCACGACCGCGCGATCGTTGTACCTCGTGTGCACGTGCTCCGGCTTCGTGTTCTCCAGATACACCTGGTCCGGGGAATCCTCGATGCCGAACTTCTTCTGCATGGGTGTGCCGCCGCCGAGCGAGACGTTTCCCTGGCTGATGATGCCGTGTCCGCCGATATCGGTGTTCTCTTCGACCACGATGACGGATGCGCCCAGATCCCGAGCGCGAATCGCGGCGGGCAGCCCCGACGCGCCCGATCCGACGACGACGACGTCGGCCGTGCGATTCCATTTGGGAACGTCGGCGTTGCCGGTCTGTGTGGCGAGACCGGTGAGCGCGGTCGCGCCAACACCGGCCGCGCCCGTCCTGACAAGGAACTTCCTTCTACTGATGCGAGGGTCCTGATCTTTTTTGGTCATCGTGTTCGTTCCAAAGCCCGGAGCCCGAAGCCTGATGCCGGAAGCCTGTATTCACCGGCCCTGTGCGCGCGATCCGCTCAGCGAGTTCGGCAACCCGTAATTGCCTTCATGGCACGCGTACTCGAACAGGCCGTAGTCGTCGGCCCGGGTAAGCGGCATCATGACCTTCCAGGGCCCGCTGTACACGCCGGGATCCTCGATCGTCGCCTCGTACTGCAACGTGTTCGCGTCGACACGCGTGAAGCGTTCGACCACGCGCATCGCCTTTGTCTGCGGCACGCCCTTCAAGGTCGCCGTCGTCGCGATGCCGGTTGCCGTGGCGCCGACCTCCTCGTCGCGGTAGTTCGTGACCTCGACGACGAGCGTGTTGCCCTCCCAGCGACCGCGCGAGTCGCCGTTCCACAGGCGGATGTTCGCGTTGACATGCCGACGCCCGTCCAGCGGGATGATGCGGGGCTCGTGGATCATCTCGTAGAGAATCGCGACGTAATCGCGCGTCTGAAAAATGCGATACGCGTTGTTGTAGCCCGCCGGAAACATTCCGCCAGGAACGCCCCGGGTAATGCACCGCTCCCACGGCGTGAAGTACTCCCATGAGTCGGTCAGGCGCGCCAGATTCTTCGCCCGCTTCTCCTCGGCCTGGCGCAGGAGCGGCACGCGTCCCGACGGCGGATCGACGACGATCGACCGCCGTGGAGCGGTTCGCTTCACGTTGGTGTCGGAGAACTCCGGCGACGGGTTGGGCCCTTGTATCTGGCGTTTCGGAGCGTCGATCCCGGGGAACCACTCGGCAAGCGCCTTGAGACGGGCTGCGTCCTCGGGGCTGGGCGCCTCGAGCGGCGTGCTGTCGAAGTTCAGCCACGTGCCCTGCAGGTCCGGCTGGCCGTCCGGCATGCGGGGCACGTCTCGCGCCGACGACGTGTGGCTCGTCGCGACGGCCGACTGCCCGCCGACGGTAACAGGGTTGGCGATTATGACCGCCGCGGCGACCGCGACGGCGCAGAACGATGCAATGAATGTGTGGCGCATACTAAAAATCAATCTGAACGCTCGGTTTGAACAGACGCCCGGGAATGATGAATGCCGGCCGCAGCCAGTTGGGCCCGTACGTATTGTTCTGCAGCAGGACCGTGCTCGCGTTGAGCACGTTGCCGATGTCGAGCAGGCCCCGGAAGCGAACCCCGCGGTACCGGAACGCCTTCGTGGCGCGGATGTCCAGCTGATAGATCCGATCGCCGAAGACGGTCGCCGGCTCGATGAGCGCGATGGTCGCAGTACCCGACGTGAGATTCCGGCCGAGTCCGATGACCTGCGAGCTGTTCACCGTGTAGTTGGCCTGGATCTCCGGACCGGGAGTGCTCTGGAACGTCGCGCCGAAATCAATGCCGGCCGGCAGGCCGACCGTTCCCATGAGCTTGACCTGCGTCAGCCAGGGCACGTTGACGGCGCAGTACCCCTGCGGGCTCGTGGTCCCGGTCGGTCCGCTGGGAGGAAGGATCGGCGGGTTGTCGAGCCGCAGCTTGGCGGGACTGTCGATGACGAAGCAGCTCTCGGTCGAGTTTGTGAGCGAGTTGCCGACGTTGAAGCTGGTGCCCTTGCTGAGCCCGCCCGTGATCTGCGACCGGTGCGGCAGCCGGAGGTTCACGGAGACGTCGATCCCGTTGAACGTCTCCTTCATCGTTCCGTACGAATCGGAAGACGTGCGGAGGTTGTCCACCAGCCCGAGCTTCGACGGGTTGAGATCGTACAGACTGCAGATCTGGTTGCCGCCGCCGCCCGGGAGCCTCGTGTCCACCGGCGCGGTGATGCAGAACTGATCGTAGTCCGCGGGCGTCACCGCCCTGTTGTCGGTGACGAAGAAGTTCTGGTACGCCCGGCGGAAATAAGCGACCTGGGCAGACACCTGCGGCAGGATCTCGTGCTGCACTCCGGTAGAGAACTCCCAGTTCGCGGGTCTCACGTGCCACCCATCCCGGATCGCGTCGTCGACGACGGTCGTCGGGATGGCCGTGCCGAAGTTGCGGTTCGACGGTGGACCGAGCTCCGACTCCTGGGTGATGAAGTCCCCGTTCGCATCGGTCCAGACACGGGTGGCGGTCGCGTTGAAGAGCAGGGGGTTGTTCTGAAACGCAAACAGCGTGTTGTCGCGCACGAGGTACCGGCTGAACGTCGCCTTCACGGCTGTCCGGCCGTTGCCGAACAGATCGTAGGCGACGCCGACGCGGGGCGAGACGTCGCGCCAGTCCGGCACTTTCTCGACCTCGGGCCACATCTGAAACGGCACGAATGGTCCCGGTCCGCTCTGCTGCACGGGCACGCTCTCGGTGTGCGTGTCCACACGGACGCCGCCGGTGGCCGTGAGACGTCCGATCGTCCACTGATCCTGCGCGTAGAAGGCTACGCTGCGGAAGCGCTCGCGCTCGTTGCGCGGCGACAGAATCTGCGTGATCGACCGTGGAACGCCGTTCTGCAGCGTGTACGTCATCCCGCCGTTCGTGCGCTGGTTGTCGTTCAGGACTGAGCCCCAGTTGACATCCAGGCCGAACTTCGCCGCGTGCGAGCCGGTCACGTACGAAATCGCCGCTTTGGCGCTCGGCTGGTAGTAGTAGGGGACCCAGTACGTGGGCGCAGCTCGATACGTCAGGCCCGTGCCGATGTCGGTCACGGAGATGGTGTCGGGGGTAATCCACGGAGCGGTCGCGTGCTCGGGCGTCGAGTTATAGGGGCTCGCGAACGCGGCCTCGGCAAGAAGCCGTGAGGTGAGTGGCGCCTTCCATGACGCCTGAATCATGCGACCGAGCTTCGAGGGACTCAGCATCGCGGCTTCGAACGAGCGGGTCCCGCTGACAGCTTGCGGATTCTGCGTCCGCGGCTGGTGCGCGCCGTACACGCTGAACTTGTGTTTCTCCGTCGCCTGCCATGTGAGGCGCAGGCTGTACGAGCGTACCCATGAATCGTAGATGGCCGGCCGGCTGAGGTCGACGTTCCCGGCCGCTCCGAGCCGCGGATTGAACGTGAAGGACAGCGGATCGATCGGGCGGAACATCCCCGTCACCTGTTCCCGCTGGCCCCAGTAGCGGAACGAGGCGAAAAACCAGAGCTTGTCCTGACGGACCGGGCCGCCGGCCGACAGGTTCCAATCGTACAGCGCCTCGATCGGGTTCGCTGACTGCAGACCTTGTGCGCGCAGGGCGTCGGTCAGATTGTTGCTCTGCAGATCGCCGCTCGTATACGACCCGAAGAAGGAGCCGTTGAACCGGTTGCCGCCCTCTTTCGGGATCACGTTCGCGCGCACGCCGCCGGTCATCGTCTCGGCCGCGATGGCGCCGGTTTCGTAGACGAATTCCTGCGCCTCGGCGGGGTTCAGCGTGAACCCCTGGGCGGCCCCCTGTGCGAGCGCGAGGTTCCACGACAGACCATCGAGCTGGATGGTCATGTCGCCGGGCCGGCTGCCGTGAATCATCACCTGGCCGCGTTCGCCGGACGTGCCGCCGACGTCCTGGCCCGACGGCCGGTTGGTGGCCGTTGCAACCATCCCGGGAATCGTCGCCGCCGCCATCGTCTGCAGCGACCGCGCCGTCGGCAGCGCCTCCCGGACCTCCTCGTTGAGCACGCGCTGCTGAACCACGTTGTGGGTGTCGACCGTCGGGTTCTGCCCTGTCACCGTGATCGACTCCTGCACGCCGCCGACGGTGAGATCGGCGTTCACGGTGGCCGTGAACGAGGCGGGCAGCTCGATTCCGTCGCGCTTGACCGTGGTGAATCCCGGCAGCGAGAACGTGACGGTGTAGACGCCGGGGCGCAGGTCCACGATCCGGTAGAGACCCTGAGTGTCGGTAACCGCCGTGCGAACCTTCTCGATGAGTGCCGGGCTCGAGGCTTCTACGGTGACGCCGGGCAGCACGCCGCCGGATGTGTCTCGTACGACCCCTGCAATACCGGTCGTTTGTGCGAGGCTGAGATGTGGAGTGATGAATAGAAAAAGCAGTGCAATCAGGCCGTGAACGGCAGACAGTCTGGCTCGATTCATGAACCCCCCTACCCGTCGAACACTATCTGCTGTTCGTGAACCAGTCAAGGCGCGGGGGGATCATCGGCCGTGTCGTGAATGTGATACACGCCTGCCTATTTCTTCATCTTCATCGCGCGCGCCGTGGACGGTGGCACTATCTTGCTCATCCTCATGTAAGGCACCACCGTGCCGTAAGTTTCGTTCGAGTGCGCGATGTGCGCGGCGAGCACCGCAGCTCGCGGTTGCGCCTGCGCCCCCTGGCCGACCATTTCCATCAGCCACTTGTCGGTGGCTCCGTTGATGATCGACGAGCAGTAGTCGTTCGAGGCGATCACCGCCTTGACAAGGACGTCCTTGTTCGTCTCCTTCTCGTAGTCAACCTTGTTGGGGTTGGCCTCGCCCTTGATCCTGGAGCAGAAGAAATAGTGTGTGTTGGCGGCGTGTCCCATCTCACCTGCGTACGTCCGCACGTCAGGTGAAGGCCGGAAGCCGTATTGCGATTCCGGAACCACTTCGGCAGATTCCTTGAGGTTGAGAGCAATGCCATCCCACTGTCGTTTGAGCGCTGACGCCAGCGGATCGGTGGGTGACTGCTGAGCGGCGGCCGGCACGGCCAGCACGCACGCGATCAGAACGAGCTGCCAGATCCTTGTCATCATCATCGTCGACTCCTCCACCCCACCGCGCTGAATAACGCGCCGCGGGGACCCTGGCCTCCACCCCACCGCGCTGAAGAACGCGCGGCGGGGACCCCGGCCTCCACCCCACCGCGCTGAAGAACGCGCGGCGGGGACCCCGAGCTGCACGGTCGAAGGATCCTATAACACATCGTCTCCGGTTATTCCCTTTGTGACGCGCTGGTTGTAGAGTGGACGGCGAATTTCTCATTCGAGAGGATGAATATGCATCGAACGACCAGGGTGGTGCTCATCACGCTCGCGGCCGTCGCGACGGTCGCGGCGATCGTGATCAGCCAGAGATCGGCTCCAACCGTGGCGCATGCATCCGGCCTGCTTCACACCACACACGTCAACGCCGCCGCCGAGCACATCGCGGCGATGGCCGCGGCCGGTGACATTCACGCAGGTCACGCACTGGATGAAATGCGCCTGGCTGCGGCC
The DNA here is from genome assembly GCA_036005125.1 of Vicinamibacterales bacterium. Lineage (GTDB taxonomy): Bacteria > Acidobacteriota > Vicinamibacteria > Vicinamibacterales > UBA2999 > DASYQV01. Next base: position 28,780 of record DASYQV010000119.1, read on the forward strand.
GGCGTCCAGTCCCCGGCGGCTCCATCCAACTTGAAGCTGCCTGCCGACAACGAGGGCGCGCCCGCGCGGCTGGCCGCGTCGCCCCGCAAGGGCGAGTTCGTGACGATCGATGTCAGCGGCACACCGATGAGGACGTGGGTAGTTCAGCCGCAAGGCCAGGGGAAAGTGCCCGTCGTGATCGTGATCCAGGAGGTGTTCGGCCTGACGGATTGGATCCGCGGCGTCGCCGATCAGGTGGCCGCCGAGGGCTTCATTGCCGTTGCGCCTGATCTCCTGGCCAACCGCGGGGCAAACGGCGGGGACACGCGAGCGTTCGCGAGCCAGCAGGAGGCCGTGCAGGCCACCCTGGCGACGCCACCCGGCGAGATGATGGCGAAGCTGAAGGCCGCGCGGCAATGGAGCCTCAAGCTCCCGAGGTCGAATGGCAAGACCGCAAGCGTTGGATTCTGCTTCGGCGGCAGTCAGAGCTTTGCGCTCGCGGCGAACGAGGCGGCGCTGAATGCGGCGGTCGTGTACTACGGATCCGCGCCGAACGATGCGCCTCCGGCTGCTCCGGGCGCTCCGCCACCGCCGTTCGTGCCGGGGGCCGCGCTCACCAACATCAAGGCGCCGGTGCTCGGCCTGTACGGCGGCCTGAAAGAGGACGCACGCATCGGAAACACCATCGCGGCAACGCAGGCAAAGATGAAGGAGCTCCGTAAGACATTCGAGCCGCACGTGTACGAGGGCGCCGCGCACGGCTTCCTGCGCGCCCAGAGCGGCAATAACGGGGCGAACATGCGGGCATCGCTGGAGGCCTGGCCGCTCACCGTCGCGTGGATCAAGAAGTACGCCTCTTAGCGGGCTACGAACGTACGCTTTTTCGCCCGCGTACACTCTTTCGTAGGCCGCATCTTTAGATGCGGCGCATGGGCCGGGTCTGAAGACCCGGCCTACGTACGTCCCTCTGGTCCTGGCTCATTCACGATAGTTGCCCCTCGGGTCGGTCTTGGCCTTGAAACCTCGAGGTGTTCCAGTAGACTGTCGCCGTCCCCCAGCCAGGAGCCCGTATGGAGAAGAACCCTTCGGTACCCGACGGCGATATCACACCCGCGCCGGCGAGATCGAGCCGGACGGCCGTTCGCGCGCAGGTGCTTGCGGCGGAGCGTGAGTCGATCATCACCGCCAGACGGCAGGGGAACAAAGAGCGGCCCGATGCGCGCAATCCGGTGGCGCTGGCGCTCTCCGGCGGAGGCATTCGCAGCGCGACGTTCTGCCTCGGCGTCCTGCAGGCGATCGAGAAGCACGGCGGGCTTCGGTTGTTCGACTACGTCTCCACGGTATCTGGCGGCGGTTTCATTGGAAGCTGGTGGTCGGCGCTCATGAGCCGTCCATCGGACCCTCGACCCGCCGATCCGGTCGCGCCACCCAAGTACGCGCACTCGGTGTTTCCTCCCGCGAGAACGGAAAGACGTCCCGACCGCGAGCATCCGCTCCTCGAACATCTGCGGATGCATTCGAATTATCTGATTCCGCGTCACGGCGCGTTCAGCTGGGACACGTGGCGAGCGATCACCGTCATAGGGCGAAACCTCGTCCTGACGTGGCTCGTGTTGTTGCCGTTCCTCTTCGCCGCCGTGATCGGCGCCCAGACGTTGTTTCTCGTCCTCGACCCGCAGCTCATCACGGGAGCGGACGGAACGCTCGACGAAATCGTGAGGCTTCTCGGCGTGTGGAGCGCCTCAGCAGGTCCTCTCGTGATCGGCGCGCTGGTTGCGCTCGGCCTCGTCACGGTCCCCTGGTTGTGGATCCAGGGCGCAAAGCCCAGCGTGCCGAACATCGGCGGCGTCGCGACGATGATCCTGCTGGCGGCGCTCGTTCCGAGAGGCGGATCGTCCAACCGCTGGACGATCGTCAGCATCGCGCTCTGGCTCGTGGTCGCTGCGGCGCTCTTCGTCCGGCGCTATCTCGCCGATCGCGCGAGGCTCGCCACGAAAAGCAGCGACCGCGCCGTGTTGAGAAACCAGATCGCGGAGGTCCAGCAGCACCTCGTGATGTACGGATCCCTGGTGACGCTGTTGCTGGTGGCCGGCGGGCTGGGCCATTTCGTTCTTCCGCTCGCCCGCATCGGCGTCGGGTCGGCCGTTGCGGTGGCCGGAGGCTGGATCGCGCTCCTCGGAAGCGTGCTCTCCGCCGGGTATGCGGCGTTCAAGATGTCGCCCTCGGCCGGCGCCGACACTCACACGACCAACCGGTCCCTGTCGACCCGCATCCTGTTCGCGATTGCGCCGCCTCTGCTCCTGGTCACGCTGCTCATCGCGCTTGCGGGCGCCGGACGCTCGGCGATTACGGCAGTTCTCTCCGATGGCGCCGTGTTCAACGCGGTGGTGTTCATCAATCTGCTCGGCGTGCTCATCGCATGGGTGTACGCCACGTGCGAGGCCAGTTGGATTCAGGTGTTCCGCCGGTTTCCTGCGATGGCGGTCCTCGTGGGGATGTGCGGAGCCGCAGCGGGCACGATGGCTGGCCTCGTCTGGCCACTCCTCGGCACCGACCTTCGACGGTGGGTCCTTCTGATCTTCGCGACGTTCAGCTTCTGGATGATGGCTGCCCGCTTCTCGGCTCTGATCACAACCGATGACGAGCGGACCACTCTGAGGGAGAACGGCAAGTCGATTCCGGCGTGGCCGATGGCTTCCGTGCTGTTCTCGGTGATCTTCATCGTATCGGCCTCGATGACGCTGGGGGCCGCTGGCGTTTCCCGTGACGTGTCCCAGGTGATGGGCCCGCTGATGTCCCTGGCGCTGATCTTCTCGCTCGCCCTCGGCGCCATCACGTATTCGCGGCTCGGTGAAGGCCAGCGCCGCAAGGCGCTCTGGCTCCTCGCGTTCTCGTCAATCGTCAGCGCGTGCTGGACCGTGGCGGCCCTGCGTGGATGGCCGCCCGCGTCACCGGCGCTGGCCGGTATCGCACTCCTCGCAGTCCTGTCCACCTGGGTGCTCGCCGTCGGCTGGTCCACCGATCCCAACGCCCTTTCGCTTCATACGTTTTACAGAGCACGCCTGGTTCGAGGCTATCTCGGTGCGTCCAACCCGAAGCGGCTCGATCGTGGTGTGCTCATCGACGATGCAGTGGAGGGGGATGACATGAAGCTGCAGGATCTGGAGAATTCGAGCCGCGGGATGCCGTACCACCTCGTGAACGCGACGCTGAACCTCGTTGGCGACAGCAAGGTGGGCGCCGTGCAGCGCATGGCTGCGCCGTTCCTGTTCTCGAAGCTTTTCTGCGGATCGCACCGGTGCAACTTCACCCCCACGCGTGATTACGTGGGCGGCGAATTGACCCTGGGCACGGCAGTGGCGGTGTCCGGCGCGGCGGCAAGTCCCAACGTGGGGTCGCAGACCCTTGGCGCCGCGATGGCGATGCTCATGACGCTCTTCAATGTCCGCCTCGGCTTCTGGGCGCCCACGCCTGGAGCCGGCGCGGAGCGATCGCGCCAGGCGCGATTCTGGGCCTTCTACACGCTCAACGAGTTCCTCTCGCGTACGACTGACAAGGCGTCGTATTGCTTCCTTTCCGACGGCGGGCACTTCGACAACACCGCCGTCCACGCGCTCGTCGAGCGTGGCTGCCGGCATATCGTCGCCGTCGACTGCGGCGCCGATCCCTTGCGGACCTTTGCCGACGTGGGGGAGCTGGTGCGGCTGTGCCGGATCGACTTCGGCGCGGAGATCGACCTGCGCATCGACGGACTGCGCATCGAGCGCACGTCGCCGGAGCGTCTCTCGAAGACGGCGTTCGTGGTCGGAACCATCCACTACAACGACCAGCACCTGCTCGACATCGACGATCCCACGCCGTCGGACACGGTGGGGTATATCGTCCTCATCAAACCGTCACTGGTCCTCAACAACCCGCTCGACGTCCGGCAATACGCGTACGGCCACGACACCTTTCCACAACAGTCGACCGTCGACCAGTTTTTCGATGAGCCGCAGTTCGAAAGCTATCGTCGTCTCGGGTTCCACTGCGGCGAGGCGGCGTTCGATGCGCTGATGCCGGCCGCCGAGCGCGGGCTGGGTAACGCGGCCAGCCCGGTTCCCGGCCATCCGCTCGGCGCCGTGTTCGCCAGGTTCACAAACGCCATCCGACAAACGGCCGATGAAGGCGTCCAGCCCGTGCTGGGTACGTAGTCGTCAAGGCCGTACGGTCTGCAGAAAAACGGATCGGAGGTCGAACATGAGTTCCATGAGTCTTCGGCGCATCCCGGCTGTCGTGTTCGTGGCGGCCATTCTTGCGGTCGTGCCGACGCTGCACGCGCAGCGCGCCGCGGACGCCATCACGCCGTTCAAGATTCAGGTCCCCAACGCGGTGCTGACGGATCTGAAGCAGCGGTTGTCGCAGGCGCGCTTCGCGGACGAGCTCCAGGACGTCGAGTGGGACTACGGCACGAATCTCGCCTATCTCAAGCGCCTCGTCGACTATTGGCGTGACAAGTACGACTGGCGGGCGCAGGAGAAGAAGCTGAACGAGCTCGATCAGTTCAAGACGACGCTCGACGGGGTCGACGTTCACTTCATCCACCAGCGGTCGAAGAACCCGAACGCGATGCCGCTGCTGCTCCTCAATGGATGGCCGAGCTCGATTGTCGAGTACATGAAGGTCATCGGCCCGCTCACCGATCCGGCAGCGTTCGGAGGACGTGCCGAGGACAGCTTCCACGTCGTCATCCCCTCGATGCCCGGATACGGGTTCTCGGGCAAGCCGCGGGAAAGAGGATATAGCCCGGAACGGATCGCGCGCATGTGGGCCCCGTTGATGGCGCGACTCGGCTACGCACGCTATGTCGTGCACGGCAGCGACTGGGGCAATGTCATCGCCAACCGCCTGGCGCTCAACGATCCCGCACATGTCGCCGGTCTCCATCTGGCCGGCTGCGGAGGCGCGCCGGCGCCCGCACCGACCAGCGGCACTCCCTCGCCGTCGGTCACGGGCGTGAACGCCCTCGTCAACGCCGCTCACAACCTGGGATATCAGGAGATTCAGGCGACGAAACCGCAGACGCTGGGGCACGGATTGAGCGACTCACCTGTTGGCCTCGCGTCCTGGATCGTCGAGAAGTGGCACGGATGGAGCGACCACAACGGCGATCTGGAGAAGGTCTACACGAAAGACGATCTGCTGACCAACGTCATGATCTACTGGGTCACGAACAGCGGGACCTCGTCAGCGCGGCTTTACTTCGAGAGCCGTCATATGGGCGGAGGCCTCGCTCCCACACTGATCGCGCGGCCCGACGGTCGTGTGACGGTTCCAACCGGGTGCGGCGCTTTCCCGACGCAGTACGACCGGCGCGGAACGGCGATCGCGACGAACACGGCCGAGGCGCGCAAGGCAGCCGAAGCTCGATTCAACATCGTCCACTTCACGACGATGCCGCAGGGGGGGCACTTTCCGGCGATCGAGCAACCGAAGCTATGGACCGATGACGTCCGCGCGTTCGTCCGCACGATTCGAGCCCTGCCGAGCACGCGCAGCCAGGAGTAACTCTCAATTCTTGATTCTTGATTCTTGATTCTCGATTGGGGTTCCGATCGGAAATCAAGAATGATCAAGAATCATGAATCACGAATCGTGAATAATATGGACGTGCCCGCGCGTCAGACGCCAGCCGCGGAGGTCGAGGGATTGGCTCCGAGCTCTCTCGTTACGTGGACACAGATCATCTACGCACTGCATGCGTTCAGCCTGCTTACGGGGATCCTCGGCGCCGCGACCGTCGTCGGCGCATTCCTTACCGGCTGGCCGTCGATCATCGCGGTGATTCTGAATTACGTGAAGCGCAGCGACGCGCGCGGCACGTGGCTGGAGTCGCATTTCCGGTGGCAGATCCGTACGTTCTGGTACGGCTTGCTGTGGGTCTCTGTGTGCCTGTTGTTCGTTGTCGTGACCCTGGGCATCGGCCTGCTGATCGCGTGGCTGCCGCTCGGCCTTGTCGGACTCTGGTTCATCTACCGGATCGTTCGTGGCTGGCTGGC